>PTKZ01000018.1 GCA_002938205.1 Alphaproteobacteria bacterium MarineAlpha5_Bin5
GTCCATTCTTACATGATCATCAGTTATCATAGAATAACCTCCCCCTAACAAATAATAGCCAGTCATTACAAATTGAGCCATTTCAATTATCCAAATAAGAGGGATATTAATAATATTTCTTGTTACAAAAGATAAAATTAGTATTAACATCATTACGAAAACTAAATACATAGTTGCGCGACCAGTTTTTAGACTAATATAATCTATCGTATTAACGTAATATTTTATTATGCTTGGCATTTGTTTGATATGTTACTATAGATAATTATAGAATAAACAAAAAAATTAAAAGAGATAATAATGCAGCAATATAATAATTTTATAGATGGTAAGTGGATAGAAAGTGAATCAAAAGAAACAATTAAAGTTGATGACCCAGCTACTGGTAAAATATTTGCTGAAATTGCATGCGCAAAAAAAACAGAAGTTGATCTAGCTGTTAACGCAGCGAAAAACTCTTTTAATTCTAGAATACTAGTTGATATGCCATTGCTTGAAAGAGCAAAATTAATGCATAAAATTGCTGAAGAAACTAGAAAAGTAGCAAACGAGGGCGGTAAAATACTTTGTTATGAAAATGGAAAATTATTAAGTGCAGGAATTAAAGAATTTAATGATGTTGCTGATATGTTTGATTATTATGCAGGTTTAACGGATAAGTTAGAAGGTAAAACAATTCCAGTTTCATCAAATGTTTTTGATTATACAGTTTTAGAACCTTATGGTGTGTCTGCACATATAGTTCCATGGAATTTTCCACTATCTATGATTGGAAGATCTTTAGCGTGTTCATTTGCAACTGGTAATTCAACAATCGTTAAAACTGCAGAACTTACACCTTTATCTGCAACAATTTTTGCAAAAGCAATTGAAAATGCAGGTGTTCCAGATGGATTAATTAATATAATTGCGGGGTATGGAGATGAAGCAGGCTCTTATCTTGTTTCTCATCCTGATGTTAATCATGTTGTATTTACAGGATCAGTTGCAACAGGTAAAAAAATTCTTCATGCTTGTGCTGATAAAACAATACCCGCTATTGTTGAACTTGGAGGAAAATCAGCTGGAATAGTTTTTCCTGATGCTGATTTAGAGTCGGTAGTAGAAAGTGCAAGACATGGTATATTTGGTGTAGCAGGTCAAATTTGCACTGCTATGTCAAGATTAGTTGTTCATAAATCTATTAAAAATGAATTAATAGATAAACTTGTTAACTTAAGTGAATCTCTTAAATTGGGTCCAGGTTATGAAGAAGGAACTGGCTTAACTCCTATTATATCTGAAAATCAATTACAAAAAGTAGAAGGATATGCACGCTCTGGAATTCAACAAGGTGCTGAAGCTGTGCATGGAGGTAAACGTGTTGAAAGAGAGGGTTATTTCATGGAAGCAACAGTTCTAAATAATGTTAAACAGGAGATGACAGTAGCAAGAGAAGAAATCTTTGGACCAGTATTATCGATTATTAGCTATGAAGATAAAGAAGAGGCAATATCAATAGCAAATGACACAGACTACGGTCTTGGTGCAGGAGTATTTACAAAAGATTTAAAAAAAGCTTCTTGGACAGCAAGCAAACTTGAAGCCGGTCAGGTTTATATTAACAAATGGTTTACTGGTAGTCATGCTACTCCTTTTGGTGGTTATAAACAATCAGGATATAGCCGAGAAAAAGGCGTTGATGCTCTCAAATCTTATCTGCAAGTAAAAAATGTAGGTATAAATTTAGATTAATTAAAACGATTTGCACTAAAAGGATTAATATTAATATTTGTTTTTGAATTTTGACATAAAGAATTGATTAATTTTCCTGTAATTGCACCAAGTGTCCAACCTATGTGTTGATGTCCAAATCCATAAATAATATTATTATTTTTTTGTGAGGGTCCAATAACTGGCATAGAGTCTGGTAATGTAGGACGGAATCCAATCCAATCTTTTTTAATTTTTCCTAGCTGTGGTAATATTTTTCTAGCTTGAGTTTCGATCATTTTAATTCTCTTTTGATTTGGAGGTTTATTTAAGCCTGCTATTTCGATAGTGCCAGCAGCTCTTACTCCTTCCTCAATTTCTACAAGATAAAACCCACTATGTGACCAACCAATTGGTCTATTAATTAGATTTTTATTATCAAAAAGCACATGATAACCCCTTTCTGTCTCAAGAGGAAAATTATCTCCAATATAATTAGCAATAATATTTGACCAAGCTCCAGAGGTAACAACTAATTTATCAAAATCTTTTTTATTCGTATCTATAGTAAGTGTAATTTTTGATTGAGATTGTTCAACATTAAATACGTTTGAATTAATGTAAATTCCACCATTGGTTATAAATGTATTAAAAATTTTTTTACTTATAGCATAAGGATTGGTAGTATAACGTGAGCCAATATATAACTGACCATTAAAGTAGACTGGTGCCAAGTTAGGTTCTAGATCATTAATCTCTTTTTTAGAAAGCTCTTTAATATTAACACCATTTATTAATCTTAAGGATGTTGAGTATCTTGCTTTATTATAAGCCTGTTCAGTTTTATAGAGATACAGGGTCTCTTCATTTTTAATATATTTCTTCACGTCAATATCTGAAAAAATTTCATCATAAGCAATACTTGCATGTTTTAAGATAGTTCCTAAAGAGGAAGATATATGTTGCACATTTTCAGCTTTACAATTTTTTAAAAATTTAAAACACCAACTAAGGTTTTTTAAAACATACATAAAATCTAATGATAGTGGACTATCTTTTTTAGTTAACATAAAAGGTATATCGTAAAATAGATTAGGTGAATTCACTGGAACAGAAGCATAATCTGCAAATGTACAAGCATGACCATAACTAGTCATTGATCCTGGTTCATTTTTATCAATTAGAGTAACATTAAAACCTGATTTTTTTAAAAAATAAGCAGAACAAATCCCTACTATGCCCGCACCAACTACAGCCACATTAGCTGTTTCTTTCACTTTAATTATCTTGCTGTTATGCCGCGCAATTTTTCAGAGCGTCTTCTTAATATCTCAACAGTTGTAAGAAGAAAAATTGATAGAGCAACTAAACAAGTTGCCATACATAATATAACTGGACTAATTTCTTGACGAATACCAGCCCACATTTGTTTTGGAATAGTTAATTGATCTAAACTAGCCATAAACATTACTATAACAACCTCATCAAATGAAGTAATGAAAGCAAATAAAGCTCCTGAAATTACACCAGGTAGTATCAAGGGCATTATCACTTTAAAAAATGTTCTCATCGGTTTTGCTCCCAAACTTTGTGAAGCCTTAACCATATTCATATCAAATCCAACAAGTGTTGCTGTAACAGTAATAACAACAAAGGGGGTTGATAAAGCAATATGTGCTAATATTATACCGGTAAAGGTATATACAAGATTAATCTTAGCATAAAAAAAGAACATTCCTGCAGCAGTAATAATTAATGGAACTATCATTGGAGATATTAGAATAGACATTATCAAGCCTTTATAAGGCATGTGGGGTCTGCTTAGTCCCAATGCTGCTAGGGTACCTAATGCTGTTGCAAAAAAAGTCGATACAAAACCTACAAAAAAACTGTTCACAGTTCCAATCATCCATTTATTTCCACACGGTGTTGTTAAATTTTTATCAGTGCATATCCCTACCATATAGCGGTACCATCGAAATGACCAAGCATCTGGATCAGGAGGCCAGGACATCATTCCTTCAGTAAAAACCATAAAAGGTGATTTACTAAAAGATATTGGGATAATTGCAATTAAAGGAGCTATTAAAAAAAAGAAAACAACACAACAAAAGAAAATATACAAATAGTAATAAGTTCTTTGAATAGGTGTTGCGTAACTCGGTAATGCCATAAATTATCCTAACTTAATATTATCTATTCCTACAATTTTATTATAAAGCCAATATAAAACCAGCATTACAGCAAGTAAAATTGATCCAATTGCTGAACATAATCCCCAATTTAATGTTGTCTTTAAATGATAAGCTATCCAATGACCTATCAATTGACCATCTTTACCGCCAACTAATTCTGGTGTAATAAAGTAACCAATTGCCAAAACAAAAACCAAAAGCCCTCCAGCACTCATACCTGGAACAGTTTGTGGTAAGTATACCCGAATAAATGCTTTCACTGGCTTAGCTCCTAAATTTTGTGCTGCACGCATATGACTTTTTGGAATAACTTTCATTACACTATAAAGAGGTAGAATCATAAATGGTAAAAGGATTTGCGTCATAGCAATAATTGTTCCAGTCATATTGTAAACCATCTGAATTCGCTGATCATCATTAATAATACCTAACCAAACAAGCACCCCATTTATAACTCCCTTTTGTTGCAACATTACAATCCACGCAGTTGTCCTAACTAAAAGCGAAGTCCAGAAAGGTAATAAAACAAATATCATTAATAAATTGCTATATCGTAAAGGAAGATTGGCTAGTAAATGTGCAACTGGAAAACCTAATATCAAACAAAAAAAAGTAACATAAACACTAACTTTCAATGTTCTAATCCATGTTTTTATATACATTCTTCTCTTTTCATCTTGCATAATGACATTGCCATCAATGTCATAAGTTCTATCAATTGCATTCCAATAATATATTAATGTTCGCTCATCAGTCATTTGAGACATTGATACCCAAAAAGAAGGATCTCCCCATCCTTTATGAATTTCAATCATTGTATCTTTGTATGAAGTAGGTAAATCACCAGATTTAACAATTTTTTTAATTTTTCTTTTTGTTTTTTTTATAAGACTTTTCCATCCTGATTTTGAATAATTCATTCTGGTTAAAGCTTTACCTATTTGAATTCCTTCTCCTTCTGCTAGCTCAAAAAAAATAGATTTGTAAACTTCTTCTGGTGGTAAATCTTGTCTGTCCCACTTTTTATATTCTTCAAATGTTTTTGGGAAAACAGTATTGATCTGTGAATCATCAACACTTCTCAACAACATATCTCCAATTGGAACAACAAAAGTAACTATAATAAATAATAAAAGAGGAAAAACTAAAAGAAATGCTCGAATTTTATTTTTTCTTTCAGCTTTTTTTAAACTAACTTTTAGGGGTATTCCATCAGTTGTTAAAATTTCATTTGTAGCAGAAATAGTTACCTCCAAAAAAAAGGGCGAGTTTTAAACTCGCCCAAATTTAAATCAAAATTAACTTATTATCAAGCTTAGTTACCCATCCAAGCTGCATAACGCTCATCAATTTCAGCGCCATTATCAGCCCACCATTCAGGATCTCCCATTACTGAGATTTTTAATCTTTCTGGTGTGTTAGGCATATGCGGCATAACATCAATTCCAGTATGGAACCAAGGTTCTCCAGCTTTAATAATATCAATACCTGATGCTCTCATTGGACCATAAGTAATGTATTTTGCTTGCTCAGCTTGTGAAGCAGGTGAAGTTGAATGAATTAGGAAATCTAATGCATTCTCTCTATCAGGAGCTCCAGTCATTAAGCAAAGATATTCTTGCTCAAGTAATTGTCCTTCCCAAATATATTCAAAGTTTTCACCTTCACTTAATACAGCAGCGCCAACACGTCCATTATAAGCAATAGACATTATAACTTCTCCACTTTTTACTAACTCAAGTGGTTTAGCTCCTGCAGACCAGTGAACAATATGATCTTTAATTTCATCCATTTTAGCAAAAGCTCTGTCTACTGCTCCAGTTTGACTTTTAAGAACTTTGTAAACTGCATTTGGAGCTATACCATCTGCTACCATTGCCATTTGAATAAATCCATTTGCCCATGTATGTACTCCTCTTTTACCAGGGAATTTTTCAACATCAAAAAAATCAGCGATTTTAGAAGGTTTCTCACCTGGGAAAGCATCTGGATCATAGAATACTACGTAAGTCCAAAAGATTTGAGGACCACAACAATCAGATAAATTGGTAACACCATTTGCAGCCATATCAGCAACTAGACCATCGCCGTTATCTGCTGCAATGAAGTTTCCATATTCACCAGAAATATCTTCAAATAATCCTTCGTCACAACCAGTAATCGCTTGATCTGGTAAAACATCAACAAGATCCCAAGCAACGTTTCCACTTTCAACCTGAGCTCTTACTTCACCAAGACCACCATTATAATTTTCAAACTGAATAATGTCAGGATTACTATAAGTGTCTTTATATGCTTTAATTTGACTCTCTGTATAAGCACCACCCCATGAAGCAACAGTTACTGCGTTTGCTGCAAAAGGAAATGCGATAAAAGCCAAAAGGAAAGCTTTAATAAATTTTGACATAAGTTTCCTCCTTTTCTTAGTTAACTAATTTAAAATAGATAATTATGTCTTAATATGTGAGATGTATTAACATGACTGAACAGTAAAAAAAAGGTTAAAATATCGAGAAAAACTGCGGGAAAATAATATTAATTATAATCTAAGGCTCTAATATCACTAGGATCCCAGCTAACTTTAATTTTACTTTTTTCTTTTAATACAATATTTCCTTCGTTTGGCATTTTAACAATAAAATCATTATTGTTACAAACAGATAATCTAGCTCTTATATGATCGCCTAGATAAATTAATTCTTCAACTACGCCTTCAAAACTATTATGATCTTTTTGAGAATTAATCATAACTCTTTCTGGCCTCACTGATAATTTAGTTTTCTCACCAACAGAACCTACATTTATTTTTTTTGCTTTAACAATTCCTGCTCCTTCAATTTCTACTTCACAATAATCACCATCATCTTTTTTAAGTGTTCCTAACATAGTGTTATTTTCACCTATAAATTCTGCAACAAATGAATTTTCTGGCTTTTCATATAAAATATCAGGCGTAGATAACTGTTGGACAACCCCATCATTAAAAACAGCTATTCGATTAGACATAGTCAAAGCTTCACTTTGATCATGTGTAACATACACAACAGTAATACCAATTCTTTCATGAATATGTTTTATTTCATACTGCATCTGTTCACGAAGATTTTTATCTAATGCTCCTAAAGGTTCATCCATTAAAACCAAACGTGGCTCAAAAACTAAAGCTCTTGCTAGTGCGACACGTTGCTGTTGACCTCCAGATAATTGTGCTGGAAAACGACTCCCAAATTCTCCTAACTCAACCATATCAAGAGCTTTTTTTACTTTTTCTTGAGTTTCTGATTTAGAATTTTTTCTAACCTCTAATGGAAAAGATAAATTTTCTTGAACAGTCATGTGTGGAAATAAAGCATAATTTTGAAAAACCATACCTATTTCCCTCTCATAGGGAGGTATTTTACTAATAGGTTTATTTTCAAGAAAAATTTCCCCGTTTGTTGGTGTTTCAAATCCAGCAAGCATCATTAAAGTTGTCGTTTTACCCGAACCTGAGGGGCCTAGCATTGTAACAAACTCACCTTTCTCAATATCTAGGTTTAAGTTTTTTACTACTAAAACTTCTCCATCATAACTTTTGTCAATTTTGTCAAATTTCACAAAAGCTCTTTGATCTGATGCATTCATATTTATTATATTTATTTTGTTGTTGTGATGAAATACCTCTCATAATAAGAATAGTCAAAAACAAATTTAAAAAAATGAATATTATTGGTATTTTATTCGCTTTAGGTGCTGGAATATTTTTTGGAATAATAGGGCCTCTTACCAAAAATGCTTACAATTTAGGTGCTGGTGTTGGTTTGGCAATATTTCTTAGGTATTTGGTAGCCTTGATAATAATTTCACCTGCCATTCCTAGGCAAAAAAATTTACTTTTTGTATATAAACAGAACATAAAAGATTTCATTATGATTACTTCTGGGTCCATTATGCTGACTATAGGTTTATTACTATCAGTAAAATACATTAATGTTAGTATAGCGATTATAGTTTTTTGTACTTACCCTATTATTGTTTTAATCACATCAATCTTTATAACTAAGGAAAAAATTAAAAATTCTATTATAATTCTATTCATAACAACTTTTTTAGGATTGTTTTTAGCTCTAAGTCCTTCATTTGAAAATTTAGATTTCATTGGCGTTTTGTTTGCTTTTATAGCTTCGATCGGCGCATCGATAATGATTGTTGTTAATCAAACAATGGCAAAAAAAAATATAACACCCATTCAAATTAACATTTTTATAAACTTAACTAACACTATTTTTTTTCTAATTTTTCTTAATTTATTTTTCTCAATAAATTTTAATATTGGATGGAAGGCATTTGGAATATTACTTATTCCCTCTTTATCATATGCAATTGCCTTATTTTTACAACTCTTTGCTATACCAAGAATAGGTCAAACAAAAACAGCGCTATTTTTATATCTTGAACCCATAACTGGTATTTTAGGAGCTGTGATATTATTAAATGAAGTATTAAATAATACTCAAATTATCGGTACCTGCATTGTAATATTAAGCCTAACCGCTTCGACTTATTTTAGTAAAAAAAACTAAAAATGTTTTTGCATAAAATTAAACCAATTTATGCCAACTATTTTAATTGCATCCTTTTCTTTAATCCCATTTTTCATCATACTATAAAGCAAATTGTTTAAATCTTCTGGTTTAGAATACCAGTTAGGCAGTTTTGGCCAGCTAGGATTATGATCTTTTGATTCTCCATAATCAGTTTTTTTTGTCCACCTACCATTCCGCATCCACATCACTACCTCATTTGGCCAATTTATGCATAAATCTGATCCAATACCAATATTATCAATACCTATTAAATTAATTAGTTGTTTTATCATTTCACAAAAATCTTCAATTTTACAATCTCCTAAATTTTTCAAATGATATGGATATAAACTTAGTCCAATAAATCCATCTCGGTTTTTTAATGCTTTTAGAACTTCATCATCAACATTTCTTAAAGAGTCATGAAAAAATTTAGGATTAGCATGAGATATAGCTACTGGTTTTTTTGAAAATTTAATAGCATCTAAACATGTTTGTTTGCCAGCATGACTTAAATCGATAATCATGCCTAAGCGATTCATTTCTTCAATGACAGCTTCACCAAATCGAGATACTCCTGAATCTTTAGATTCAAAGCATCCACCTCCTAGTGGTGTTTGATTATTATATGTTAATTGCATAAAACGAACACCTTTGTTAAAAAACTTTTCTACTAAAAAAATATCATTTGCAATTGGTGCTGAATTTTGAAAACCAAAAATTATTGCTATCTTTTTATTTTTTTTTGCTTCCAATATTTGAGATGAAGTTTTTGCATTTAAAATCAAATCCTTATTTTCACTTATCAATTTATGCCATTCTTGAATTTTAATAAAAGATTCTTCAGTATTTTCCCAATACACTACTGTCACATGGATAGCATTCAACCCTCCTCTATGAGCGTTCTTGAGTAGATCTCTATTCCATTTGCAGTATTCCAAACCATCTATTAGTAAGGGTTCATCTAGAACTTTTGACATATAATATTAGTTCTTTTAGTGAAAAAAATAAATTTAACTATATATATTTACTTATGTCAGTAGAAATAAAGAAAAATATAACTGATATGAAATTAGAACTAATGGGTTCTAGATATCCTTCACGATTGAGTTTTTCAAGAAGCATGCTTAGAAAATTAATTATTGATAAGTGGAAAATTAGAAGATCGAAATTTGATCTTGATAATGATGGTTTTGGAACTTCAATATACGAAATTTATGCAAGTGAAAAAATTTATTCACTTATATGTTTTTCTCAATATATTGACGATAAAGACAGAAGTGACAGAGTAATAGCAACTAAATGGGATACTGCTTATGCACTTTATCAAGGAAGAATAAATGATAAGGAAATTAGTCGTTTAAAAAAAAATATTCCTCTTCAAGAATCTGGG
The DNA here is from genome assembly GCA_002938205.1 of Alphaproteobacteria bacterium MarineAlpha5_Bin5. Classification (GTDB taxonomy): domain Bacteria; phylum Pseudomonadota; class Alphaproteobacteria; order HIMB59; genus CACPNW01. The sequence goes on from PTKZ01000018.1 coordinate 9,846, forward strand.
CGAAATTCTCCAAATGAGATAGTTCTAAGTAGAGCTAATAAAAGTGTTAGACTTTTTCAATATGTTATTGACTGTTTAGCAAATGGGAGGCAGCCTGATATCAATGAAATAAATAAAGTGGGTTATTTGCTGAGAACAACAGCAGTTTACGGTAGTGGTAAATTTGGTTTGTCAGATTTTGTTAATATAAAAAAAAACACTATTTTTAATCAACCTTTTAGAGCAGAGATGCTTGCTGTATATTTAATTCGTGAATTTAGTGTTGATTTAGTTGAACATTTAGCAATGAAAAAAAATCCAAGTAATGCAGTTAAATTAAAAAAGGAAATTAAACAACATCTCGGCATAGGTAATGCTACTGGATTAGGCATGGCACCTTTTATTGTAAAACACCCAAAGCTTATTAATAAGTGGATGAAACAATTTAATAAAACTTTAGAAATAATTAATAACTTTAGCGTTGAAACTGATTTAATTAATAAATATTTAACCTTATTAAAAAAGGCTCATCAATATTTAATAGAAGTACAACCTACTGATAAAATACAAATTAATAAAAATTTATTAACTATTAGTGATTTGAATAAATTCATTAATTATTGCTCATCACTAAAAGAAAAAAATTTAATAAAGATTAAATGGAAACACTTACTTGAATTTGCTTCTAATAATTATAATTTAGATACTAGCGAAATAGCAAAGGTTCAGCTAATTGAAATATATCCTGAAGTATCGGAAAACTTAGCAAATGATATGTCTGAAGATGAAGATATGGATATAGAAGTTTCTCAAAGTCTCAGAGATTTGAAAAATATTATTGAGAAAAATTATGATTGGGCTATCAATATTAATTTTAATGATAAAATAAATAACTACTTATTTTGGTATATTTCGCAGGCAAAACTAGAGCCAAGATTAGGAGAACGTTACAATGAGTATGGAGGTGATAGAGAGCAACATCTTGGTATAGGAAGAATGGTTAAAGAATTATATGATGATATTAAGGATCAGAATCTTAATAGGTCAGTCTCTGAATATCTTCTATCTAAAGCTCATTTTCGAGGTATAATTAAAAGAATACAATCTTTATCTAATTATCCTTATGCTGAAATCAGAGATAATATATTACATAAAAACACACATCCTATTGATATGCTAAGATTTAAATTATCTTTTTTTGGTGCAAACAGATATGATCCAAAATCTGATAGATGGTTGAGAGTGACATTTTTCTCTGGCGCCCCTTATTTGTCTGATCTATCTCAAAAAAATGTTGATAGCTGGGGCTTTGCAACAATAAATTCTTATAATTAAAAAAAGTGAGCTATTCATATTATGAAGTTTACACTAACACACAAAGAGCTTTTTCTGGAATTGGATTTCCTCATGGAGCTGATGAAGATGCGGCTTATATAATTACTTGGCTTGAATTATATAACCTAAAGGGCATAGATTTATTTTGTTCATTTATTGAAAAATTTAATGGTCAATATGATTATAATATTGACTTATTTAACAATGAAAAAAAAATTGATTTAAAAAATAAATCTAACTTAATGACAGGTCCAGGAGTAATTGATTATCTTGTATCCAAATTTAATATAAACAATGAAAATGAATACAGCTTAATTAACTGCTATGATCCAATATTTCTAATTCCTATACTTAGCAAATATATAAAAAAAATAATTTATGCAAAAATAGTTAATAATGATGGTGTTCTTTTTTTGACAGATAAAGAAAAAATTTCAATCAATAAAAAATTCTTTGATAAAAAAAAAAATAATTCAATAAAAATTATTTTATCAAACAAACCTAATAGTAATCAAACATTGGATATAGATATTAACTTTAAAGATTCTGCAAAAGTTTTATCAGTTGGATTAAATCCAAATCAAAATAATTGGGATAAAATTTCTGAACTTGCTTTTCAATCATTTGTTCCTGAATCTGAAGAATCAAGATCTAAAGGAGCTGGTGGAGAAGATGATAATGATTAATTTACTTTACTATGTGCAAATCTCTTGAAAAACTACAAAACAATTCACACCCATTCTCTGTAACTCTGATGCTCTCACTAAGTTCCAATCCCCATGTATCCATCCACATTCCGCACATTAGATGGTAGGTCACATTGGGTTCTAAAACTGTCATTTCGTTTTTTCGAATACTTAATGTATGTTCGCCCCAGTCTGGAGGATAACCGAGACCTATCGAATAACCAGCTCTTGATTCTTTTTCAACATCATATTTTTCTAAAACTTTCCAAAAAGCGGTAGCAACATCATGACATGTATTGCCAGGTTTAGTTGCTTCTATAGCTTTTTGAATTCCTTCATTGGTAATCTTCAATGTATCATCTAGTTGTTTATCAGGTTTACCAATATATACTGTTCTTGATAGGGCGCAGTGATATCTATGTTTAACTCCTCCCAATTCTATAATAGTTCCTTCATTGATATTAAATTTTTTATCTGTAGGTGTTAAATGAGATGCAGAAGCAGACTTTCCACTTGCTAAAATTATATTTAACCCTGAGTATTCCCCTCCTATATTAGTATCTTTATTACCTCCTAAAAGTGTATTCTGTATTTTACCTGCAACAGTACTTTGTCTAACATCTGGTTTTATTTCATCAAAAGCTGTGCGCATACCAGCTTCTACTAATTTTGCCCCTTCTTTCATATATGCAATTTCTGCATCAGATTTTACATACCTAATCCAATTAACTAATAAATGAGCATTTTTAAATTTTGCATTAGAACATTGAGTTAATAAACGGTTATGAATTTCTGCTGTATAATAATAATTATCCATTTCAACGCCAATATTTTTATTGCTCCAATTATTTTCATTAATAAAATTGGCAACAAAATCATAAGGATGTTTTGGAGGAGCTTGAATTAAATGTTCAGGATAACCAAGTATATTATCATGATTAAGATACGTTGTTATCATTGCTCCTTTTGAGTCTTGTTTTCTACCGAACCAAATAGGTTCTTCTTTATCAAGCGAAACAATTACGCCTTGTGGAACATAAAAAGACCAGCCATCATACCCAGTCAAATAATTCATATTAGATGGATCGGAAAGTATTAGAACATCTATTCCCTTTTCTGACATTGTCTGCTTGACCTTATTTAGTCTTTTTAAATATTCTTCAGCAGTAAAATTCATTAGTAAAATCTATTCATTTGTAAAAATTTTGTCTACGCTCCTTGTGACCTTTCTAAAATTTCATAACCAAACTGTTTAGAAGATTCCAACAAAATCTCCCATATGGACAAAGCAAATCCTCTAGGAATAAAAAGTTGGTAATTATTTTTTGAAATTTTTAACAATTTAATACTAACATGATGAATAGCTGAGCTAGCAGAAGACCATTCTTTAAAAACAGATTCCCGAAGATCTATAGGCAAAAATCTATTCAGTAATAATGATGCATTTTCACCTATTATATTAATGCATGTGAAGGCATGAGATAAATCTAAATTAGTACCTAATTGATCAGGTAAATTTAATTCATTATTTAATATCCACCATTTTAAAGGCTCAATTCTCCATATAGAATTTTCTTTATTAATAACTCCCTTATTGAAGTCTGGTACACTATTAATATTTAATTTTTCTTTTATATAATCTTCAGTTTGAAGCAGTGTGTCAGGCCAACAAGCTATTTGTTTAAGATTTAAATAAGTATACTCCTTAAATTTAACAGTAATATTATTGTTAATTGGAAAAGTTCCTGGAGAATACGATGAGTCTAAAGATGAGTCCCTGTTATGCATACATTCTCTTTCCATCTGGATCAACCATATGAGGTGACACTACTCTAATTTCCATCTCTTTATTTCTAACCAAATCACTACCTACTACTGTAGTGTTTTGCCATCTTTCCATACCTCCTTTAATAAATCCTAAACCAATCCAATGTCCTAATTCAGGTGAGTGAGTTACTGATGTAACTCTACCAATACCATATCCTTTTATATTATTTTTTTCACAAATTATTGTTCCAGCATCAAAAGTATCTTTTTTATTAGCTGGGAAAAAACCTACAAGTTTTTCTCTATCTTCTGAACTTAAGACTCCTCTTTTTCTCATAGCACTACCTATGTATGATTTTTTATTTGATGCCATCTTTCCTAATCCGACATCATCGATTGTTGTACGTCCATCAAGTTCAGCTCCTGTTACATGGCCTTTTTCTACACGAAGTGCACCTAATGCTTCTAAACCATACAAGCAACCGTTGAATTTTTTTGCAGCATTCCAAAGTATATCCATCATTTTATTTGCATAGTCTGCTAAAATATAAATTTCATATCCTAATTCACCTGAAAAACTTATGCGAGCAATCCTGCAAGGAATTCCTCCTATAAGTTCGCTTGATGTAAAACCCATAAAAGGTAAATTTTCATTTGAAATAACAGATGGATCTTCAAGACATTGATTTAATACCTCACGAGTTTTTGGGCCTGAAATAGCTGCCACTGCCCATTGTTCTGATACACTTGTTACATTTACTTTTAAATCAGTCCAACGAACTTGAAGTAATTCCTCCAACCATGACATGACTCTTCCTGCCTGTGCAGTTGAGGTAGTCATAAAATATTCAGTATCGGATAATCTCCAACAAGTTCCATCATCCAATACCAAACCATCATCTCGCAACATAATTCCATATCTGGTTTTGTTAATTGGTAACTTTGCAAAAGGATTTGTGTAAATTCTATTTATAAATTCTGTGGAATCAGGTCCTTGAATCGCTATTTTTCCGAGAGAAGTAACATCGCATATTCCAACTGATTTTCGAACTGTTGTAGCTTCTCTTATGTAAGCTTCACTAATTGTTTCATTTGTTTTAGGAAAATACCATGGCCTTTGGTAAAGCCCGGCCTCAATCATTGTTGCTCCATGATCTAAATTCCATTGATGCATTGGTGTTGTCCTCAGAGGCATAAAATGTTTTCCAACACTTCTTCCAGCCAAAGCCCCTATTGCGACAGGTGTGAATGGTGGGCGAAAAGTTGTAGTTCCCACCTCTGGAATTTCTTTTTCAAGTAGGTCTGCCATCAAAGATAATCCAATAATATTACCCATTTTACCTTGATCATTTGCCATACCCAAAGTTGTATAACGTTTTAAATGTTCTACTGAAATGAATCCCTCTCGATGTGCCAAACGAACATCATCACAAGTAACATCATGTTGAAAATCTACAAAACTTTTTGAACGAGATTTATTGAATTTTACTTCATACAATGGTTCAATTGCATTTTTCCAACCTCCCTCTTTTGGAAAAAAATAGTTTGTTTTTGATATCCCCAATCGGTTGAGTGCATCTAAAGCACCAGCAGTGCCTGATTTAATACAATCTTCCTTGCCCCATATGCCTCTAGCTGAGCCAACCATTGTGATGTTTTCTTTTGCTTCTCCAGGAAGAAAACAAAGATTTTCTGAGTCCCATTCTGGTCGCACACCTCTATGAGATAATAGATGAACTGCAGGAGACCATCCGCCTGACATTAGAACTTGATCACATTGAATTGTATCTATTTTTTTATATTTAGAATTAACAGAGTCAGCAATGTCTAAACTCTTTATTTCTCTTGAGCCATTAATTTTATATGGAACAACTCCGTTTCTAACTTCAAAATTATTCCTATTAAATTTTAAATCAATTTTTTCCCTTTTATCTAATACAGTTACTTTAGCTCCTGCATTCGCTAATATTTCTGCTGTCAAATAAACAGAATCATTATTTGTGGCTATTACAATTTCCTTACCTGTTAAAACACCATATCTATTTAAATAGTGTTTAGACGCATTTACAGTCATTGAGCCTGGAACATCATTGTTATTAAATGCGATATGTCTTTCAAAAGCGCCTGAACCAACTATTATATGCTTAGCTCTCACTATCCAAAATCTTTGTCTAGGTAATTCTTTATCAATAGAAGTATTGTAATCTGTAACCCTTTCTATCAGACCTAAAACACAATTGTCATATAATCCAAATGCTGTAGTTCTTTTCATAACTCTGACCCCAAGATTTTGAAGTTCTTTAAAAGCAGTATCGGTGTCAAAATCATTGTCTGATAATTGATCACCTCCTATAAGGTTGTCTTGTTCAACTAATATTACATCAAGTTTTTTGTCTACAGCTTCTTTAGCTGCTGCAATACCTGCTGGACCAGAACCAACTATTAAAATATCGCAGAAATCATTTGCATGTTCGTAAACATCTGGATCAGGCAAACGTGAATTTTTACCCATTCCAGCAGCATTTCTAATAAACTTCTCAAAAAACATCCATATTGAAGTTCCTCTTCCCCACTCAAAAGGTGGAATACCCATAAATGTTTTGTAGTAAAAGCCAGCAGCAAAAAAACGGCTTAGGTAATTATTTACTGAACCGAGATCAAAATTAACATTTGGAAATGCATTTTGACCAGAGGCAACTAAACCTTCAAATAATTCTTGGGAGGTAACACGAACATTTGGATCTTTTTTATCTCCAACTCCAATTGTTACTAATCCCCCAGATTCCTCAACTCCGCAAGACATTATGCCTCTTGGACGATGATATTTAAAGCTTCTACCTACTATTTTTATATTATTAGCTAACATCGCAGAAGCTAGGGAATCTCCATCATAGCCAAAATAATTTTTATTTTCCCATTTAAATCGCAATTCTTTATCACGATTAATTTTTCCAAAATTATCTATTCTTTGGGAACTCATTGTTTGTTTTCAACTATTTTTGTATAATCAGGATGACACGGTTTTACACTTTTAATTTCATGAGTGATTGTAGATCGTTCAACTTCTAACCACATTCTACAGCCATTAAGATGGTGCCATGTTTCTTTTTGAACACCTCTTATATTTTCTCGAAAAAATATTGCTTTTACCCAATCTTCTTGAGGCGCTTCTAAGCTTGGATATTCAATTGATGCATCACCTCCATAGCTAAATTCACTATGATCTCTTTCTCCACAATATGGGCACTTTATACGTATCATTATTCAGCCATGCATTTTTGGATCAGGTCCTATTCCTCGCTCATCAAGATTAATACCTTTTTCAAATCTTTCTAAATTATGGTTTTCTATAACTTTATGCGGTCTCTCGTTTGCAATTAAATCTGCAAAATACCAACCTGAAGCTGGACTAGCTTTGAAACCTCCATAATTCCAGCCAGCATTTAAATACAAATTATCAATAGGGGTTTTGCACATAAAAAATGATCCGTCCATGCTCATATCCATTACACCAGCCCAATGTCTTAATAGGCGTAGTTTTCCAAGACATGGCATAATTGCCATTGCACATTCACCATTTTCTTTTACTGTAGGTAAGTTTCCTCTTTGAGCATAGGATTTATACCAATCTAACTCACCTCCAAAAACCATACTTCCTTTATCAGATTGTGAAATATAAAAATGAGCAGCTCCTGCTGGACCGAATATTAGAACACAATCCAGTAAAGGTTTAATAGATTCAGTTACAAAAGCTTGTAACTTATGAGACTCAATAGGCAATTTACCCAGTTCGGCCATTTGCCATAACACTGAAGTATGTCCTGCAACAGCAAATCCAATTTTCTTTCCTTTTATGATTCCTCTAGAAGTTTGCAAACTTTCTATTGAACCATTTTTGCGTGTTATCCCTGTAACTTCACAATTTTGCAGTATATCAACGCCAAGTGAATCAGCTGCTCTAGCATATCCCCAAGCAGCGGAATCATGCCTAGCATTACCTGCACGAGGTTGAACAATTGCACCTAAAATTGGAAAACGTCCATTATCATAATTTAGATGAGGTATTTTCTTTTTAAGTTTTTTTAAATCCCATAATTCACCGTCAGAACCTGTCAATTTCATTGTATTATAACGTCTTGCATATGCATCAATTGAAGATGGACTATGTAGCAAAACGACATGAGCTCGTTGACTAAACATTACATTGTAATTTAAATCATGACTTAAATTTTCCCATAGTTTTAATGAATGCTCGTAAAACTCTCTATTTCCAGGCATCATATAATTTGAACGTACAATTGTTGTGTTACGTCCTGCATTACCACCGCCTATCCAACCTTTTTCTAAAACTGCAATATTATGTTTATTGTGATTTTTTGCTAAGTAGTATGCTGTAGCAAGTCCATGAAGACCTCCTCCTACAATTATAACATCATAGGATTCTTTTGGTTCTGGATCTCGCCATTGACGACTCCAACCAGTTTGACCATTTAATCCATTTTTAAAAACATTCCATGCATTAAACCTAGTCATAATTTCCTTCTATATTCGTCTATATCGTAATTGACAAGCAGATTACAAACCTTAAGATTACAAAATTAGTATGAATAAAATAGATTTAATAAAAAGGAATGCAATAGTAACAGGTGGAGCACAAGGGTTTGGTTTAGCCATAGTTGAAAGATTTATTTCTTCAGGTGCAAAAGTAGCAATTTGGGATAAAGATCAAGAAATTCTAAATAAAATAAACATTGATAATACTATAAAAAAGGTTGTTGATGTTTCGTCATACAACAGTGTATTAAATGGACTTGAAGCAACATTGATAGAATTAGGACAAATAGATATTTTAGTAAATAATGCTGGTATTGCAGGACCAAGTTATAAAACTTGGGAATATCCAAATGAAGAATGGCAAAAGATTATAGATATCGATTTGACTGGGGTATTTTATTGTTGCAAAGCAATAGTTCCTCTTATGAAAGAAAAAAACTATGGTAGAATAGTTAATATTTCATCTATTGCTGGTAAAGAAGGTAATCCAAATGCAATGCCTTATAGCGCAGCTAAAGCAGGTGTAATTGCTTTAACAAAATCCCTTGGAAAAGAATTAGCTGATAATAATATATCTGTAAATTGCGTTACTCCAGCCGCAGCGAAAACTCGAATTTTTGATCAAATAAGTAAAGAACATATTGATTACATGCTTTCAAAAATACCGCGGAATAGGTTTGTATTAGTAGAGGAATTAGCCTCTTTAGTAACTTGGATGGTTTCAGAAGAAAATTCATTTACTACAGGTGCTGTTTTTGATTTGAGTGGTGGAAGGGCAACATATTAATTAAAAGGAAAAAAAATGACAACAACAAATTTAACATTAGAAGAAATTTATAACTTAGCTTTAAAAACTTTAAAATTTAATGGTTGTGATGAATTGAATGCAGAAGCTGTAGCAGATACAGTAACTAATGCTGAAAGAGACGGTAGTGTATCACATGGTTTATTTAGAATTCCAGGATATATTGCTTCACTTAAGAGTAAAAAAGTAAAAGGCAATGCTCGACCTACAAATAAATTCCTTACACAAAATGCTATTAGGGTTGATGGTGATTATGGTTTTGCACCAACTGCAATAAAGGTAGGTTTACCAGTTTTGATAGAAACTACAGAAAAACATGGTGTCGGTGTTTTAACAATAGCTAATACTCATCATTTTGCTGCCTTGTGGCATGAAACAGAATCTTTAGCTGAAAAAAATTTGATAGGAATTGCATGCACTGCTTACAAACCAAGTGTTGCTCCTGCTGGTGCAAAAAAACCTTTATTTGGAACTAATCCAATTTCTTTCGCGTGGCCAAGAAAAAATAATTCACCAGTAGTGTATGACATGGCAACTTCAACCATGGCTATGGGAGAAGTGCAGGTAGCTGCTAGAGACGGTCATAAAGTACCTTATGGAACAGGATTAAATAAAGATGGAAAAAAAACTGATAACCCAGCAGATATTGCGAATGGTGGGGTTTTGCTGACGTTTGGCGATTATAAAGGATCAGCTATAGCTATGATGATTGAGTTATTAGCAGCTGGTTTAGTTGGAGATCTGTTTAGCTTTGAAGCAGCAAAAGAAGATAATAATGATGGAGGACCTGCTAGAGGTGGAGAATTCATTATGGCTTTATCTCCTAATTTAATTGCTGGCGAAAACTGGAATGAACACTCTGAAAAATTTTTTCAAGAAATGAAATCTTTAGAAGGTGTTAGACTACCTGGTGAAAGAAGACATAAGAACAGATTAAATACTGGATCAAGAAGTATAAATAAAGAACTAGTAGATAAAATTATATCCTTGTCTGAATAAAAATCTGAAATTAAATTGCTTTAGAAAATAGATTTATTTGATAAACTATTTTTAATTAACATGTATCAAGAAAACCTAAATTTGTTGTAGAAGGAAATACAATCATGGTATTTTCTTTATTTACAGAAAAAATCATAACAAAATCTTTTTCTCTGTTTTTTAGTTTTTTTAAAATTGTGAAACCTTCATTTTGAGTCATTAGAGGTTTCATTTGCAAATATTCATAAAATATTTTAATTCTAATTTCTGTAGAAATATAATCTGGCCAACAAATTAAATTAAACGCTATAATTTCAAGCTTTTCATAAGCATCTGCTTCAGCAAAAAACAAGGCTTCCTCTTCGTCTTCATAATCTAAAGTGTTGGATATACCTTTAAAAAAATAATAATTATCTGTTTCACTAAAGCTATTATTTTTTAGATCTTTTCTTGCCTCTTTATACTCATTTAATAACTGTTCATCTAAAGCTTTTACATTTATTGAAATTAAGAAGACAAAAAAAAACTAAAAATCGTCGCTAGCTTCATCACTTGCTCCTTCATATGTTGTTCCTGAAGAGTTTTCATCATCATTTTCATTAGATTTATTTTTTATTTTTTCAGCTTTTTCTTGAGTATTTTTCATATCTTGACCAGATTGACGCAAATCAGTAGACCATCCAACTGCTGCTATACACTCTAGAGAACCGGAAGGATGTTTTGTTTGATATGGCCAAGCAATAGGCACTATTCCTTCAGTCTTAATTCTTGCTGAAGACTCAAGCTTTTTATAATAACTTTTAACAGATTTTTTTTCACTTTTCATTTCTGCTACTTCAGATTCTTTTTCAAAAATTGATGTATCAGAACTTTTATCAATGTTTTCTTTATACTTTACGTACTCATTGGCAAACACAGCTATAAATGATTCTGCTTGTAAAATCGCCTGATCACATGCATCAGTCCACTCATCAACATCATCCATTAATGGCGAGGCATGACCATAAGAGATAAGAGATAAAGAACCATTTTCATCAGTAGTCATAGAGGCACCAAAACTAAATAACCATTTCTCGCCTTCATCATCTTGTGGTACTTGCTCACCTAGTGGTTTTTTTGGTGTGCCTAATGGAGAGTCTCCTCCTGTGACAAGAGCATCTGCTAATTTATTTAATTTTTCACTCCAAATACCAACAACTGTTATACTTCCTTTTTCACCATCTGAATTTTCAAACACTCTAAAAGTCTGGAAACCGGCAAGTCGATGTTCTGCTGCAGCTTCAATAGTTTTTTGAAAACTTTTCTTTTTTATTATTTTCTTGTACATCATCAGTATCTCAATTTAAAGAAACATGTCAACAAGAGTATGATTATTTTCCTGATGCAGAAGATTGCCTTCAAAGAAAATTTATGGATGTTGCAATAAAACAAGATAATAGTGATTTCTTACAAACTATTCACACTGATATAATTTTTATTTTAAAACAAAAAGTATATGAAACTAAAAAAGCTAATTCTGAAGCATGGTTTGAATACAATGACATGTTTAATAAGTTTTCTATTTCAAAGGAAAAACAAAAAATATTAGAATCTTATCTACAAATACTAAATAATTAATTGACCATTAATCACAGATAATTAAGACTAAATATTATCTTATGCAAAACTAGAGAAAGATTGAGGAATTATTTTTTGGGCCATGTATCATTTAATTTATAGCCTTCTGGAAAAGGATCGTCGTTAGATATATACATTTCTTGTTCACCAGTTATAAAGGCTGATCCCTTGATTGATGGAACAATCATTGTTTTGTTTTCCTCTGAATATTGATGAGAAATATAAGACTCAAAAGTAGAGCCAATAATAGATTTTGAGATAAATTTTTCATTTACATTAATTTCATTTTTTGCATACATAAGCGCTAATCTGGCTGAAGTACCTGTGCCACAAGGAGATCGATCGAGTTTTCCGGGTCTAATACATACTGTATTCCAACCTTCTTTTTGATTAAAATCATTAATTCTAACAGGATCTATAAATTGACAAAAAGAAATATAATCCAGTTCTAATAAACTAGGATGTTTAAAACCTAGATTAATATTGGCTTCTCTAACCACTTCATTTGAAATTTCGACAAATTTTTTAGCATTATCTGGCTTAATAGATAAGTCAAAATCCTTTGCATTACAAATTACAAAACTATCTCCTCCAAATACAATACTAACAATTATTTCACCAAATGATGGTGTATGAAGCTTCACATCTAGCTGATCCACAAATGACGGTAGGTTATGAATTTCAACAAAGCTTACTTTTTTATTTTTTATATAAGCCTTTATTGAAATGATCCCTCCGGGGGCTTCAAGAAAAAATTCTGTTGTTGGCTCAGTCATTTTTATAATACCCTTCTCTAGTAATACAGTAGCAACACACATACTATTAGAGCCGCTCATTGGTGGATTGTCTTCTGGCTCCATAATTATAAAGCCAGCTTTTGCTTTTTTATCTTTTGGAGGAACTAGTAAATTGAAATGTTTAAAGACACCTCCTCTTGGCTCATTAAGTAAAAAATTTCTTAATTTTTTATCTTCAAATAAAAATTTTGATTGTTCAAGAATAGTTTTACCTTTTAAATTTACATTTCCAGCTACAATGACATCACCAACTTCACCACAACAATGCGCATTGTAAAGTTTAAGTTTCTGCATTAATTAATTATTAAATCTTCTATTGCTTTTGAATGATGCGTAATTTGTTCATATCCATCTTCAGTAATTATAAAACTATCTCCTACTTGACCTCTAAAATCTTTTGCACTACTTCCTCCATCTACTGCAAAAACCATTCCTGGCTTTAAAACAGTTTTATTACCTACTACTAGTTGTGGCTCCTCTAAGAAGCTGAAGCCAGTACCTCTCCCACATCTAAAAGTAGGGTAAGGATAACCTTCAGATTGTATAGTTTCAGCATATGCAGCATGTACCTGCTCTGCTGTAACTCCAGGACCTAATACATTCAAAGCAGATTGTTGAGATTTTACAGCAACCTCAAAAGCTTTTATTTGATACTTATCTCTTATTTCATTAACCCAAAAAACGCGATCAAATCCCAGTTTAAATCTATGAAAATTTGTTGATCCACAATAACAACAAAATACAGGTTCTCCTCTTTTAATTAATTTTGTTGATGCTCGACGATGGGTATATGGTAACTCTTTTCCCGAAGTTATAACTGGTAAAAAATGAATATTAGGAGACATGTTCGGACTCTTTGGGTAGTGTCTTTCTAACAATTCCGCTGCTTTTCTTGTACCTGCTTGTGACTGCGCTAAAGCAATTTCATACTGAGGTACATTATGTGCTATAACAGACTTTGCTCCTTCCATCATTGCCATCGCAACCTCACCAGCATGTCTAGCTATTTTTAATTCTTCTTCTGATTTAATCATACGAATATTATTGATTATTGGTGTAATATTCCCAAGAGTTTTGCCATTTAATAATTCAGCTAAATAATTGTTTACTGTTGCATTAATTTTGTACCTCTCACATAATATTTTTTCATGTTTGTTTATAATTTTTGGTAAAAATTCTCTCCACTCTTTTCCAATACCATCATTCCATGTCTCAATTTTATCAACTGGAGTATCTTCTGGTACCAAAAGAACATCTAGTAATGGTGTAATTAAAGTACTTTCTTCATCTTTAGGTACAAGCAAGATTGTGGGACGATTAAAGTCCATATGCAAAAAATCATGATATCCAGTAAAATAATACAAATTATCATCATCAGTGATAATAGCTAAATCTATATTATTTTCTTTCATTTTTGCTCTTAATTTACTTAAATTTTTTTTAAACATTGCGTTTTTTCCTTTTTATTATGATGATTTTAATTGTTGTTCTGCTAATTCAACCCAATAAGAAGAACCTGCCACTAATAGTTTATCATTAAAATCATAATCTGCTGAGTGCAAAGGTCTTCCATATGATTCTGTTTTTCCATTACCCATTAAAACAAAACATCCAGGTTTCACATTGGTCATTACCGAAAAATCTTCAGAAAATGGTCTTGGCTCAATATCACCATTAATTTTTTCTTTACCTAATAACTTTAATGCAGCTTTTGTAGCTGATTCAGCTTGTTTTGGATGATTTAAAGTCATTGGACAAGTAGTTTCATAACTTACTTCATATGATATACCATAAGCATCACATATTCCTTTAACAAGTTGACGCATATTTTTTTCTATCATTTTATTTGTTTTTTCTGAAAATGCTCTGGCGTCTCCTTTAATTAGGCCATGACCTGGGAGTATGTTTTTTTTACCATCAGTAATAAATTCTGTAACAGAAACAACTCCTGCATCTACAGGATCTAATTTACGAGAAACAATCGTTTGTAATGCAACAACAATTTGACTCCCAATTGTAATTGCATCCTTACTCATATGAGGTAAGGCTGCGTGACCACCTTTACCTTTAATTGTAATTTCAAAAAGATTTTCACTTGTAGTAATTCCTCCTTTTCTCGTACCAAACGTGCCAACTTCCATTCCAGGAATATTATGCATACCATATACCTCATCTATTGAAAATTTTTTGAACAAACCTTCTTCAATCATAGTTTTTGCTCCAAAACAATTTTCTTCATCTGGTTGAAATATAAAATAAATAGTGCCATCAAATTTGCCATGTTCAGCTAAATATTTTGCAGCACCGAGTAACATAGTTGTATGTCCATCATGACCACAAGCATGCATTCTATTTTCAATTTTTGATTTATAAGAAAATTTGTTTTTTTCATTAATTGGTAATGCATCCATATCCGCCCTAATACCAATACTTTTACTACTATTTCCTTTTTGTAAAACCCCCACAACACCTGTTTTAGCAATACCTTGATGTACTTCTATTCCAAAATCATTAAGTAAATTTGCAACTTTATTTGAAGCATATTCTTCTTCAAAACTTATTTGAGGATTCATATGCAAGTCATGCCTCCATTCAACTAATTGGTTGTGTAAGCTTTGTGTTTTCATTTTATTTAAATACAGTTAAATTCTGTTATTCGATCGTCAAGTGAAAGCATATATTGATAATGTTTGTTCCAAAAATTTTGATCTCTTCTTTTTTCAAAATCGTTTAAACTAATTCCTTGTTGCTCAACCCAAGTATAATAGCCAAGATTAAAAATTCTTTCTTTATCTTTCTGATTTAATTCTACAGTATTATCAGTACTGATTCCTTTCAAAAATTGTCCGAAAATTTCTCCGCATGAAACTTCATCATAAATTCCTTTGAATTCATCTTTGGCTTTATTCAATTCTGAAAGATATAAATCAGCCCCATCTGTTGCAACAGTAATAATAGCATCATTTTTTCCTAATTTCATATATTTGGCAATTTTAATAGATGCTAAAATATTTGCTATAGTTGAAAAACCAAACTCTGGTAATCGCTTTATAAAATCAATTTCAAAACTATGTTTTTTATTTAAATAGCTATGACCAACATCTGTATTGAAAAGCAAATTTAAATTATTAGTTGCCTGATCTGATACACCAACAACAAAATCAGTATTCATCACATTATGAATTAGTGGAACATGTTTATCGCCTATACCTTGGATATTATGTTCTCCATAACCATTATAAAGTAGTGTTGGGCACTCTAAAGCTTCAACCACAGCTATTTTTATATCTAAATTATCTTTCAGATAATCTCCTGCAGCTAATGTTCCACTAGAACCTGAAGCACTGACGTAAAATCTTGCTTTTAAATTTGAATTCCCTTTAACTTCTAGAAAAGATTTTTCAAATGAAGGACCGGTTACCGCACGGTGAATAGCATAATTATAATACTCATCAAATTGATTTATAATATCGTTGTTTGAATTTTTTTTAAGCTCATTACATGCATCATATATTTCTTTTACATTACTTTCTGTACCTGCTGTTTTGATAATATCATTTTTATCCTCTACCCATTTTTCTAACCAATTAAATCTCTCTTTACTCATACCTTCAGGTAAAATTGCTACACTTTTTAGTCCAAGTATTCTTGAAATTGCAACACCTCCTCTGCAATAATTTCCAGTTGAAGGCCATATTGCTTTATGTTTTTCATAATCAAAGGTTCCATTTAATATCCTAGGTAACAAACATCCATAGGCTGCTAAAACTTTATGTGCTGTAATCAAAGGAAATAATCTGCCTATATTAACTATGATTTTAGCTTCAACTCCAGTGAATGAATTAGGCAGAACAATGTGTTCAGGTACTTTAGAAAAGTTGGAATGATCTTTGTTATTAAACCAATGAACTCTAAATAAATTTTTTGGATCAATAACATCTTTATCTAAAGATTTAAGTTTGAATTTAATATCTTCATTAATTGAATGAGGATCTTGTAGTTCTGAGATTTTTGGAAGAATTATTCCTCTTTCTTTAAAATATTTAGAAGTTTTATCTATTATTTCTTCATTCATAAAATACTATACTTTAGTGCCTAGATTTTTACTCATTGCTAAGTCAAAAGTATACCTAGCAATTGCAGTATCTTGAACACCTGTGCCTGTCAAATCACATATAGTAATATCATCATTATTTTTTCTACCTAAACTTAAATCTAGAATAATATCACCTAACTCTTTAAATTTTACTTTTGAAGGTAATATATTGTTTTCTATTGCATGATGGAGTTCTCCTAATACTGCAGTTTGAGATTGACTATCAGGAATATAATAATCACATTTTTTTAATATATTTGGATCTAATTCATTTTTTTCTTCAGCATCAGATCCCATTGCTGTTATATGTAAACCTTTCTTAATCCAATCACTTTTAATTAAAGGCGATTTGCTAGGAGTAGTTGTAACTACAATATCTGATTTAGTTATCAATTCTTCAGGTGATTTACATATTTCTATTTTTAGGTTCAAATATTCAATTTCTTTGACAAACTTTTCAACCTTTGTTGCATTTCTTGACCAAACAAAAGCTGTATCAATTGGACGAACTAATTTTAATGCTTCAAGTTGCAATCTTGCTTGCAGACCTGCGCCAATTATTCCTGCTTTTGTTGATTCTAGGTTTGACAAATATTTTGCAGCTATTGATCCAGCGATAGCAGTACGTACATCTGTTAAATAACCTTTATCTAATAAAACAGATTTTATAACACCTGTTTGAGAATCTAATAATATCATCATACCGTTACTTGATGGAATACCCAGCTTTGGATTATCAAAAAATCCTGAAGCAACCTTAATGGCATAACTATCTAAACCCTCAATATAGGCTGCTTTTACATCAGTTTCCCCATTATATTTATGAACATCAAGTCGTAAAATAGGAGGCATAATTGTATTGCCTTTTGCCAAACTCTTAAATGCATCTTCTATAATTGGAATTAACTCTTTATTTAATTGAACACACTTTTTGATATCATCAGATTGCAAAATAATTGTCATGAAATTATTTCAGAAAACAATTTATAATCAATATTGCCACCACAAATTAAGCAAATAATATTTTTTCCAAGAAGAGGTGATAAATTATCTTTAGCGACCATAACACTTGTTGCAGCTGCTCCTTCTGTAACTAATCTGTGTTCAGCAAAATTTAATCTAATACCTTCAGCAATCTTTTCCTCACTAATCAAAACAAAATCATCTACTAAATTTTTAACAATATCAAAAGTAAATTTATTTTCTAGTCCAATACTCCCGCCCAAACAATCAGCTAATGTTTCTAATTCTTCTACATCTACTGGTTTACCTTTTTTTAAACTTTCATACATAGACGGTCCTCTTTCCATAGATACTGCTATTACTTTAATATCAGGTTTTTGTAATTTTAAGGCTAAAGCAATTCCACCTATTAATCCTCCTCCTGAAGTTGGAATAATTACTGTATCTACCTCAGGAAAATCTTTTAACATCTCTAAACCAACAGTCCCTTGACCTGCTATGACATCTTCGTCATCAAAAGGATGAATTAAAGGAATATTTTCATTTTTAGAAATTTCCCTAGCACGAAGATCTGCCTCATCACTATTTGAACCATAAATTTCAACATTTGCTCCTAGTGCTTCGATAGCTTCTTTTCTATATTGCGGAACCATTGATGACATGTAAATAGTTGATTTAATCCCAAGAAGACTTGATGCAAAAGCTACGCCCCTTCCATGATTGCCAGTAGAAACTGCTATTACACCTCTTTTTTTTTCATCATCTGATAAAGCTAATAATTTATTTGTAGCACCTCTTAATTTAAATGATCCAGTTTTCTGAAGAGATTCTAATTTTAATTTTACAGTTCTATTTTTTGATAAAAAATCAGAATGAATTAATGGTGTATGATTTATATAAGGAGAAATCTTTTTATGAGATTCTAAAATTCTATCTAATAAAATCATTTTCTAAATTTTAAATTATATGTAAGTCTCTAGATGTTTTAGACAAAACCTCAACCCCATCATCAGTTATAATAACATTATCAATTAGTCTCACTCCTATTTTATCATCATAGCTAAATATTGGTGGTTCGACCGCAATTACCATCCCCTTTTCAAAAGTTTGGTTTGAAGATCCATCTACAATTAATGGCTCAACCCATGTTGGAGGAAATGCAATGCCGACTGCATACCCTGTCATATGTAAGCGATATTTGTCCATTCCTGCTGACTTTATTACTGCTACTGCTGCATCATGAGCTATTTTTACTTTTTTACCTGGACCCATTGCAGCTATACAAGCATCGCCAGCTTCTTTAGTAACCTCAAAAATTTCTTTCATTCTCTTATTAGGAGCCCCTAAACATATATTTCTACCTATTGTGCAACAATACCTTCTATAATGTGAACCAAATTGCAAATGCATAAAATCACCAATTTGTATTTTTCTATCACTTGGTTCTCCGTGAGCATACATAGATCTATTACCAGTTAAAAAATTCATAGGACTTGAAGGAATATCACCACCGTTCAAAAACATTTCATTAT
>PTKZ01000019.1 GCA_002938205.1 Alphaproteobacteria bacterium MarineAlpha5_Bin5
TATATGTTTGAAATGTGAATTTCAATTTTTGGCTTAGAAGTTGCTCTTAGAGCATCTAGAATCGCTATTGATGTATGGGTATAAGCTGCTGGATTAATAATTATACCGTCATATCCTTTATCAACACTTTGTATCTTATCGATTAAAGCACCTTCATTATTATTCTGAAAAAATTCACATTCCAACTGATACTTATCACAAACAGTTTGACAAATATTTTGAATTTTTTCAAGGGTAGTATCGCCGTAAAAGTTTTTTTCTCTATTACCTAGCAAATTTAAGTTAGGTCCATTTATAATTAATATTTTTTTCATTTTTTTTAGTAAATAAAATGTTTACTTAATGCAAGTTTTTGGTTTTGATAATTTGAATTTATTGAAGTACCATATACCACAGATGTGTTTTTATTCAATTTTTCATATTTTATCCTTGCAATAGTTTGCCCATCTTCTAGTAAAAAGGGGACTTCTTGAGTTTTAACTTCAAGAACTGCATATGAACCACCTGGATCTCCAAATCCAGGATCAAAAAAACCAGCGTAATGAACTCTGAAATCTCCAATACCAGTATCATAAGGTATCATCTCTCCTGCCATATTTTTGGGTATACGAATTTTTTCCTTAGATTTAAGAATATAAAATTTATTCCTTTCAATAATTAAACAATTATTTTTAGTATTTAATTCGTCCCAATATTTATTTTTATCATGATAATTAACCTTACTGAAATTTAATACTGGAGTATTTTCTTTTGCTCTATATGAACAAATATTATTATTAGTTGATAGATCTACAGATATTTTTAACCCGTTATCTATTATTGCTAGATTAGAGTTATAAATAATTGGATCAAAATCATTTATTTTTCTTAATGCATTATCTTCAATATAATAATTTTTTTTATAAACTAATCTCATTTGATTTAGCTTGTCTCCAGCAATGAACTCTACATCAAATGATCGTGTTGTAATTTCAATAAACATTTCACCTTGATAATTTGATGGTATTTTTTCATATTCATCACAATTATCTAAAATAGTTCTGCAAAATATATCAAGCCTACCAGTGCTACTTTTTGGATTGCAATATCCTTTTACATTATTTTCTAAGTTTAAAAATTCATTTAGTCTTACTAGATATGTTTTATTTTTTTTAAAGATTTTTGAATGATTTAAATTAATTTTTTTTACTATTAATTCATCTAGCTTATCTCTTACTTTAGAATAAGGGCTAAGAAAACTACATTTAATTTCATAGCATTCTTCACTTAATGATAAATCTATACTTGATGGCTGTATTTGATTTTCAAAATCTCTTGTTGTTGATATTCTATTTTTTTTAAAAAGATCTTTATAATCATTATATACAAGAGATCCGATCATTTTTTATGCATTATATTTATTAATTTAATTAAGTTGTTATCATTTGTATTATTTTTTATATTTTTCAATTTATTATCATAATTTAAATTTTTTGTTTTATTTTTATTTTTTATAAGATTAAAAAATTCCACCCAATTTTTTTTATTTAAATAATTTGCAAGTTTTAAAAACTTACTTATTATTTTATTATTATTTTGAAAGTGAAACAATAAATTAATATTTTTATTAAATAAATCATTTTTTTGATTATAAGTTAATTCTTCTAAATCTTTATTATTAAATATTCTTAGTTGAGTATATTTGTTATCCGGATAAAAATTTAAAACTTTTTCATAAAACTTGATAGCTTCATTTTTATACCCATATGAAATTAAAATATCTGCTTTAGTTTCAATAAGATATATATTTTGAGGATATTGCATTATTAATTCGTTTAACAATTTTAGTGATAAGAATAAATTACCTGATTTGGAGTTTTTTATCGCTTTATAATATTTTTCTGGATGTTTACTTAGTTTGATTTTTTTTTCATTTCTAGAGTAACCTAAAAACTTTGCTTTAATAAAATTAAATTCATCATTTAATTTTGTATTAAATTTTTTTTCACCCTCATTTTTTTTTTCATCTATTATTGTATATCTTTCTCTGAATATTGGATGAGTAGAAAATTTTTGCATATCTTCATTAAAACCTTTACTTAATGCTTCTTTTTCCAATATATTTAATAATTGCTTTACTGAATTAGATGATAAATTTAATTTATTTAAAGTTTCTATTGCATATAAATCTGCTTCTCTCTCTTGGTCTTTGCTAAAATTTATATAAAAATTATTTATTCCTACTTGATTTACAGGTAGAGCATTAATCATTTCAGGATTATTGCTTATTAATGAGCCAGCAATGATAGTTATGCTACCTAAAGCATTTATTGATTTTAAATTTTCAATAGAATCTTTTTTTTTAGCAATATGATATTTTTCTAAATGTCCTATTTCATGAGCTAATACTGCCAGAAAGGCAACATAATCTGGAGCATTTACAATTAATCCAGATGAAATAAATAATTCATTATTATGATTAATAAATGCATTAGGTGTTTCATCATCAATTATTCTAAAATGTATTTTTTTATTATAATTATTTACAGATAAAATCTCATTATTAATTTTTTCTATAAATTTTTCAGTTTCATAATCATAGATTTGAGAGCAAAAAACAAATTTTGAATAATAAATAACAATTACAAATACAAAAATAGGTATAATTCTAATTATGACCACCAACCTGATTTTTCCTCTACAATATCAGAATTTTTTAATTCATCTGGATTAGGAGAACTTTTTAATTGCTTAGTTTTTTCCTTTGATTTTTTAATTGACGTATTTTTTCTTTGAATTTTTTTTATTGCTTTTTTAGTTTTTTTCTTGATATTACTTTTGCTTTTGGCACTAGTTTTTATTTTAGTATTTTTAATGATATTTTTCTGTTTTTTCTCCTCTAATTCTTTTTTTTGGGATTCTACTATCGGTTCATGTAAAGAAAAATGATCATTAAAAACAAAATTAATATTTGAGTTGTATGTACTTTCAAGCTTATTAATTTCTTGTTTTTTTAAATTTATTAAAGTTTCAGCTAAAGCAGTATTGCATTTAACACTTAAGTTTAAATTTTCTTCGTTAGATAATTTTTCTTTAATTACTTTTATTATTTGATCACTAATTGAACTATTATTTAAAATTAAGCCTGATCCTTTGCAGTAGTTACATTTTTCAAATGATTTATCAATTAAACTTGATCTTAATCTTTGTCTAGATAGTTCTAACAAACCAAACATACTGATTCTACCTACTTGTACTCTTGCTCTATCTCTAAAAAGACCAGTTTTAATTGCCTTTTCAACTTTAAAATTATTTCGATAATCCTCCATATCTATAAAATCAATTACCACAAGACCACCTAAATCTCTTAATCTGAGTTGTCGAGTTATTTCACTAGCTGCTTCAAGATTTGTTTTTAATGCCGTGCTTTCGATGTTTCTTTCTGATGTGTTTTTGCCTGAATTTACATCTATTGCAACCAGAGCCTCAGTTGTATTAATTACTATTGATCCTCCTGATTCCAATTTTACACTTAAGCTGAATAATTCATTAATTTGATTTTCAATGTTGTTTTCTGCAAAAAGTGAATTATCTTTCGATTTAAAGAGTTTAATTTTTTTTGAGTATTTAGATATTAAATTTTTTGTAAGTTTTTTTATTTTATCATACCCATCTTTACCTTCAACCAATAATGTATCAATATCTTCATTAAGCATATCCCTTATAATTCTTTTTAAAATACTCCCTTCTTCATAAATTAAATTAGGAGCTTCAGATTTAATAGTTATTTCTCTTATTTTGTTCCATTGAGATATCAAAAAATTCAAATCTTTTGCAATTTCTTTTTTTGTTTTACCAATTCCTGCTGTTCTTATTATAATTGACATTCTCTCTGGGATGTTGACTGAAGATAGTATTTGTTTTAGTTTTTTTCTTTCTTCAATATCTCCTATTTTTCTTGATATACCATCGTTATTCATACTATTTGGCATTAATACACAATATCTGCCAGCAAAAGAGAGAAAAGTAGTTAGAGCAGCACCCTTTAGACCTCTTTCTTCTTTATTTATTTGCACAAGTATTACTTGTCTAGGTTTAATTACTTCTTGAATTTTGTATTTTTTAAAAAAATTATAATACTCTCGTTTTGGATTATTCGTTTTATTTGTTATTTTTTTTGAATTTTTTGTATTCTTTTCTGTATATTCAAAATTTTCTCCAAAATCATCTTGTGATTCTTCACTTATATTTAAGTTATCTTCATTTGCTTTAATTTCTTCATGTTCATTAAAAGCATTTAATTTTTTCTTTAATTCTTTAAGTTTATCTTCATCAGCAGATGGTATTTTGAAATAATCGGGATGAATTTCTGTTAATGGAAGAAAACCATTTCTATTTGCGCCAAAATCAACAAAAGCAGCTTGTAATGAAGGTTCAACTCTAGTTATTTTTGCAAGATAAACATCTCCTTTTACTGCATTTTTTTTATTTGATTCAATCTCAAAATCATCTAATTTTCCGTTGTTTGTAACTGCAATTCTAGTCTCATTTGCATTTGATGTATCGATAAGTATTTTCTTTGACATATGTGGGAAACTCCATTGTATTTGCTTAATTTATGTTGCATTTTATAATTAAATTTTTTGTATTTTTGTTATATATTTAATTTTGTTCCTATTTGTCATATTTTTAACTATTTCACAATCTAGATTCAAAATAAATGCAGAACATAATTAAAATCTTAAAATTTTTCTTATTATTTGGGTTTTTAGGTTCAGCCATAAGCATATTTGTGATTTTTTCTGCACTATGGAAATATGCACCTGAGCTACCAAATTATGATAAAATACTAAATTATAAACCTGATTTATCTTCAAGAGTTTATACTTCCGATGGTATTTTATTAAAAAGTTATTTTAAAGAAGAAAGAATATATGTTCCAATTAACAGAATTCCCAAAACAATAATTCATGCATTTATATCTGCCGAGGATAAAAAATTTTACTCACATATTGGAATAGATATTCTAGCAATAATTAGAGCTATTATATCCAATATATTAAGTAGTTTCAGTAATTCTAAATTAATTGGTGCATCTACAATTACACAGCAAGTAGTAAAGAATTTACTTCTTAGTAATGAAATTAGCTATGAAAGAAAGATAAAAGAAATTTTATTAGCAATAAGAATCGAAAATATACTAGAAAAAGATGAAATACTAGAACTGTATCTAAATGATATTTATTTAGGTTTTGGTTCATATGGAATAGCGAGTGCAAGTTTAAATTATTTTGACAAATCTCTTAATGAACTACAATTGCATGAAATTGCTTTTTTAGCAGCACTTCCAAAAGCTCCAAATAATTATCATCCAATTCTAAAATATAAAGAAGCATTAGAAAGAAGAAATTGGGTAATAAAAAAAATGTATGAAAACAATTATATTACAAAAGAAGATTTAAATTATACAGAAAAACCAATTAATATAAAAAAAAGAACAGAGCTAGCTTTTACTAAGGGTGATTATTTCTATGAAGAAATTAGAAAAAATCTCTATAATCAATATGGAGAAAAGAAACTTTATGAAGAAGGTTTAGTAATAAAAACTACGATTAATACTAAACTTCAAGAAATTGCGGAACAATCTTTAATTAATGGCCTCATAGAATATGATAAAAGACATGGTTGGAGAGGAGTTTTAGAAAACTTTGAATTAAATAAATTCAAAAATGAGATTGAAATATTTCATTCTCAAAATCCTTTTCCAAATAACTGGTTTCCCGTAATTCTAACTGTTGTAAAAAATAATAATTTAAAAGCTATTGATGAAAATAATAATAATTTTTTAATTAAATTAACTACAACAGATAATCTTTGGTTAGATAAAATTAAATTTAAAGTAGGTGATGTTATTTTTGTAGAGCAAATAAATGACATTATTATAATAAGGCAAATACCAAAAGTAAACGGGGCGATATTAGTTTTAGATCCACATACAGGCGATATAATGGCAATGTCAGGTGGCTTGAGTTTTAGATTAAGTGAATTTAATAGAGCTACTCAAGCTAAACGACAACCTGGCTCAGCTTTTAAACCATTAGTATACATATCTGCTTTAAAAGAAGGTTATACACCATCCACTTTAATTTTAGATGCACCTTATGTAATAGACCAAGGACCTGGATTACCTAAATGGAAGCCAGCAAACTATACAGAAGAATTTTTTGGATTAACAACAATGAGAACAGGAATTGAAAAATCTAGAAATCTAATGACAATAAGGTTGGCAGATAAAATAGGTATGCAAAAAATACTTAAAACAGTTAAAGATTTTGAAATAGATAAATATATTGATGACAAACTTTCAATGTCACTTGGCTCAGGTTTAGTTTCTTTATTGGATTTAACAAATACTTATGGAATAATTGTAAATGGAGGAAATAAAATTTCTCCAAAAATGATTAAAAGTATTTATTCAAAAGAAGGTTTAAAAATTTATAGAAGTTCAAATAAAGAATGTATTAATTGTAATGTTACAAATTTCTCTAATAAAATTCCGATTCCTACAATTATTAATAGCCAAAAAAATATTCTTGATCCAAGAATCGCTTATCAAGTTACGTCTATGCTGGAAGGAGTAGTTACAAGAGGTACTGGTAGAAAATTAAAAGACTTAAATGTACCGTTAGCAGGGAAAACAGGTACTACCAATGATAATAAAGATGCTTGGTTTATTGGCTTTTCACCAGATGTGGTTATTGGCATATATGTAGGTTATGATAATCCTCAATCGCTAGGTTATAAAGAAACTGGTTCTTCAGTAGCTTTACCTATTTTTAAAAAATTTATAAAAAAAGCAAATATAAATTCAAATAAAATACCTTTTAGAATTCCTTCAGGTATTAGTTTTGTTAAGATTGATCCTAAAACTGGCCTACCATCAAACAAAAAAAGCAGTATTTTAGAACCTTTCATCATTGGTACTGAACCATATAACTCAAAAAATCTCAATATACTGGATTCTTTGGGTTCAATTAATAATAATTCCATTTCTGGAACAGGTGGTTTATTAGATAATTGATGTTTAATAAAGAAGATCTAGATAATAATATTAAAGCAATTAGATCAAATTTTGATCTTTTGAGGAGGGGAGTTTGACTATTCTTTTCTTCAAAAAGAACTTAATGAATTAAAAGACAAAACTACAAAAACTGATATTTGGAATGATCCAGAAGCTAAATCAATTTTTAAAAAAATAAAAAATTTAGAAAAAAAAATAAATGATTTTAAAAAAATTAAACAATCATTAAAAGATTTAGAAGAGTTATACTCATTAGTTCAATTAGAGCATAATGAAACTTACTTAGAACAACTTCTTGCAGATTCTCATCAATTATTAAATGAATCAAATCAAGTAAGATATATTTATTTAATGGGAGAACCTGCTGATCCTAATAATGCCTTTATAGAAATTCATGCAGGCGCAGGGGGTACGGAAAGTCAAGATTGGGCAGAAATGCTTTTAAGAATGTATATTCGTTGGGCTGAAAAAAATAATTGTACAGTATCATTATTGCAGGAATCAAGAGGTGAAGAGGCAGGAATTAAATCTTCAACTATAAAAATTGATAATAGTTATTCATATGGATGGCTGAAAAGAGAAAGTGGAATCCATCGTTTGGTAAGAATTTCCCCATTTGATAGTAATAAACGAAGACATACTAGCTTTGCAAGTATCTGGGTTTATCCAGAAATTGATGATAAAATAGAAATAAATATTAATGAAGTTGATTTAAGGGTTGATACTTATCGAGCATCTGGTGCTGGCGGTCAGCATGTAAATAAAACAGATAGTGCAGTACGCATAACACATATTCCTAGTGAAATTGTAGTTCAATGTCAAAGTGATCGTTCTCAACATAAAAATAAATCTAATGCGATGAATATGCTTAAATCACGATTATATGAATTAGAATTGCAAAAAAGAAAAGAAGAGGAAAATAAAATAAATAATCAAAAGAAAGATATAGGATGGGGTAATCAAATAAGATCCTATGTTTTGCATCCCTACAAATTAATTAAAGATTTAAGAACAGGGTATGAGTCTTCAAATGTAAATGACGTACTAGATGGAGATATAAATAACTTTCTTGAGAAATCTTTAATTATTTAATTAATTTTAATAATACCAATTCTATTTTTTCCAATACTGATTTTAATTTCATTAGAGGAAACATAGTTGATTAGTGAAAAATTAGCATCTTTGTAAGTTTTATTATTAACTTTTATACCTTTTGAATTTATTAACCTCTTTGTTTCACTTCTTGTGTTAACTAAATTTAATTTTTCTACAGCATCAATTATTGAGAAAGATGAATCTCTGATTCTGTCTAATTTTACTTCATACGAATTTATTCTATCATCAAGCTTATCATTTATAAAAATATTTGTACTTATATCTCTAGCTTCTTGTGCTTGTATTTCGCCTCTTGCTATTTTTGTAATTTCATATGCGAGAATTTTTTTTGCATCATTAATTTCTTGACCCTGCAACTTAGATAGTTCTGCAATTTCTTTAAGTGGGATTTTTGTAAAAAGATTTAAAAATTTTGGAACATTTTCATCAGAAGTATTTCTCCAGAATTGATAAAAATCAAAATTGGATAAATTGCCCTCATTTAACCAAATTGCTCCGTTTGCAGTTTTCCCCATTTTTGAACCATCTGTATTAGTTATTAATGGTGAGGTTATTGCAAATGTTTTATTATTATTTAAACGACGAATTAGGTCTATACCGTTTATTATATTTCCCCATTGATCTGAACCACCAAGTTGTAATTCACAATTATATTTTTTATTTAAATAATAAAAATCATATGATTGGAGTAACATATAATTAAATTCTAAGAATGTCAGAGGTTGTTCTCTATCCAATCTGTTTTTTACAGATTCGAACGTAAGCATTTTGTTTATAGTTATTTTTGAACCAAATTCTCTTAAAAAATTTATATAATTTATATTTGATAACCATTCATAATTATTAATTACTTTTCCATTTTTGTTTAAGTTAATAAATTTACTAAATGTTTTCTCTATTTTTTTTAAGTTATTCATTATATTTTTTGGTTCTAAAATTTTTCGACCTTCATCTTTTCCTGATGGATCACCTACCAAAGTAGTACCTCCACCAACTAAAGCAATCGTTTTATGTTCATAATGATCTAACCAATTAAGTAGCATTAATTGAACTAAACTACCTATATGAAGACTGTCACTTGTAATATCAAACCCTATATAAGCAGTTATATTTTTTTTACTCATTAAATTATCAAGTTCTTCAATATCACTTGCTTGATAAATGAAGCCACGAGCACTAATCTCTTTCAAAAAGGCAGATCTGTATTTCATATTAAAATTGTACTATTATATTATATTATTTGAAGATTCTCTTTTATATAACTGTCAACTATATTTTCAAAATCTTCTGAGTAATTCTCATAAAAATGATCAGCTCCTTTAATTGGTTTAAATCTTATATTAACCTTCTTTTGTTTTTGGAGTTTCTCCGCTAATATTTTAGCAGAATCAAATGAAGCTATATTATCTTTATCTCCATGAATAATGAGTCCAGAAGATGGACAAGGTGCTAGAAAACTAAAATCTCTAAGATTAGCAGGAGGAGAAACACTAACAAATCCATTTATTTCTGGCCTTCTCATTAATAATTGCATAGCAACCCAAGCACCAAAAGAAAACCCAGCTACCCAGCAAATTTTTGAATTTGTATTATATTGTTGTAGCCAATCAAGCACACTTGCTGCGTCGCTTAATTCACCTTCTCCGTCATCAAATATCCCATCACTTTTACCTACGCCACGAAAATTAAATCTAATTACTGAAAAGCCATTATTAATGAATATTTTGTACAGTTTAAAAATAATTTTTGTATTCATTGTCCCCCCTCTTGAAGGGTCAGGGTGCAATATTAGAACTATTGGAGAATTGTCACTATTATTATGCGTATACTTTGCCTCAATTTTGCCCTCTGGTCCAGAAATTAATAAATCTACCATTTGCAAAAGCTAATATTGAACTTATTTAACTTTGTAAATATAGATTAATAAATAATATGAATTCTCTTGGATTTAATAAACCTGAAAAAGCTACAAAAGTTGTTGTAGCTATGTCTGGCGGGGTAGATAGCTCTGTGGCTGCTGTTAAATTAAAAAGAGAAGGATATAATATCATAGGGATCACATTAAGATTATATAATCAATCTGATGTTTCAAAATCAAAGTCATGTTGTGCGGGAAGAGATATAGAAGATGCAAAACGAGTTGCTAAACAGTATAATTTCCCTCATATTGTTCTTGATTTTCAAGATAAGTTTTTTGATGGTGTAATTGATAATTTTATTGAATCATATTCAAATGCTGAAACTCCGGTTCCATGTATTAGATGTAATCAAACAGTTAAGTTTAAAGATTTATTGCTTGAGTCAAAAAATTTAAGAGCTGATGCTTTGGTAACTGGTCATTATGCTATAAGAGAAGGGGGGCTTGAAGATGCTAAACTTTTCAAAGCTGTTGATAATACAAAAGATCAAAGCTATTTTTTATTTGCTACTAATCAGGAACAGTTAAATTATATTAGATTTCCATTAGGTCGTTATTTAAAATCAGAAATACGTCAAATGGCAGTTGATTTTGATCTTGAAGTCAGTGACAAACCTGATAGTCAAGATATTTGTTTTGTTACTTCCTCTTCATACAGAGATCTAATTAATAAAATAAATCCAAAACTCAATAAATCAGGTGATATTTTTGACTATGAAGGAAATCTAATAGGGAAACATGCAGGTATAACTAACTATACAGTTGGACAAAGAAAGGGAATGGGTATTGGAGGTCAAAAAACACCTCTTTATGTTATTGAAGTTAATAAGGAGCAAAATTATCTAGTCCTTGGAAATGAAAGTAAATTAAAAAAGTCAAAAATTATTTTTAAAGATATAAATTGGTTAGGTGATGGTTTTAAGAAAAAAAATTTAAGATGTTCAGCTAAAATTAGATCTACGCAAAAAGAAATTGAAGGGGTTCTAAATATAGAAAATAATCAAGGAAGTTTTCTGTTTGACAAACCCTTGAATTCAACTTCTCCAGGACAAGCCTGCGTGTTTTATAAAGAAAGCAGAGTCTTAGGAGGTGGATGGATAACAATAATTTAGAATCAGTTCTAAACTTATTAAAATTGTGTTGAAAAAGCTGGATTTATTTAAATAAATCCTTAATTAAGGATTTGTGAGTTCAGAAACTGTTAAAACTTTAGAGAAATTCAGCAAATATAAGTACAAGTATGGATTTGTAACCAATATTGAGTCCGACAGACCACAAAAAGGTCTCAGTGAAGATACTATACTATTTATCTCTAAAAAGAAAAAAGAACCCTTATGGATGCTTGAATGGAGAATTAAAGCCTACAAAAAATGGCTGACTATGAAAGAGCCAAGATGGGCAAATCTTAAATTTCCAAAAATAAATTATCAAGACATCTATTATTATTCTGCTCCAAAAGATTTTGAAAATAAACCAAAAGATCTAAGTGAAGTTGATCCAAAACTAATAGAAACTTACAATAAGCTAGGCATACCTCTTCAAGAACAAAAAGTTTTAGCTGGAGTTGCTGTTGATGCAGTATTTGATAGTGTTTCAGTTGCTACAACTTATAAAGGTGAATTAGAAAAACTAGGCATAGTTTTTTGTTCAATAAGTGAAGCAATAAAAAAATATCCAGAGTTAGTAAAAAAATATTTAGGCTCAGTTATACCACCCGGGGACCATAGTTTCTCAGCATTAAACTCTGCTGTTTTTACAGACGGTTCTTTTGTATATGTTCCAGAGAATGTAAAATGTCCAATGGAGCTTTCTACATACTTTCGAATTAATTCTGAAGAAACTGGTCAATTTGAAAGAACTCTTATAATAGCAGATAAAAATAGTTATGTTAGTTATTTAGAAGGATGTACAGCTCCACAAAGAGATAGTAACCAGTTACATGCAGCTAATGTTGAACTCATAGCATTAGAGAATGCAGAGATAAAATATTCAACAATACAAAATTGGTTTCCAGGCGATGAATATGGGAAAGGAGGAATATTCAATTTTGTTACAAAAAGAGGTTTATGCAAAGGAAATAATAGTAAAATTTCATGGACTCAGGTTGAAACTGGTTCTGCGATAACATGGAAATATCCAAGCTGTATT
The DNA here is from genome assembly GCA_002938205.1 of Alphaproteobacteria bacterium MarineAlpha5_Bin5. Classification (GTDB taxonomy): domain Bacteria; phylum Pseudomonadota; class Alphaproteobacteria; order HIMB59; genus CACPNW01. The sequence continues at coordinate 12,243 of PTKZ01000019.1, forward strand.
CTTAAAGGAGATAATTCAATTGGAGAGTTTTATTCTGTAGCAATTACGAATAATTATCAGCAAGCAGATACGGGTACTAAAATGACACACATAGGAAAAAACACCAAGAGCAAAATTATATCAAAAGGTATATCCCTTGGAAAGTCTCAAAACACGTATAGAGGTAATGTATCATTTTTAAAAAAAGCTGATAAGGCAAGAAATTACACACAGTGCGACTCTCTTTTAATTGGAAATCAATGTGGCGCACATACAATTCCTTATATTGAGTCAAAAAATAATTCAGCTATTATTGAACATGAGGCATCTACTTCTAAAATTAATGAGGATCAATTATTTTATTGTAGGCAAAGAGGATTAAATCAGGAAGAGGCTATATCACTAATTGTTAATGGTTTTTGCAAACAAGTATTACAAGAGCTGCCAATGGAATTTGCAGTTGAAGCACAAAAACTGGTTTCAATTTCTCTTGAAGGTAGCGTAGGATGACTTTTTTAGAAATAAATAATTTAAATGTATCTATAGATGGTAATAAAATATTAAATGACTTTAATATTAAATTAAAAAAAGGTGAAATTCATGCAATTATGGGGCCTAATGGCTCTGGCAAAAGTACTTTGTCTAATGTTTTAGCTGGTAATGAAAATTATATAATCGATTCTGGAAAAATTATTTTCAAAGATCTTGATTTATTGGCATTAAACATTGAAGAAAGAGCATTGGAAGGTTTATTTTTAGCATTTCAATATCCAGTTGAAATTCCTGGTGTAAATATTACACCATTTCTTAATACATCTTTAAATGCTAGGCTTAAAAAAGAAGGAAAGAAAGAAATAGATAATTTAGAATTAGTAAAATTATTGAAAACTAAAGCAACTGAACTTGGAATTAGTTTAGAAATGTTAAAAAGATCAATTAACTCTGGCTTCTCTGGTGGAGAAAAAAAAAGATATGAGATACTTCAAATGAGTATATTAAATCCGGATTTGGCAATACTTGATGAAACAGACTCAGGATTAGATATTGATGCTTTAAAAATAGTAGCGAATGGTGTTAAAAAATTAAAAAATTCTAAAAATTCTTTCATAATAATAACCCATTATCAAAAACTACTTGATTATATTGCTCCTGACTTTGTTCATGTAATGAGAGAAGGTAAAATAGTAAAAACCGGCGATATTTCTGTAGCTACAGAAATAGAAAACTCTGGCTATAAATATTTTTAATTAATGAAAATTCAAGAAAATTTTGAATCTAAATTAAATAGTTTGTTATTTTCTAATCAAGAACACATTTTTTTTGAAAGAAAAAAATTATTACAGAAGATAACTTCAAAAACCTTTGATAAAAAAAATAATGAAAGCTTAAAAAATGTAGATATAAATAAATTACTTTCATTTAAATATAATTATGAAATAATTGATAAAAAACCAACTACTAATTCAAATGATAATGAATATTATCAAATTAATATTATAAATGGTATCTGCCAGAATTTTGAAGATGAAAATATTCAAGTTTTTAATATTACGAATAATGAATCAAGTATTTTTTTTGAACAAAAATTCAGTTCTCTTAATGATTTAATATTAGATATAAATTCTATTTTTTTAAATTCTGGCTTTATCTTAAAAATAAAAAAAAATTGCAATGTAAAGATTAAAATATTTAATCAACCTGAAAAAGATACTACAATTTTTCAAAAAAATATCATTCAATGTGAGCAAGGAAGTAAAGTTAAAATATTAGAAGAATTTAATAATTCAGAAAATTCTCTTAATAACATTTTATGTTCAATAAATGTCGAGCTTGATGCAAAAATCGAACACACAATAATACAAGATATTAAAAAATCAGATAACTTGTATTTAACTACTTACACAAACTGTGAAAAAAATTCTTTATACAATCAGCATATTTTTAATTTCTCTGATGGATTTGTTAGGAATTTTCATTATGCTGATTTGATTGGCACTGAATCTAATGCGTATTTAAAGGGGTGTTTTTTTATTAAAGATAAAAATTTAGCATCTATTAAAACTTTTATTAATCATAAATGTGAGCATTGTGAGAGTAATCAAATATATAAAGGTATATTGAAAGATAATTCAAAGGCTAATTATTTCAGCAACACAATAGTTGATAGAAAAGCTCAAAAAACTCAAGGATATCAATTAAGTAAAGGAATTTTACTTTCTGATAGTGCCTCATTTTTTTCTAAACCAGAATTAAGAATATTTGCAGATGATGTTAAGTGTTCTCATGGATCAACCATTGGGCCTGTTGATAAAAATGCAATGTTCTATTTAAGATCCAGAGGTATTAATCAGTCCCAAGCTTTAAAAATGTTAATATCTTCATTTATTTATGAAGATATTAAAAGTTTGGATGACTATGCTTTGTCAAGAGTTACATTTGGTTTAGAGAATTATTTAAAAAATATTTAATGAAGACTAAAGAAATAAAATCTAGGTTTCCAGTATTTACAAAAAAACCAGAACTAGTTTTTTTTGATACTGCTGCATCTGCTCTAAAAGTTGACAGCATGATTAATGCTATTAACAATTGCTATTCTTATGAATATGCAAATATTCATAGAGGTATTTATGATTTAAGTTCTAAGTTGACAAAACGCTATGAAGAATCAAGAAAAAAAGTTTCTAATTTTATTAATTCACCTTCACATGAAAATATTATTTTTACCAAAAGTGCAACAGAAGGAATTAATTTAATATCAACTTGCTTACAAAAAAATCATTTAGATGATGGAGATGAAATAATAATAAGCCATTTGGAGCATCATGCTAATATTGTTCCATGGCATTTAGTTCAAAAAAACAAAAACATCAAAATAGTACCTGTAAATATAACTAATGGAGGTGAAATTGATTATAATGATTTTGCTTCTAAAATTAATTCAAAAACAAAATTAATTTCACTTACTCATATGTCAAATGTAACAGGATCAATTACAGATTTAGGCAAGATTATAGATATGCAAAAGAATTATAAAATTCCATTATTAGTTGATGGATGTCAGTATGTACCTCACAAAAAATTAGACATAAAATCATTAGATCCAGACTTTTATGTTTTCTCAGCTCATAAAGTATATGGTCCTTCAGGCTTAGGAATTTTATATATGAAAGATAAATGGATTAATAGTTTTGATCCTTATCAGGGTGGAGGCTCAATGATAAAAAATGTAGATATTTTTCACAGTAGCTATCTTGATACTTATGAAAAGTTTGAAGCAGGCACACCTCCTATTGCTGAGGTAATAGCCTTTTCAGCTTCAATAGATTTTGTAAATGAAATTGGTTTAAATAATATTTTTAATCATGAATTAGATTTACGCAATTATGCTTTAGATAAGCTTAGAAATTTTAATAATTTAAATATTTATGGTGAATCAAAAAATAAAGGTGGAATAATATCATTTAATTTAGATGGTTTTCATTTTAATGATGTTTCATTATTATTAGATAAAAACAATATCGCTATAAGGTCAGGACATCACTGCGCTCAACCTTTGATGAAATATTTAAATATTAAAGGAAATGCTAGAGTTTCTTTTGGTGTTTATAATGATAAGAATGATATTGATTTATTGATAGATAGTTTAAAAGAAATACAGGATTTACTTTCTTAAAATGATCAAAAATAAAGAACTTAATGATTTTCTTCCAGATAATAAAGCTAGCTATTTTAAAGAATTTCAAAATTTTTCAAAAGAGCAAATAAATAAAGATGAAATAATTAAATGTATTAAAACTGTTTTAGATCCAGAGATACCTGTCAATATATATGATTTAGGTTTAATATATAATATTGATATAAAAAATAACGATGTAATCATTAATATGACTCTAACTAATCCAAATTGTCCAGTTGCTGGATCAATGCCAAAAAATGTAGGAAAATCAGTTGAAAAAATAAATAGTTTAAATTCTATAAGGGTAAATCTTGTTTGGGAACCTAAATGGCATAAAGATTTAATGTCTGAAGATGCAAAACTTGCTTTAGATATATTTTAAATAATTTATAAGGAACCCATGAGTGATATTATAACAATAACAGATAATGCTTTGGAACAAATAAAAAAAATTCTTGTAAATGCTTCAAAAGATGTCAAGGGCATAATTGTTGGATTAGATAAATCTGGTTGTAGTGGATATTCATATAAATTAGATTTTGCAAAAAATGAAACTGTTAATAATTTTGATATAATTACAAAAGAAGGAGTTAAAATTTTTATTGATCCAAAAGCAACAATGTATCTAATAGGAAGCGAGATGGATTATTCAAAAGATAAGCTATCATCAAGATTTGTTTTTAATAATCCTAATGAAAAAAATTCATGTGGTTGCGGAGAATCATTTAATTTTTAAAAATTTAACTTAAAAGATGATTAAAAATTAATTCTTAATAATTGTGAATATTTTTAAAAAAAAAAATAATATAAATCTAAGAAGTCATTCAATCCAATCTTCTTTTCTTTTTATTATTTTATTAATTATTATTTATTTCTTTGATTTGTATGTTTTGTGTTTTTATGGTGTATTAGTTTTAGTTTCATATTTAAATATAGCTCAAGACAACAAAGAATTAAATAACATCAATGCTGATACTCATGGAATTAGCATTAACAAAAGTTCTAGATTAGGAGGTCTTTTAATCTTGTTATTTTTAATATTAAATTTATCCAACACAGAAGCAGCAATTTTAGAACTATTCAATAAAAATCAGCTATTGTTTTACTTTATTATTACTCTTTTTATTAGTTTTTTAGGATTTGCAGATGATCTTTTAGGAGGATTGCATCATTTGTTAAAATTATATTGCTTATTTTTTGCAATACTAATTCTCTTAATCACTAATAATAATTTTTTAGTTTCAAGTTCAGGTGTTTTAGTTATTGATATCATTTTGCAAAATAAAGAAATTTCTTTTTTTATAACTTTAATAATAATTTCTGGTTTTATTAATGCTTCTAATATATCTGATGGTGCAAATGGAATACTTTCAGGAATAGGAGTAATTTTTTCTTATATTTTCTTTTTAGAAACTAGGGATTACACATTTTTTTTATTATTTAAATTTTTATTTATTTTTTTTCTATATAATATCTTAATTGCAAAAGTTTTTTTGGGTGACGCAGGTAGTTATTTTTTAGGTTTTTTTATATCAACACTTGCTCTATATTATTATAATACTAATTTATTTTCAGCTGGTTTTCTAGCTAGCTTATTAAGTTATCCATGTATAGAAATTTCTTATGCAATAATTAGAAGAATTAATATGAAACAAAATCCATTACGACCTGATAATAAGCATTTACATAATATGATTTTTGTTTTTTTGAAAAAAAAATATGGTAGTATTGAAGTAACAAATTCGTTAACAGGTATTATTATTAATTTATTTTTTTCAGTTCCTTGTCTTATGATGTATTTAAGTAATGTTGATACATTTAATATTTATTTTTGGTACTTATTTATATTTCAAATTTTTATTTATTTTTTATTTTATGCCTATCTTATAAATGCTATTAAAAATAATAATTATTATAATTTATAAATGAAAAGAAGATTAAAAATTTTGATTATTGGGGGAGGTATGTATGTAACAGGCAAAGGTACTGATAATTTTGGAACTATCTTACCTGCTTTATTTGCCTCTTCAAAGTATGTTGATATTGAAAAAATTTTATTATGCACAACTAATGTACAATCATCTAAATTTGCAAATCAATGTTTCAAAAAAATAAATCAATTTCATAAATCAAACTTTAGGTTTGAAGCTTTCCCAAAAATAAAAAAAAATATTAATGAATATAAATATATAGCTTTAAAACACAAACCAGATGCTGCTATTGTCTGCGTTCCAGATCATTTGCATTATAAAATAACTTCCTATTTAATTAAATTAAAAATTCACTGCTTAGTTGTAAAACCTCTTTCTGATAAAACAATTCACGCAAAAAAACTTTTAGAATTAACAGAAAAAAACAAAGTGCTAGGCAGAGTTGAATTTCATAAAAGATATGATGAAGCAAATCTTATTATTAAAAATAAAATTAAAAATAATGAATTAGGTTCACTCCTGTATGCTGTGGTTGAATATAGTCAAAGAAAGATCATACCTACTAAAATTTTTAAAAAATGGTCAAGTAAATCAAATGTTTTTCAATATTTAGGAGTACATTATGTAGACTTAATATATTTTTTAACTAATTTTAAACCTTTAAAAGTATTTGCATGGGGGCAAAAAGAATTTTTAAAAAATAAAAATATTAATACTTGGGATTCGATACAAGTAATTATTGAGTGGAAAAAACCAAATGGCAAAATATTTGTTACTAATCATATAACAAATTGGATAGATTCAAATAGTTCTTCTGCTATGTCTGATCAAAAATTTTCAATTATTGGCACAAAAGGAAAAGTAGTTTCTGATCAAAAAAATAGAGGATTACAAATAATAAATGATAATAAAAATGTTCAAGATATAAATCCTTATTTTTCTTCTTTAAATAAATTTTCTAAAGATCAAGAATTTTTTTTTGGATATGGTATAAAAAGTGTTACAGAATTTATTAAAGATATAAATTCAATTATAAACTATAAACAAAATTACAAAAACTTCATTATAGAAAGAAGTAGTTTCAAAGAGTCCATAATTTCTACAGCAATTATAGAAGCAGTAAATATTAGTTTAATTACAAAAAAAAGCCAAATTGTAAAATTTTAAATTATGAAAGTAGGTAAAAATAAATATCCTCTTATTAGTATAATAATTAGAACAAAAAATGAAGAAAGATGGATTAAGCTTTGTTTAGACAAAGTATTTAAACAGACTTATAAAAAATTTGAAATAATAATTGTTGACAATTATAGTACAGACAAAACCCTGAAAAAAATTAATAAATTTGATATAAAAAAAATTATTAAGATTAAAAAATTTCTTCCAGGAAAAGCAATTAACTTAGGAATAAAGGAATCTTATGGCGAGTATATTGTTATACTTTCTGCTCACTGTATTCCAACAAACAATTATTGGTTAGAAAATTTTGTTAAATCAATACATAATAACAAAAAAAATATAGTTGGTGTTTATGGCAGACAGGAACCAATGAATTTTTCATCATCTTCTAATAAAAGAGATATGTTTCTTTTATTCGGGTTAGATAAAAAAATTCAAAAAAAAGATAGTTTTTTTCATAATGCAAATTCGTGTATAATTAAATCTATATTAGAAAAAATACCATTTGATAATAAGGTAAGTAATATTGAAGATCGATTATGGGCTGAGAAGGTAATAAAAAAAGGATATAAAATTCTTTATCAGCCAAAATCTAGTGTATACCATCATCATGGCGTCCATCAAGATGACAATGTTAATCGACTTGAACAGGTTGTAAAAATTGTTGATAAGCATATCAGACCAAATAAAGGTAAAATAAATCCTAAAGAACTTAATATTCTGGGTTTAATACCAATAAAAGGTTTATCAAAAAAAATTAACAATCAATATCTTCTAAAATACACAATCAGTTCATTAAAAAAATCAAAATATATAAATGATATTATTATTTCTACAGATAATATTTTAACAAAAAAGATTGCAATAAAGCTAGGAGCAAAAGTTCCCTTTTTAAGGCCAAAAAAATATTCATCACCAAAAACTTCTTTAGAAAAGGTTCAGCAATACATTGTCAACAAACTTGAAAAAAATTTTCTTTTTCCTGATATTTTTTTTCATTTAGAAGAAACTTTTCCATTTAGAGAAAATGACTTAATTGATAGTATGATTGAAAAACTCCTTAATGAAGGGTTTGATACAGTAATTGCAGCAAGAAAAGAATTCAGAGTTGTTTGGAAAGATAATGCTGAGGAGATTTTTACTCGAATTGATAGCGGAGATATGCCAAGAAAATATAAAGAGAGTATGATGATTGGCTACCCAGGCTTGGGTTGTGTTACATATCCAGAATTTATTAGAAATGGAAAGTTATTAGGAAATAAAATTGGACTTTTTGAGGTAGAAAATCAAATTTCTTTTTTTGAGGTTAGATCAAAAGACTCTATAAATTTAGCTGAAAAATTTCTAAATTTAAAATTGAGTTAGTTTATAATTTTAATAAAAATTAATTTAATTTGTAAAATCTTAAAATATAGTTAATTAAGCTTTTATTAATGGCGGAGTAGCTCAGTTGGTCAGAGCGCACGGCTCATATTCGTGATGTCGGGGGTTCAAATCCCTCCTCCGCTACCAAATTAATTAAGGGTTGTGTATATTAATTAAATGTTTTGTTATTTTTAATCAATGAAAAAAAAGATAATATTAGCAGTATTAATTTTACTTTTTTTGCTTTTTGTATCTTCATTGTTTATTTATTACAAACCATATCATCCGATAACAATTCAAATAAAAAAACAATTCTCAATTGAATTTAAAACTTTTGTAAGGGATAATTTATTTATAATTCAGGAAAAAAATAAAAAGATAGAAAATTTAGAAAAATTTTCATTATCATTATTAAATAAAAGTAATAATAAAAGTGAAAATTTACAATCTAATTTAATTTTTAAAAAGAAAATTTCTAAAAACATATTATTAACGAAATATCAGTTACCTTTTACTGCTAGAAATATTAGTAATAAAACAGTAGCGCATATAGAAAATTATAATAATAAAATTCTTATTATTTCTGGTAATGGAAAACTTTTTTTTATAGATCAAAAAGATATATTTAATCGAAATATTTATTTATCTAAAATAAAGACAAATTTAGTTAATTTAATAACTGATTTAAGGTTTTATGATACTAATAAGATTTTTTTAAATTCAGATGAGATAAGCATTAAAGATATGTTAATTTTAAATAATAGCTTATTTTTGTCTTATATTAAAGAAGTTCAAGATGATTGCTTTAATTTATCTATTTTAAAAGGAGAAATTGACCTTAAATATATTGACTTTAAAACTTTTTTTGAATTTGACGAATGTTTAAGTTTTAAATATTTAGAGGAATTCAATGCTCAGCAATCAGGAGGCAGACTTGTTAAATATAAACAAGATAAATTATTATTAAGTATTGGAGAGTTTAAAGCAAGAGAGCTTGCACAAGATACAAGTTCTGTATTTGGAAAAATAATTTTAATAGATATTTATACTAAAAAAAGCAAGATTTATAGTTCTGGTTTTAGAAATCCTCAGGGATTAATGTATGATATTATTAACGATGTTGTTCTCTCAACTGACCATGGTCCGTACGGAGGAGATGAAGTTAACCTAGTTAAAAAAAATAAAAACTATGGTTGGCCTATTTCATCATATGGTTTTCATTATGATGGAAATATTAGAAAAGAAGCCCCCTTATATAAATCACATAAAAAATATGGTTTTGAAGAACCCATATATTTTTTTAATGAATCAGTTGGAATTTCAGAAGTAATAAAAATTCCAAAATTATTTTATAATAAAGATGATTTGTATTTTGTGGCGACTTTAAAAGAAGAATCTTTATATGTATTTCAATTAAGTAAAAATAATGAAAACTTAAAATTAATTGAAAAAATAACTATAGGTGAAAGAATTAGAGATATAGTTTATAACTTAGAAAATAATGTTTTTTTACTAATTTTAGAAAATTCACCATCAATTGGGGTTATCAAGAATATTAATTAAAATTTTTTTTTAAATTAATGCTAATTATAGCTAGATATATCCATAAATGTTTAAACTTAGTTACATCTAAAGAAATTGCATCAATTAAAACAAAAATCAAAACTGCAATAGTTAAAATTAGCAGATCATTTCCAAAATAATTTATATTTTTAGCTAACAAATAAAAAATAAAAATAAAAAATAGAAACAAAGAAATTATACCCAATATGCCCTTTTCAGCAAGTTCACCGAAATAAGTAGAGTGGGGATCCCAATTTGGAAAATTCAAAGGAAAGTTATTGAAAGTCTTTAATTCATCAATAAATAGATTATAGTTACCAATACCTACTCCAAATAAAGGATTATTACTAAAGGCAAGCATTGAGGCTATTTTGTTATAATAATAACTTGTTGGATAAATGAAAATTTCATGTTTAAAAAAAGTATATTTGTAATATTTATCAACTAATATAAAAATATTATCGTTATAATTTTTTATTGGTTCAAAAGAAATTAAAAAATGTGATATAGTAAAATAAATTAATATAACAAGGATTATAGCAAAGGTTGAAAACGTAATTTTTAAATTTCTTTTAAAGTTCGAATAAGAAATTAAAATTATATACAATGACAATATAAGGCAAATCAAGCTCTTAGTTAGAGAAAGAGTGAAACAACTGATAATTATAATAAAAATTAAAAAGTTAATATAACTTTTATTTTTTAATAATTTGATAAAACTAGCACAAACACCAATTATTAAAAAATTACACATCATTGATGGAGAGCGCATTATTGATTGAATTCGGTTAACTTCTCCAAAATAGGGATAATTGTTCTCAAAATGAAGTAAGAAGTTTGATTTGTTAACAAATAAAGAATTTGTAAAACCAATTAAACCAATAATGGAACAAACCAATGCGGATATTACAAAGAATGTAATAATTAAATTTGTAAACTTTTTATTTAGTAAAAATTTAATATAAAAATAAAGAAAAGTGAGATAAAAATATCCAAAAATATCCTCATATGAAATGAAATATTTTGATCCTAATAAAAATGAAATTATGCAAGATATTAAATAATATATTACACAAAGATCAATATAATTAAATTCATCTTTAATGTTTTTAAAAAAATTAATGTTAAAAGTTATTAATACTATTAAAACAAACAAAAACTCAGTAAGATAGATATTTTGAAAATGATTTAGTTCAGTAATTTTAAACTGAAAAGGTATAGATAAAATTAATAAAAAAAGTAATAGATTTTTATTAGTTAATTTAATTATTTCCATTGATTTTATTTATATCTAGTAAAATATATATATTATATATAAATATAGTTGTTTAATTAATAATCAAAACTTTAAGACTAAATTGAATAATATTAATAAAAAAGATTTTTTTAATAAAATTGCAAATAGACGCTTTTTTTGGAAAAAAATACATAATTACTACCATAGTCAACTTAAAAAATATTATAAATTTTATGTTTTGCCAAATAGTAGTGTCTTGGAATTAGGTTGTGGTAATGGTGACTTATTAAACAGTTTGATTCCTTCAAAAGGAGTTGGAATAGATTTTTCTAAAAAAATGATTGAAATATCAAAACTAAAATATCCAAATATGGAATTTTATAATTTTGATTTAAATAATAAAATAAATAATTATAGAGAAAAATTTGATTATGTAATTATTTCAGACTTAATAAGAGATCTAGAAGATATTCATTTATTTTTTGAAAATTTAAGAGATTTTTGCAATCAAAATACTAGAATTATTATTTCATATTCAAATAAATTTTGGGAACCTGTTTTAAAAATTGCTGAAATTTTTAAAATAAAAACACCAGAATTTAAACAAAATTGGATAGGTGTAGAAGATTTAAGAAATATAGTTCAACTATGTGATTTTGAAATAGTTAAAGAAAATAAAAAAATACTGATACCTTTTAAGTTCCCTCTAATAAATTTTTTTTTTAACAATTTATTAGCTAATTTACCATTTTTTAGAAAATTTAATTTAATTAATTTTACTCATTTAAGGTATAAAACTGATGTTAGTAATCTTGATAAATCAGTCTCTATAATAATACCAACTCAAAATGAAAAAGGAAATATAGAGAATGCTATAAAAAGAATTCCAAATTTTGGTAAATCTATAGAAATTATATTTGTTGAAGGTAAGTCTAAGGACAACACTTTTGAAGAAATATTAAGAGTAAAAGAAGTTTATAATAATAAAAAAATATTAGTTATAAAACAAAAGGGTATAGGAAAAGGAAATGCTGTAAGAGAAGGTTTCAACATTGCAACAGGTGAAATAATGATGATATTGGATGCAGATTTAACTGTTCAACCTGAAGAATTAGTTAAATTTTATAAAGCAATCATTAACAATAAAGGTGAATTCATAAATGGTTCTAGGTTTGTGTATCCTCTTGAAAAAAGATCTATGAGATTTTTAAATATTTTAGGAAATAAATTTTTTACAAGCTTGCTATCATATTCAATTAATCAAAATTTAACTGATACTCTTTGTGGTACTAAAGTTTTATATAAGAAAGATTATTTGAAGATTGATGAGAATCGAAGTTTTTTTGGAGAGTTTGATCCTTTTGGAGATTTTGATTTAATTTTTGGTGCAGCAAGATTAAGCTTAAAAATCATTGATATACCTATCAGATATAAAGAAAGATCATATGGCAGTACACAGATCAGTAGATTTAGTCATGGTTGGCAGTTAATAAAAATGACTTTTTTTGCGTTAATAAAAATAAAATTAAATTAATCTATATGATTAACAAAATGTTTTTTTTTATAAACAAATTTTGTGAAATACCTTTTGATATATGCTTTAAAGTAAATGGTTTAAAATTATATGCCAACAAGCCTGATAGAATTTTAGCACTTCTATTATGGAAATTTAAGATATTAGAAAGCAAAGAAATTAAATTTTTAAAAAAAATTATAAAAAAAAATATGATCGTTGTTGATGTTGGGGCAAATGTTGGATTATACACATCCATTTTGTCTAAACTTGTTGGATCTAATGGCAAGGTTTTTTCTTATGAACCAGAGCCAAATAATTTTAGGTTGTTGAAAAAGTGTAAAAAAATTAATGAATTAGATAATGTTATTATAGAATCTATAGCTATAGGTGAAAAAAAAGAAAATACAAATTTTTATGTTTCAAAAATTAACAGTGGAGATAATAGATTAAGTTCTTTTAAACAAATTCATAGCATAATATCAGTTCAAAAAGATAGCCTTGATAATAAACTTAGAAAACAAAAATATATTGATTTTATAAAGATGGATATTCAGGGAGGTGAATATTTAGCTCTTTTAGGTATGAAAAATTTAATAGTAACAAATAAAAAACTAATTATACTATCAGAAGTTGATTATAGTATGCTTGCAAGTGCAAATACTAATTTAAAAGATTTTTTTAAATTTATCAAACTTCATTTTCCATACATATACAATATTAATTCTTCCAGAAACAAAATGAATAATTTCAATCTAAAGAAATCTGATAATTTACTTAAAAAAAAGAATTTTCGAAATTTAATTTTTTCAAAAAAAATCATAAATTTCTAACAATTATAAATTACAAATGTTATATATTTAAAAGATGAAATCAGCTTTTATTACCGGAATTACAGGACAGGATGGTTCATATCTTGCAGAATTTTTATTAAAAAAAAATTATACAGTTCACGGCTTAAAGAGACGTACTTCTACATTTAATACAAAAAGAATAGATCATATTTATCAAGATCCATCAATATCAAATAGAAATCTTATTTTGCATCATGGTGATTTATTAGATGCTTCAAGTTTGAATAATATTATAAGTAAAATAAAGCCTGATGAAATTTATAATTTAGCTGCTCAATCACATGTTGCTGTATCTTTTGAACAACCAGAATATACAGCTAATGCAGATGCTTTAGGTACAGTTAGAATTCTTGAAGCGATTAAAAATTTTAATTTAATTAAAAAAACAAAATTCTATCAAGCTTCAACTTCAGAAATGTTTGGAAATATTAGTGAGAAAAAACTTGATGAAAATTCAATTTTTAAACCAATATCACCATATGGTGTTTCAAAATTATTTTCATATTGGATTACTAAAAATTATAGGGATTCTTATGGAATTTTTGCGTCAAATGGAATTTTGTTTAATCATGAATCACCAAGACGGGGAGAAACTTTTGTAACTCAAAAAATAGTAACAGCTTTAGTCAAAATTAAATTTAATCTTCAAAGTTGCTTATATCTTGGTAATTTATATGCGAAAAGAGACTGGGGTCATGCAAAGGATTATATAGTGGCTATTTGGAAAATTCTTCAACATAAAAAAGCTGATGATTTTTGTATTGCTACTGGGAATAACTATTCAATAAAAGAGTTTATAGAAGAGGTATTAAAATATTTAGATATAAAAATTATCTGGAAGGGAAAAGGTTTAAGTGAAGTTGGCATTAATAAAAAAAATAATAAAATTATAATAGCTATAGACAAAAGGTATATGAGACCAAATGATATTAATTCTTTAATTGGAGACAGTGCTAAGGCCAAAAGAGAACTAAATTGGAATCCTAAAGTTAAGTTTGAAGAACTTATTTGTGAAATGGTTAAGTTACAAATAGACATTTATAAAAAATAGTAAATGTCTAAATTAAATAAAAAAGACAGAATTTTGATACTTGGGAATACAGGTATGGTCGGCCTATCAATTCAAAAAAAATTAAATGAAAAAAATTATAAAAATGTTTTATCTGTCGGTAGAAAAGACATAGATTTAACTTCACAAAATAATTTTAAGAAATTTCTAAAATCTAATAAGTTTGATTGTATTTTTCTTTGTGCTGCAAAAGTTGGAGGAATATATTCAAATAATAGATTTCCAGCAGAATATATTTATCAAAATTTAGTTATTGAGTGTAATGTAATTCATCAATCATATTTATCTGATGTTAAAAAACTCCTCTTTTTAGGTAGTTCATGTATTTATCCAAAATTTTCTAAACAACCAATTAGAGAAAATGAGTTATTTAAAGGAAATTTAGAACCAACAAATGAACCTTATGCAATCGCAAAAATTGCAGGTATAAAGATGTGTGAATCATACAATCGACAATATGGACTTGATTATAGGTCTGTAATGCCTACGAATTTATATGGTGACAATGATAAATTTGATACATTGAATTCTCATGTTATACCAGCATTAATAAAAAAATTTTATTATGCAAAGAAAAATAATGAAAAAAAAATTATAATTTTTGGTGATGGAAGAGCAAAAAGAGATTTTTTGCACGTGGATGATATGACCGATGCTTGTATAAAAATAATGGAATTAAGCAAAAAAAAATTACTTACTATAGTAGATGAAAGGTGTTCCCATATTAATATCGGTAGTGGTGAAGAAATTACAATTAGAGATTTATCAAAAAAAATTGCAAAAGTAATAGGTTATTCTGGTAAGATAGAATTTGATAAATCTAAATTAAACGGAACACCAAGAAAAAAATTAAATATAACTAAAATAAAAAAAGTTGGCTGGAAAAGAACCATACCTATTAACAAAGGTTTAAAGAGTGCTTATGAGTGGTTTCTAAATCATGCTAATTAAATACTTTCTTGTAAATTTTATTTTTTATAATAAAAGCTTATTTTCAATCGCGGGGTGGAGCAGCCCGGTAGCTCGTCAGGCTCATAACCTGAAGGTCGTAGGTTCAAATCCTACCCCCGC
>PTKZ01000002.1 GCA_002938205.1 Alphaproteobacteria bacterium MarineAlpha5_Bin5
CAAACAGATTGGTTTATTTCTTTTGTAAGTTTTTTAAACAAAACATCATTAGAGAAAATTATCAATGAAACGGATAAACAATTATATTTAACAAATTTAGTTATTGATGCATCAGGTATTTTTGTAAAATTATGTTATGCCGGTTTATTCTCTATCGTTTTAGTTATTATTTTATATTTAGCTAATAAAGCACAAATATCTCCCTGGGGAAGAATGATGAGAGCTATTAGAGATAATGAAGTTTCTGCAAATGCTATGGGTAAAGATGTTGTGAAGAGGCATCTTCATATATTTGTTATTGGTTCAGCAGTCGTAGGAATTTCTGGTGCGATGTTAATTACTTTAGACGGTTTGTTTACACCTGCAAGTTTTCAACCATTACGATATACTTTTTTAATATGGATCATGGTTATTGTTGGAGGTACTGGGAACAATTTAGGTGGAATATTAGGAGGTTTTATTATTTGGTTTGTTTGGATTGAAGCTGCTCCTGCATCACAATATATTATTGAGAATCTTACTTTAGGATTAGCTCCTGATAATAAATTTAAACTACATTTATTAGATAGTATTCCTTATTTTAGGTACTTAATTATGGGAGCTATATTGTTAATAATAATGAGGTTCAGACCTAAGGGCATATTGCCTGAAAAAATAAGATATTCATAATCAAAAAACAACACTTACTAACAACTTTTTTAAAATAAAAATTTGTTTTGGGTGTATCTTATTTCAATGAAAAAAGGTTTCTCCCTCATTGAACTCTTAGTTGTTGTTGCTATTATTGGTATCCTAGCTGCCGTGGGAATTGTAGCATATAGTGGGTATACTCAAAGTGCAAAAATTAATGCAGCAAAATCTAATCACAAAAGTGTTGTGAAGTGGTTTCAAATGAAAGCTATGGAATGTGATATTGATGGCGAGATGACATACACAAGTTGGCGAAACAAAGGTCAGAAAGAAAAAAAATCATGTAATTATAGAAATGGTTGGAGTTTGGTAATGGATTTGGGTTATAATCATATTAGACTGCATTTTCTTGCTGAAGGCGGTTACTACAAAAATTTTTTAAATCCTTTTGATAAAACTAAGCATGTAGAATGGAGTAATTTTAATCCAGGTTCATGTGGAGTTGCAGGCCAAACTTCTTTTTATGGTTATAAATCTGGGTCTAGTGCTTTTCAAATATGGACCAATATTGATGGAGAATGCTTGTATGATTTGGTTGAATTTCCATTATAAAAAAATGAATAAAGGCTTCTCTCTCTTCGAACTTTTAGTTGTTGTTTTTGTATTTTCGTTTTTTAAAGTTTACTGTTAGAATAATATTATGATTGGACTAATAGCAATTTTGATTACAGCTGTAATAATAGTTTTGGTATCTATTAATATGGGTGTGATAGGAAGCTTTACAAATTCAGAAAAATTAAATGATGATAAAGCCAATTCTTCTACTGAGATAGAAAACTTAAATAAAAATTTATTAGAAATTGAAAAAAAATCTGAAATTACTAAAAGTGTAGAGCAAGAACTAAATGAATAAAGGTTTCTCTCTTATCGAACTCTTAGTTGTGGTTGCGATTATTGGTATCCTCGCAGCGGTGGGAATAGTGGCGTATAGCGGGTATACGGAGAGTGCGAGAATTAATGCCTGTAAATCCAACCACTCTCTTTTAACGAAATACATGCAGAACGAAATGATGAAATGCGGAGTTGGACAAAAAGAATTAACTCTTAAAACATGGAAAAGTCACGGAGGAGGTACAGTTAAGGTTTCTTGCACTAAAAATGCAGCAAG
The DNA here is from genome assembly GCA_002938205.1 of Alphaproteobacteria bacterium MarineAlpha5_Bin5. Lineage (GTDB taxonomy): Bacteria > Pseudomonadota > Alphaproteobacteria > HIMB59 > CACPNW01. Next base: position 1,799 of record PTKZ01000002.1, read on the forward strand.
TCTTGGACAGGCTATAGCAATAGATTGGACCAATAGAGCTGATAATCCTTATGATTCCGGAAATGCGTGGGGCGCTTCAATACAATTTAATAGTAATGCTAATCCTGCAGCAAATGATCCTGATACATATGGCGATCATTATGTTCATTGGCCAACTAATGATCAAGTAAGAATAATTACAAGGTGCAGTGATAGTATATTATTAACTGATTTTGTTTCAAAAGATTAGAGAAAATTGATAATTTTTTGTGGTGCAAATTTGTAACACTACAGAATTATTTTTTTAAGATCCATATATAGTAGTATTGAAACTCCTTTCTACTAGATCTATTAAATAACTTTATTGATATGACTTAATAATAAGTGTACGAGCAAATCATAATCAATGGCGGGATTAGTTATGCGTTTATTATTAATAATTTTACTTTTTTCTTCGATAGCATACGCTAAAGAAAAAGATTTAATATGTAAGAGTTTAACAGAAGATAAAGTAAAATATTTTATTAAAGCAGATCATTATAAATGTATTTTTCAAAATATAAAATTTGAAAAAATTTCATTGAAACCTTATTTACAATTTTCTATCTCAAATTATCATTTGCTCAAACAGCTTAAATTAAATAATTCAGAATATAAAGTTGTTGGCTATAAAGCCGAATTAGGTCAAGTTTTTCAATATAAAACAACTAATAAACTTAATCAAAATATTGTTCATATATACAAAAAACAGGATCAATTAGGAAATATTACTGAAACAAATATTCTTATTATAAGATCAAAAAAACCAACAGGTATTTCTTTTATAAATAATATTTTCAAATTAAATTTAAATAATTACATAATTAAAAACAAAGTTATTCCAAATCAAAACCACTCTGAATTAATAGAAAATACTTTTCTTGTTTCTAGGTATGAGGCTAAAGATAATAATCAAGAAGAATCTGCAGAAGAAAATAATAATCAAGAAGAATCTGCAGAAGAAAATAATAATCAAGAAGAATCTGCAGAAGAAAATAATAATCAAGAAGAATCTGCAGAAGAAAATAATAATCAAGAAGAATCTGCAGAAGAAAATAATAATCAAGAAGATATTAACGATGAAGAGTATGAAAATGAAAATGAATTCCTACTGCCTCTAATTCCAGAATCACAATAGTTAATAATAATTTATATAAGTTAAATTTACTTACTTATTTTTAAACAATTTTATATTTCTAAAGTATGATTATAAAAAAATTAATTAACGTCGCTCCTACGTCACTTTACGAAATCATTTTTTTTTAATTAAGAAAAGATTTTTCGCATAATTCCACAAATCCATTACAATCTAGTGCACGGGCTATGGTCTACTGATCTGGAGGTTAGGAGTTCGACTCTTCTCGGGCGCGCCAAGTATCAAGCCAATTTATATTACTGTTCCAAATTAAAAAAGTTTATTTGGAACACTTTTGGAACACTTACTAACAGCTTTTTTAAAATAAATATTAATTTTGGGTGTATCTTATCTCAATGAATAAAGGTTTCTCTCTTATCGAACTTTTAGTCGTCGTTGCGATTATCGGTATTCTCGCAGCGGTTGGGATAGTGGCGTATAGTGGGTATACGGAAAGTGCAAGAATTAATACTACAAAAGCTAATTATAATTTAATTTATAAAACTATGGTTTTCGAAATTAATAAGTGTGAAATAGATTCTTCAGGAGGATTGTTAAGTCTCAACGGAAACAATTTACTAAATTGCTCTGATATAATCACGTCAAAAAATAATTATGGGAAAGTAACTAGTGCAATGAGCACCTATTTTAGATCTATAATTAAAAATGCCTATAATTCTAGTATTCCATCAACTTTTCCTGGCAGATATCAAGGAAATTGTGTTGCAAGCGGAAGTCAACCAAAAGGGTATGATGGCCTTAACGAACAAGGAGTACACCATGTAGCTATGGGGTGGGTGGGAAAGAAAATAACTTTTTATATTGATACCTGTGTTGAATCTTCAGGAAAAGCGATGAGTAAAATTTTTGAAATTAATTTATGAATAAAGGCTTTTCTCTTATCGAATTATTAGTTGTTGTTGCCATTATTGGTATACTAGCAGCAGTGGGGATAGTTGCCTATAGTGGATATACGGAGAGTGCAAGAATTACAGCATTAAATTCTAACTGTAATTTAGCAAAAAAACATATAGTAATGCAATTAATGCGTTGTGAAACTGGTAACCAAATACAAACATGGGCAAATGGAACTGTTACTGATAGGAACTGCGATACTACTACAAATAAATTTGTTCAAAACTTTGGATACGCTATGGGCGTTTTACAAAATGATCCAAAATATAAAAACCCCTTTAATTCAACAGACAGAGCATTTGTCACCGATTGGGATCCACCTTTAGCAAAAAATATTGGTAGAGTGAATTGCGGTATTCAAGGGTCTGTAAATACCAATCCTATAAAGTGTTATTGTCGTTGGGGCAGTGGTGCAAATGATTATGATACAGTATTAGTTCAAAATCCCTAGAAATTTATAGATAAAGGATTATTAAAATTGAATAATAAGAAAATTATATGGATATCATCATATCCAAAAAGTGGAAATACTTGGATGAGATATCTTTTGGCAAATTATTTTTATAATTTATCAAAAAAATTTGATCCACAAATTATTAAAAATATTGAAAAATTTCAAATTGATTATAATTTAAAAAAAAATCTTTTCCAAAAAGAAGATTTAGGAAAATATCCTTATAATATTTCAAAATATTGGATAAAATCTCAGGAAAAAATAAAAATTGAAAATGGCAATACAGTTTTTTTTAAAAATCATAATGCATTAGTGAGTATTAATAACAACGAGTTTACAAATGAAAGTTTGTCTTTAGCAGCAATTTATATTGTAAGAGATCCAAGAGATGTAGTTGTTTCATATGCAAAATATAGAAATTTAAGTTACGATCAAACAATAGAAAATTTAATTTCTAAAAATTTGTTTTATGTGAGAAGTAAAGATGATCCTTATAATATAGAAATTTTAGGTTCATGGAAATTTCATTATAATTCGTGGAAAAATGGACTACCTAGTCTACCAAGAATTATTGTTAAATATGAAGATTTATTAAATGATTGTTACTTTTATTTTTTAAATGTAATTTCATTTTTATCTAAAGTGCTTAATTTTTCAATTAATAAAGAGCAAATTAGTAATAGTGTAGAATATTCTAGTTTTGAAAAATTAAAAAATTATGAAAGAAATAATAATTATTTTGAAAATACAGGAAATAATAAATTCTTTCGAAAAGGTGTAAGCAGAGATTGGGTTAATGAATTAACCAAGGAACAAATTAAAAAAATTGAAAATGAATTTAGTAATGAAATGGATTTTCTTGGATATAATTAAAAACAATATATAATATAATTTTTAAAACTATATTATCTTAATCATGTTAAAAAAAATTAATTCATTAGATATTTTAGGAAATGAAAATCTTAAAAATTCTTTTTTAACTGCTACACTTAATGATATTAATCAAAAGTGTTATATTTTTAAAGGAAATTTTTTTGCAGATTCTTTTAATTATTTTCCAATTACAGAAAATGATCAAACTTTTGATGAATTATTTAAAAAGCAACCAGACAATTCACTCAATCATTTTTATACTGATTTATTTTATGAGAATTTTAATAATAAAAAAGAGAAATTTAAAATTTATAATGATTCTTTTTTATTAGGTAGTAATTGTGGAGATAATTATTATTCTAATTTATTTGAATTTTTACCAAGAATTTTTTTTATCAAAGATACTAAATTAAATTTAATAGTTCACAGAAATTTATCAAATAAATTTAGAAAATTAATTAATAGTATTTGTTCTTTCAGAAAAATTGATATCAAATTTTCCTATCTTGATGATAATTTTTATAAATTTGAAAATTCACAAATTCCTCAATTTCTTAATCTTGAAAATTCTATAAAAATATTACAATTTTTTATTTATCAAATAATTGGAAACAATAATGAAGATGAAAGTAGATTAAAAATTTATGTTAGAAGAGAAGATTCGTACTATAGAAGACCTGTAAATGATTCTGATATAATTCAAAATTTAAAAGCTAAAGGTTATATGATCTTAAACCCTCAACAATATGATATAATTGATCAAATCAAATTATTTTCCAAAGCTGAAATGATAATATCACCTAATGGATCAAGTCTTGCAAATATTATTTTTTGTAAAAAAGGAACCAAAGTCTTTGAAATCGCTCCTAAATTTAATCAAAGTTATGAAATAAACTTATCTAATAGATATAAAAATATCAGTAATTATATGGGTTTAAAACATGAAATTATTGAAGCTGATTCAGTTGCAGTTGAAAAACATTCTCCTTTAGCAAAAAAATATATTTCTAAAAATATATTGAATGAAAGTAATTATTACAAAAATATTATACTTAAATTAGATAAACTTAATAATTTTTAACAGCCTGCAGATTGATAAGATAATATTGATACTACATGAGTTCTAAGTTTAGAACATATTATTGATTTTTCATCAATATCGTTATTATGGCTATTTAATGTTATGAATAGTTTTTCAAATAAAGAATGATCGTCATATATGTTTTCCATTATTTTATATTCATTGTATTTATTTTCTTTTATAATTTGATTTATTAATTCATCTAAACTTAACACATCATCTATAAGAAAGTTTTCTTTTGCTTGTTGACTATTATAAATTACACCACCTATTTGATTTTTTATAAAATTACTTTCTATAGATCTATTTTTTGCCACTAAATTAATAAAATCAGTATATATTATGTTAATAATAGATTTTAAATGATCTAGTTCTTTTTTTGTAGGCTCTCTAAATGGATTTAATAAATCTTTAGATTGTCCAACGTTTTGAGAAAATACTTTAATACCATTTTTTGTTTCTATTGATGATCCTAAAAAACCAGAAGATATTGTTGTAGGTTGATCATAAAAAAACCAGTCTGGTCCTCTAACACCTATGCTACCTATTAATGAACCATAGCTAGCATAAATTTTTTCTGCAGCCATTGATGCCCAATATCCTCCCGATGCTAACACTTCATTAGTATGAAAATAAATTTTTAAATTATTGTTTTTTTTAAAGCTTAAAAAAATTCTGTGCAGTTCATTAGAAGCACTTACAGTTCCTCCAGGAGAGTTAATTGAAATAATTAAAACTTGTGGTTCTATTTCTTTGATTATTTTTAGGTATTTTTTAACATCTTGTGGAACTATAGTTTGCAAGTTAGCAATGTTAGCAATTTGTATTTTATTATTTAATATTGGTCCATTTAAATTGTAAACTATAATCTTATTTTTTGAATTTTTATTACCTTTTACAAACTCAAAATATTCATTTCCAGAATTGTTGTTTAGGTAACTGGAGATACCTATTAAAACTAAAATAAATAAGAGAATTGCTGATAAGAAACCAAATACTTTAAAAAAAATGTTAAAAAAATATGCCATATAATTTTTCCTAATTTATAGAAAAATTTATTAAAAATATTAAAAAAATCAATTTAAACACTTGAATCACAAAAAATAATGATTAAATGATTAGCACTCTATTAGCATGAGTGCTAATAAAAAAACATTAAATTTCAATAATTTAAACTTGAGGGAGATATGAACTTTAAACCATTACATGATAGAGTGCTCGTAAAAAGAGTGGATTCTGATCAAAAAACAGCAGGAGGAATCATAATTCCTGATACTGCTCAAGAAAAACCAATGGAAGGCGAAGTATTAGAAATAGGATCTGGTGCGAGAGATGAAGTTGGAAAACTGGTTCCTCTAGATGTCAAAAAAGGGGATAAAATTCTTTTTGGCAAATGGTCAGGAACAGAAGTAAAAATGAATGGTGAAGAATATCTAATTATGAAAGAGTCTGACATAATGGGTATAATTACTTCAACAAAAAAGAAGAAATAAATTAAATTAAGAGAGGATTATTAAAATGTCTGCAAAAAATATATTTTTTGGATCTGATGCTAGAGCAAAAATGCTTACTGGAGTTAATAAGTTAGCAGATGCTGTTAAGGTAACTCTGGGACCTAAAGGTCGAAATGTTGTTATGGATAAATCATTTGGTGCTCCAAGAATCACAAAGGATGGCGTTAGTGTAGCTAAGGAAATTGAGCTTAAAGATAAATTTGAAAATATGGGAGCTCAAATGGTAAGAGATGTTGCCAACAAAACTAATGATACAGCTGGAGATGGCACAACTACAGCTACTGTATTAACGCAAGCAATTGCTACTGAGGGCATGAAGGCTGTAGCTGCTGGAATGAATCCAATGGATCTCAAAAGAGGAGTAGATTTAGCAGTTGACGCAGTTGTTTCAGAAATTCAAAAGAAATCAAAAGCAATTAAAACTGATAAAGAGGTTGCGCAAGTGGGTACTATTGCATCTAATGGCGATGTTGAAGTTGGTAAAATGATTTCCAGCGCAATGCAAAAAGTTGGTAAAGAAGGTGTAATTACAGTTGAAGAAGCAAAAAGTTTAGATACAGAATTAGATGTTGTAGAAGGTATGATGTTTGATCGAGGATATTTATCTCCATACTTTGTAACTAATCCTGAAAAAATGATTACTGAATTAAGTGATTGTTTAGTTCTTTTACATGAAAAAAAACTTTCAAGCTTACAACCAATGCTGCCTTTGTTAGAATCAATTGTTCAGTCCACTAAACCATTACTAATTATTGCTGAAGATATAGAAGGAGAAGCTCTAGCTACTCTTGTAGTAAACAAACTTCGTGGAGGTTTAAAAATAGCAGCAGTAAAAGCACCAGGTTTTGGTGATAGAAGAAAAGCAATGCTTGAAGATATAGCTATATTGACAGGCGGTCAGGTAATAAGTGAAGATTTAGGGATCAAGCTTGAAAATGTTACACTTGATATGTTAGGAACTGCTAAGAGAGTAGTAGTTGATAAAGAAAATACTACTATTGTTCAAGGATCTGGAAAGAAAAAAGATATTGAGGGTCGTTGTAATCAAATTAGAGCTCAAATTGAGGAAACAACATCTGATTATGATAGAGAAAAACTACAAGAAAGATTAGCTAAACTTGCTGGAGGAGTAGCTGTTATTAGAGTAGGAGGTGCTACTGAAGTTGAAGTTAAAGAAAAAAAAGATAGAGTTGAGGATGCAATGCATGCAACTCGTGCAGCAGTTGAAGAAGGAATTGTTGCAGGAGGAGGTGCTGCACTTGCTTATGCTACAAATTCTTTAAATTCAGTAAAAACTTCTAATGAAGATCAAAAAATTGGTGTAGATATTGTAAGAAGAGCTTTATTTCATCCATTAAGACAAATTGCAGAAAATGCTGGAGTTGATGGAGCTGTAGTTGCTGGCAAAATAAGGGAGAGCAAAGATACTAATATAGGATATGATGCTCAAGTTGATAAGTATACAAATATGGTGTCAGCGGGGATCATTGATCCAACTAAAGTAGTAAGAGCAGCTCTTCAAGATGCAGCATCTGTTGCAGGTTTGTTAATAACAACGGAAGCTATGGTTGCAGATGCGCCAGAGGATAAACCAGCTGCTCCAATGCCAGATATGGGCGGCGGCATGGGCGGCATGGGCGGCATGGGTGGCATGGGCGGCATGATGTAAAAAGAATTTATTTAATTTTAAAAGAGCCGCTTATGCGGCTCTTTTTTTTTAAATTAATTTATTAATTTTTTTTATTATTTTTTTGCTATCTGGTTTTGTAATAGAACTCCATGAATCTACTAAAAAACCTGACCTATCGAATAAAAATTTATAAAAATTCCATTTAGGTGTATTATTATATTTTAATTTTAACCACTTAAAAATTGGATGAATTTTATCTCCTTTAACATTAATAGGACTGGAGGTAATGAAACCTACATTGTAATTTGTAAGACATATTTTTTTTATATCTTCGGGATTTTCAAACTCTTGATTAAATGTGTTAGAAGTTAAGGCTATAATTGTTAGATCTGTATCCTTATATTCAGTAAATAAATTTTGCAGACCCTTATACTGCGGAGTAAAACCACACCTTGATGCTGTATTGACTAATAACAATGGTTTTCCAATAAAAGAGGATAATTCAACAGTATTTCCATCAATATCAATAAAATTAAAGTCATATATGGAGCTATTATCTGCCATGATAATCTTGCTGTTTAATATAAAAATAATTAAAAATAAAAATAATTTTGTAATTTTCATGTTAAAACATTTTTTTATTAAATAGATTATAAATGAAAGCTTTCAACCAATTTTTAGACCTTTTTAGAGAAATATGGGTTCAAGGTATTTTTGGAATTAATGTATCTGAAATTATTGTTGGACTTATAATATTTTTATTTTTTTATGTTTTGAGAAGACTATTTGCTCGTTTTCTTATTAGCAGATTAAATAAAATTGTTTTAAGATCAAATAATCAGATTGATGATGCTATAATTGAAGTAATAGAGGGTCCATTAAAATTTCTTCCAGTCGTAATTGGTTTTTTTATTGCTTCTTCTTATGTTAATTTTTCCTCTAATGTCCAAGATTTTATAGATTTAATTAATCGAAGTTTAATTACTATTTTTATTTTTTGGTTACTTCATCAATTAGTCATACCTTTCTCTTTTTTAATTAAAAAATTTGAATCTAAAATTTCAAAGCCATTGGTTGATTGGACTTTGCGAGGATTAAAAATTCTTATATTTATATTAGGTATAGTGGCTATTCTAGAGCTTTGGGGAATAAAAGTTGGTCCAGTAATTGCAGGTTTGGGTTTATTTGGTGTAGCTGTTGCTCTAGGTGCACAGGATTTATTTAAAAATTTGATTTCAGGCATTATGATTCTAATGGAAAGAAGATTTACAATTGGAGATGTAATCTTAGTTTCAGGTGAAGTAGAAGGAGTAGTTGAACAAATAGGTTTTAGATCTACACTAATTAGAAGATTTGATTCTACCCCTGTCATGGTTCCTAATTATAAGTTTGCTGAACAATCTGTCACAAATCATACAAGACGTCATCATAGAAGAATACGTTGGCTAATAGGTTTAGAATATAGAACAACTATTGATCAATTAATTAATATTAGAGATGAAATCAATGAGTTAATTGAAAATGAAAAAGATTTTGCAAAAAATGTAAACACAAGTCATTTTGTAAGAATTGATAGTTTTTCTGAAAGTTCAATCGATATGCTAGTTCAGGCTTTTACAGAAACAAATGATTGGGGAGAATATCTAAAAATTAAAGAAAATTTAGCTGTTAAAATTATTGAGATTATAGAAAGAAATAACGCAGGATTTGCATTTCCAAGTCAGTCAATCTATATGGAATCAATGCCTAGTGATAAACCTGAAATCTTAAATCCAAAAAAGTAAACATAATTATGAATCAAAGTAATTTTGAAAATAATAAATTTGTAACAATTTCTTTATTAATTTTGGCTTTGGTAGCTATTGCCTTTAGTCTTAATTTTACTAAGCCAATAATGATACCTTTTGTTTTAGCATTATTAATAAGAATACTCATAGATCCTATAATAGATTTTCAAATTGATAATCTTCATGTTCATAGAGTTATAGCAGTTTTAGTTAGTATAGTTTTAATTGTATTTTTGTTTATGATTATTGTGCCATATATTATTGGATCCGTTGCTACTTTTTTACAATCTGCAGATGATTATAATAGCAAAGTTTTATTATTAATTGATTTTATAATTAGCAAATTGCAAGAATATGATATTGAAGTTGATAGAGAAATAATTAGAAATACTTTAATAACACTTCCTTTTCTTGATTGGGCTTCTACAATATTGAGTAATAGCGCAAACTTTATATCCAAATTTTTTCTTGTAGCTATTATGACTTTGTTTTTGCTGTTGGGAAAAAAGTCAAAAAATACTTCACCTGAATGGAACCAAATTATTGCTCAAGTAAAAAAATATATTTTTACAAAATTTATTACTTCTTCTGCAACAGGTATTTTAGCAGGAATTATATATTGGCTTCTTGGAATAGAACTTGCATTTATATTTGGCTCTCTAACTTTTATTTTGAACTTTATTCCTTATTTTGGATCAGCTATAGCAATTTTAATTCCTTTACCTATAGCTTTTTTACAATTTGAGGATCCCACTTATGTTATTTTAATTATTTTATTACCAGCTATCGTACATATTATAATAGGTAATATTTTAGAACCTAAAATTTTTGGAGAAGCTTTTGGACTGCATCCTATAACAATAATTTTATCATTAATATTCTGGGGTATGATTTGGGGTATAATTGGAGTTCTGCTTGCAGCTCCTTTAACAGCTATCATAAAAATATCTTTTGAACGCTTTGAAACAACAAGACAAATTTCACGTTTTTTAGAAGGTAAGATTCATTTAAAAGAATAATAGAACTTAATCTAAAATTTCTTTACACAAATCGTATGAAAAACCTGCTCTAGCCATTTTTGCTAATTTTTTCTCATATCCATTATTGAATTTTACTAAATTTTTTTTTCTTAAAAAAATTCTCGCTGATTTTTTTTCCCATTCAGGGTTTTGAATTTCAAAATTATTTAATTGTTCCTGAACAATACTGCTTTCAACGCCTTTAGAAAATAAATATTTTTTAATATAATTTTTTGATTTTCCTTGCGTTGAAAATAATTGAATTTTTATAAAAGAATAATTTTTATCATCTAATAAATTATTTTTTTCTAATTGCTCAAAAACATATTCAATTTCTTTATATAAATTAAATCTATTTTTTTTATCTTTAGTTAATCTTTGAATTTTACTCTTTAATATTCTTTCCAAATTATTCTTACTTGAGGAAAATTTACTTAAATATTCAATAGCATATTTTAATAAATATGTTCTATTTTGCATTTCAATTATTTCTAAACACTATAAAATAGATTAAAAGATAATTCATTAGTATGATTTCTTATAATTTTCTTTGTGTTTTAACACTCTTTAAAAAAGAAGTAACTCGATTCTTTAAAGTTGGTATACAAACTGTTGTTGGGCCTGCTATCAGTTCACTTCTTTTTTTAGCTGTTTTTTCACTGGCATTAGGTAGATCAGTTAATACAATTAATGGTATTGATCTCCCAATTTTTATAGCTCCAGGACTTATTATGATGACAATGCTTCAAAATTCTTTTGCAAATGGAGCTTCCAGTATTGGTCAGGCAAAATTTCAAGGAAATATTGTTGATATATTAATGGCTCCTTTGAACAATCTTGAACTTACAATAGGTTATATATCTGGATCTATTGCAAGAGGCATTGTTTGTGGTTTAGTTACATTTATTGCAATATATGTTTTTATACCTATTAAAGTTTATTCATATTCTGCTTTGATTTTTTATACTTTTGCAGGATGTCTTATGATGGGAAGTTTGGGTACAATGGTCGGTATTTGGGCGGACAAATGGGATCAACAACAAGGGGTTACAAATTTTATTGTTTTACCTTTGACTTTTTTATCAGGAACATTCTACTCGATTTCAAAACTTCCTGTTTTTTGGCAAAAATTTGCATTATATAACCCTTTCTTTTATAATATTGATGGCTTTAGATATGCATTTATTGGAAAATCAGATACCTCTTTGATTTTTGGAAGTATAATTTTAATAATAGTAAATATTTTTTTAGTATATCTATGTTTTTTAATGTTTCAAAAGGGATACAAACTTAAATCTTAATTTATTTTTTATGAATAATAGTCTTAAAAGTTATATTATGCCAACTTATGGGGAAAGAGATTTAGAATTTATCAAAGGTGATGGATGTTATTTGTACACTTCTAGAGGAGAAAAATATTTAGATTTTGCAGCAGGTATTGCGGTCAATTCTCTTGGACATTGTCATCCAAAACTTGTTCAAGCTTTACAAAATCAGGCTAAAATACTATGGCATACTTCCAATTTATATCATAGCACTAATCAAGAAGAGTACGCAGCTATGTTGTGTAAAAATAGTTTTGCTGAAAAAGTTTTTTTTACTAATTCTGGTGCTGAAGCAATTGAGTGTGGAATTAAAGTTATAAGAAGTTATTGGAATTATCATAAAAAAAATAAAAAAAAAATAATTACTTTTGAAGGAGCTTTTCATGGAAGAACTTTTGCAGCAATTTCTGCTCAGAAAAATTTAAAGTATTCTAAGGGTTTTGAACCCCTCTTACCAGGTTTTGTTCAAGTGAAATTTAACGATTTGTATTCACTAAATAAAGCTATAGATGATAAAACAGCAGCAATATTACTAGAACCTATTCAAGGAGAAGGTGGTATCAGACCTGCAGATTTAGACTTTATTAAATCAATTAAAGAAATTTGTTTAAAGAAAAATATTCTGTTGTTTTTAGATGAGGTTCAATGTGGATTTGGAAGATCTGGAAAAATGTTTTCTTATGAATGGGCAAATATTGAACCAGATATTTTAGCATCAGCAAAGGGCATAGGTTCAGGTTTTCCCATGGGGGCCTGTCTATCAACTAAGGAAGCATGTATTGGAATGACAAAAGGTATACATGGCTCAACTTATGGAGGTAATTCTTTAGCAATAGCTGTTGGTAAGGTAGTTTTAGAAATAATTAGCAATAAAGATTTTTTGTCTAATGTTGATAGTAGTTCTAGATATTTATGGAAAAAATTAAAAAAATTAGAAAAATTTCATAGTAATATATATGAAGTTCGAGGAGCTGGCTTGCTTATAGGCATTAAAACAAAATCAAATAACTTGGGATTTTCAAAAGCATTAAAAACAAACAAATTATTAAACGTGCCTGCGGGAGATAACGTTGTCAGACTTGCTCCACCTTTAATAATAAATAAAGAACATATTGATGAAGCAATAAATATAATAGATAAAACTCTTAAGGAAATCAATGATTAAACATTTTATAGATATTGATGAATACACAAAAAATGAAATAGATACTTTGGTTGCAAATGCGAAACTGATAAAAAAAAATCCTGGTAAGTATAAAGATTATTTAAAAAACACAACCCTCGGTATGTTGTTTCAAAAACAATCTCTGAGAACTCGTTTAAGTTTTAGCATCGGTATTCAAAAAATGGGCGGTAAAATAATTGAATTAGATTCAAAATCTATTGGCTTTGGAAGTAGAGAAAGTGTAAAAGATATTTTAAAAACGTTTTCCCAATATATAGATTGTTTAATGATTAGAAACAATGATCACAAAAAAATTTTATACCTTAAATCATTAAACTATTTACCCATTATTAATGGATTGTCTGATTATAGTCATCCCTGTCAGATACTTTCTGATTTATTGACTATAGAGGAAACTATTGGTGAAATAAAAAATAAATTTATTTGTTGGGTGGGCGATTTTAACAATGTTTTACGATCTTTAATTCATTTACAAAAAATTTATTTATTTAAATTAAATGTTGTTTTGCCTAAGGAGATTATTAATAAAAATAAACAAATATTAATAAAATATAAAAATAAAAATTTAGTATTTACTAATGATATAAAGGCCGGTGTATTAAAAACAAATTGCGTAATGACAGATGCTTGGGTATCTATGGGTGAAAGTGATACTGGTAAATTAAAATATTTCGAGAAATTTCAAATCAACAAAAATATTATGAAAATGGCAAGAAAAGATGCTATTTTTATGCACTGTCTTCCCGCTCATAGAGAAAAGGAAGTTTCTTCAGAGGTATTAGATAGTAATCAGTCAGTAGTTTGGAAACAAGCAAAGAATAGAATGTTTGCTCAGCAAGCAGTTTTAAGACATATTATTAAAAGAAAATGAAAATTAGATTTTTTATACTTTTTATATTATTTTATTCATGTGAACCTATTGAAATCATTGAACCAGTTGTATTTGATAATTCTCAATTAAAAATAATTACAATTTCAGCTGAAAATTTAGAGATTAATCAATTGTATGAAACCAAGTTTGCGGATCCGTATATTGATCACTCAATGGGAAATCCGCCTGTTAAAAGATTAAAATCCTGGATGAATGAAAATATCATTACGATTGGTAATGAAAATAAATTAAAAATTAATATTTTAGATGCTTCTTTAAAAAAAACAGAGCAAAATAATGAAAATGCAAAGAAATTTGATGAAAAAGTAGTTTATAAATATGAATTATTTTTTTTAGTGGAATATAATTTATTCGATAATGCAGGATTTCTTATTGCAAATACAACAGCAGAAGGTTTTAGATCAACAACTTCTGGTAAATATATATCCATCCAAGAAACAGAAAAAATAATCGATGATTTAATTTTATTAAGTCTAATAGAATTTACAAATGAATCAAAAAAACTAATAGATGTTTATATGAAGGGTTATATTCTTTAGCTATTTTTTCCAAAAATTAAAAGAAAACAAAACAAGAATAGTAAAAATTTCTAATCTACCTATAAGCATTGTAAAAGATAAAATCCATTTAGCACCATTTTGAATAGAGGCGTATGTACCCAAAGGTCCAATTGTCTCCCCAATACCTGGTCCAACGTTTGATATAGCTGAAGCAGCTGCTGAAAAGGAAGTCAGAAAATCTAAACTGAAAAAACTAAGGCTAATAGCTGATAAAATGAATAAAAAAATATACATAAAGAAAAATCCCATGATAGAATTATAAGTATTTTCAGTAACAGTTTTTCCATTAAATCTCATCATTAATACTGCATGTGGTTGAGTAAGTTTTTTTATTTGTGCCTTTGCTCCTCTAAAAAGTAATTGTAATCTAAAAATTTTTATACCGCCAGTTGTAGAACCTGCACATCCTCCTACAAACATTATCACAATCATAATTACAAGACCAAAACTTCCCCAATTGGAAAAATTAGAACTTGAATAACCTGTTCCAGTTAATATTGAAATAATATTAAATATTGCTATTCTAAATGAACTATAAAAATCTAATGATTGATTATTTATTAACCATAGTATTGTACAAAAAATTATAATTATTAAAATTATAAAAAAAAGTCTTATCTGATCATCTTTTAAAATTGAATTTTTTTGACCATGTATGACTTGTAAATAAATTACAAAAGGTAAGCTACCTATTATCATAAAAAGCACACCTATATATTCTATCGATTGTGAATTATAATATGCAAATGATAAGTTATGATTTGAAAAACCGCCAGTTGAGATAGTTGTCATGCAATGGATAATTGCGTCAAAACCTGACATTCCATTAAAATAATAAAGTAAGCAACAAATTAAAGTTAGACAAACATAGAGAACAAAAATTTCTAAAACAAATTTATTGATTTTAGGTATTGTTTTTTCATAAGGATCATCATGTTCCATATGGAGTAGTTGCATACCGCCAATTTGTAACGTGGGCAGTATTGCCATTGCTAGAACAATAATACCAATTCCTCCAAACCACTGCAAAAGTGATCTCCAAATTAGAATACCCTCTGGCAGTACATCTAAGTTAGTTATTACAGTTGCTCCAGTTGTAGTTATCCCACTTACTGATTCGAAAAAAGCATCTGTATAACTTAATGAAGAGCTAGTATAAATGAAAGGAATTGCTCCAAAAATTGCAATTAATATCCATGAAGTAATTGTTAAAACAAATGCTTGTCTAAGATCAATTTTTAACTGCTTTTTTTTAAAAGATATAAATAAAACTAAACCTATAAAAAAAGTGAATATACTAGAGTAAAAAAATTGTTTCCAATCATTATTATTATTTAATAGATCAAATAGCATCGGTATTATCATTGCAATTGATTCAATGCATAGCAGTAATCCTAAAATATTTAGTATAGAGCGAAAATCGCGCATTCTGTATTCTAATTTTAATTTAATTGCGAAATTATGAAAGGACTATCCAAAGAAAATTGTGGTATTTCAGCTTCAAATATATTTCCTTTTAATGTTTCCATCTCATAATGACCTTCCATGAAACCAGATGGAGTTGCAAGAGGAGTGCCGCTTGTGTATTCAAATTTTTCTCCTGGATTTAGAATTGGCTGTTCACCAACTACCCCTTCACCACGGACTTCTTGTTCTATTCCATTAGAATCAATTATTTTCCAATAACGATTTTTAAGTTGCACTCTTTCTTTGCTTCGATTGTCAATTGTTACTTGATAGGCCCATACATAATGTTGATCTTCAGGTTCTGATTGATCTTCAAGAAAATAAGGGTTTACAGTAATATTAATTTTTTTTGTTGTTTTAGAATACATGAGTGAATAATTAATTTATTCAGCCTCATACACTAGAAATGCATCTAACTAAAGTTAATTTGAAATCTTAATTTCAGCCCTTCTATTTGCTGGATGAGCTACTTCGTCTGGTGTTGGAACTGCAAGTAATTCCTCTCCTTTTCCTAACAAAGTTATGTTTTTATCATTAATACCTTGGTTAATTAAATTATTCTTTATGGTAATTGCTCTCTTTAAGGATAATTTATTATTGTATTCTTTAGTTCCTTTAGTATCCGTATGACCAACGATTATATATTTTGTAATTTCAGTGTGGTGTTTTATTATGAAATTTTTTAGCGTATTTATACTAACATTACTTAATACAGCTTCATCAAAATCAAAGTAAATTATTTGCATTATTTCTTTTTTTTTATTTTTTGTTACTAATGCAATACTTTTATTGTTATCTTCTATTATTGGTAGATTTGAATTAAGATTTTTTTTACTATTTTCATTTAAAGTTATTTTTTCATAAATTATATGCAATGATTTTAAAAAATCATTTTTGCATTTGTTTATATCCCATGTTTGCCAATTTTCTTCTTGTTGCTCTGACCAGCAATCTAGAGAACTTATAGCAATAGCAAGATTGTGCGGATCTGATATTTTTGATTCTGAATAAACTGCCATAAGATTTTTATGTGCTCGATTTATTTCATTAACTTTCTCTTCTGGCAAATCCCAGTAAGTTACATTTTCTGGCAATACTTCTTTTCCTTTGAGTGCTAACAAAGCCTTTTCTGAGTATAATTTAGCAGAATTCCAGTCGTGCATTTTTAAAGCTTCATATTCAGCTTTATTTTTATATTCTTTTACTAAATATTCACTGAGGTTTTGAGGTTTTTTTATCTGGGTTTTTTTTAGTTCTTCATAACTAGCTGAGCAACCTGCTAAAACTATAAGACTTAAAATAATAGTTAATTTAATTTTCACATCTTTATTTTATTACATAAAATGTCAGCACTAAGGCTAAAATTAGGTTTTTTCTTGAACAAGCTCCCCAGGTTTTTTAAACAATCATTAATTTTATGATTGCGTAAGAAAAGAAGTTTAGATACCGCAACTAAATATATTTTTTAAGGAGTCAGACATGATTAAACATGTAACAACAGTGGACCAATCAGATAGAAAGGTTCCATATAATTTAAGACAGAGCGGACCTACACCTGTCAAAATGCTGATATCTACGCGAGTAAGAAAGTCTCCTTACTGGCATTTATCAATGAAAGCAGGTTGTTGGAGAGCAACTGTTTACAATCGAGTTTATCATCCAAGAGGTTATGTAAAACCAGAAGATGGTGGCGCTATGGTTGAATATGAAGCAATTAAAAATCACGTAACTATGTGGAATGTTGCTGTTGAAAGACAAATACAAGTTAAAGGACCTGACGCAGAAGCTTTTGTAGATTATGTAATTACTCGTGATGCAACAAGAATCCCAGCTATGAAATCAGATGGTTCTGTTAGAGCTGCAAGATATGTTATTCTTTGTAATAGTATGGGTGGTGTATTAAATGATCCAATTCTTTTAAGAGTCGCTCAAGATGAATTTTGGTTTTCTCTTTCTGACTCTGATATAGGTTTATATCTTCAAGGAGTTAATCACGATAAAAAATTTGATGTTGAGATTGATGAGATAGATGTGTGTCCAGTTCAAATACAAGGACCTAAAGCACATGCATTAATGAAAGATTTGATAGGTGATCAAGTTGATGTTGATAAGATGCCATTTTATGGTCTAGCAGAAGCCAATGTTGGAGGACGCAAATGTGTAATTTCTCAAACTGGATTCTCAGGAGCAGCAGGTTTCGAAATATATTTATATGATGCTACTCTATATGCTGATGATATGTGGAATGCAGTATTAGATGCAGGGAAAAAACACAATCTAATGGTAATAGCACCTGCACATCATAGACGTATTCAAGCGGGAATTTTATCGTGGGGGCAGGATATGGACAATCAACATAATCCATTTCAGTGTAATTTAGGGTATCAAGTTTCTCTTTCAGGATTAGGTGAGTGGAGTAAAAAAGCTGATTATGTTGGTAAAGCAGTTTTAGAAAAAATGAAAGCTGATTTAGTTGCTGGTCAAAAACCCTATAAACTTCAGTTAGTAGGTATGACGCTTGGCGGCAAACCAATTGAAGAGTATGCTCCAGATTTTTGGTTAGTATCTCCTAAAGATGGAGGTGATCCTTGCGGTTATATTACTTCTCCTTGGTATCACCCAGAGCAAAAAAGAAACATTGCAATGGGTTACGTGCCTTTTGATGGTTCACTTAGTAAAAATGGTTTTCCGATTGGAACTGTAGGTCAAAAATTTAAAGTTCATTTACCTGATGAATACTCTGATGCTCCTGGTGTGCCAGTAGATGCAGAAGTGGTTTCCATACCTTTTACTGAATCATACAATGCAAATACAAGAGAGGCATCAAAAGCTACAGAATAGTTTTTGAATTACTAAAAGGGCTCCTAATAAATTAGGAGCTTTTTTAATTTAATAATTGCTCCAGCCTATTTATTGGAATGTAACCACCAACAAACTCTTCATTAATAAACAATGTGGGTGTGCCTCTTGCACCAGCACCATTAGCTAAAAAAGAAGAAAGGCTGACTGTGTTTTTTACTTCTTCTTTACCAATATCAATTCTTAATTTTACTTTGTTTATTTCTAATTTATCTAAAATTTCATCTAATTTTTTTTGATTCAAACTACCATCAATTGAAAATAACTCATTATGTAGTTCAAATCCTTTATTTTGCATGTTTGCTGCAATAACCATATAAGCAACTACAGTTGAGCTTTCACTGAGAATAGGGTGTTGTAAAAAAATAACACGTGTATCGTTTCTATTATTTGCAAGTCCAATCAATTCAGAATGAATTTTTTTGCAATAACCGCAAAAATAATCCATAAATTCAATTACTGTATTTTTAGCATCATCTGGCCCTATTTGAATTATAGCTGTCTCAGGTAATGCGTCTAGTATTTTTAAATGATATGGTTTTGAATTATCAAAAAAAAGCTCATTCAAAGTCATTTCAGAAGAAGAAATTGGACTAGAAATTAAGAAAAAAATAAGCACAAAAAAGTGAGTCAAATTATAACGCATGATTGACCCACTCTATTTAATATGGTTAAGGAAGTACAGTATTTTTTATAGGATTGATATGAAGTCTAAAGCAAAAGCAGTTGTAATAGGTGGAGGAGTTGTTGGAGTAAGTACACTTTATCACTTGGCAAAAAAAGGATGGAATGATGTAGTTCTGCTTGAGCGTAAAGAATTGACTTCTGGTTCTACTTGGCATGCAGCTGGTTTATTACCTTTGTTTAATATGAGTTACTCAGTTGGGCAGCTTCATAAATATGCTGTTAATTTTTATAAGACTTTAGAAGAAGAAACAGGCCAAGAAGTTGGTTTTAGTGTTGTAAGTAATATTCGTCTAGCAACAACTCAAGATAGAATGGATGAATACTACCAATATGCAGCTGTTGCCAAAACAATTGGTGTTGATGTAAAATTTTTAACTCCTGCTCAAGTTAAAGAAATTTGGCCTTTATGTAATATTGATGGAATAATTGGAGCAATTCAACATCCTGAAGATGGTTATATTCAACCAGCAGATCTTACTCAAGCATTAGCAAAAGGAGCAAGGGATAAAGGCGCAGAAATTTATAGAAATACAAATGTAATTGGAATAATTCAGTTGGAAAATGATACATGGGTTGTAGAAACTGATAAAGGAAACATTGAATGTGATCATGTAATTTCTTGCACTGGTAATTTTGCAAGACAAACAGGAAAAATGGTAGGACTTGATATACCTGTGATTCCCGTTGAACATCAATATATAGTTACTGAACCTCATCCTGAAATTCAAAAAAGAAAGGAAAAAGGATTAACTGAAATGGGAGTTCTGCGTGACTCTGATAGTTCTTGGTATATGCGAGAGGAAAGAGGGGGATTAATACTTGGTCCTTATGAAAAAGGCGCTCCAGCATGTTACATTGATGGACCTAATCAAGAATCAGAATTTGAACTATTTCAAGAAGATATAGAGAGAATTGAATCTCATATTGAATCAGCTATACACAGAGTTCCTATCTTTGGAGAGGTTGGGGTAAAAAAAGTTTATAATGGCGCAATTTGTTACACGCCTGATGGAAGTCCAATAGTAGGTCCGGCATGGGGTTTAAAAAATTTTTGGATTAATGAAGGTCACAGTTTTGGAATTACAGCAGCTGGTGGTGCTGGGTGGCAATTAGGGGAATGGATAGTTGATGGAGAACCAACAATCGATATGTTAGGTGTAGATCCAAGGCGATTTGGAGATTATGCTACTAAATCATATTTAATAGAAAAAAATGAGGAAGCATATGCAAATGTTTTTACTATTCACTATCCAGATGAAGAAAGGGAAGCTGCAAGGCCTTTAAGACAAGCACCCTGTTATGATCGCTTAAAAAATTTAGGTGCTGTTTTTGGGCAAAAATTTGGATGGGAAAGAGCTAACTGGTTTGCTCCTAAGGAAATTGAACAAGCTGATGATTGGTCTTTTAGAAGATCAAAATGGTTTAAACATGTTGGTAATGAGTGCTTAAATGTTGAGAAAAATGTTGGAGTTTTAGATATGACGGCTTTTGCAAAATGTAGAATATCGGGACCAGGGGCAAAAGATTTTTTAGATAATTTAGTTGCTAATAAATTACCAGTAAAGCAAGGAAGAGTAAATTTGTGTCATGCTTTAAATAAAAGAGGAGGTGTGCACTCTGAATTTACAATAGCAAAAGAAAAAGATGATTCTTATTATTTAGTTTCAGCAGGAGCCTTTCAGCGCCTTGATCATGATTGGATTGACAAATGGATTCCAAAAGATAGGTCTGTTTTTTTTGAAAATCTGACAAATAGTATCGGTGTTTTAGTTGTTGCAGGTCCAAAATCTAGAAATTTATTAAGTAAAATATCAAAAACAGATTTTTCAAATGAAACTTTTCCTTGGCTATCTTGTAAACAAATTGATATTGGATTAGCCCCTACACTAGCGATGCGAATGAATTTTGTAGGTGAATTAGGCTGGGAATTACACCATCCAATTGAATATCAAAATCATATATTTGATAAACTATTTGAAGTAGGTGAAGAATTTGGTCTTAAGCCATTTGGAATTAGAGCTATGGATAGTTTACGTATTGAAAAAACTTATAAATTAGTTGGAACTGAAATGTCTATAGAATATTCAGCTTTTGAATCTGGCCTAGATCGTTTTGTTCATCTAAATAAGGGTAATTTTATTGGCAGAGATGCATTAGTTAAATGGCAGCAGGAAGGGTTTCAAAATAAAATGGTTACTTTAGAGGTATTTGATGTGAAGGATGCAGATCCTCTAGGTAATAATGCTATTTATAAAGATGGAAATGTTGTTGGACGTGCGACAGGAGGTAACTATGGTTTTAGAGTGAAAAAATCTTTAGCAATTGGTATGGTTGCTCCAGAATTATCTAAAGTAGGAACAGAATTGGAAATGGATATATTAGATAAAAAACATAAAGTTGTTGTAATAGAGGATAGTCCTTATGACCCATCTAATAAAAAAATTAGGGCTTAATATATGAAAATATTAGTAACAGTAAAAAGGGTAATAGATTATAATGTTCAAGTCAGAGTTAAATCAGATGGCACAGGTGTAGAAAAGGATAATGTAAAAATGTCAATGAATCCACCTGATGAAAATGCTGTAGAGGAAGCCTTAAGAATTAAAGAATCAGGGAAAGCTGATGAAGTAGTAATTCTTTCAATTGGAGGGGAAAAATCTCAAGAAACAATTCGAACTGCTTTAGCAATGGGAGCTGATAGAGGAATTTTGGTACAAGTTGATCATGAAATTGAACCTCTAGCTGTTTCTAAAATTATTGCAAAAATAGCTGAAGAAGAAAAGCCCGGAATTATATTGATGGGTAAACAGGCGATTGATGATGATTCAAACCAAACACCTCAAATGACTAGCGCATTACTTGAATGGCCTCAGGCAACATTTGCCTCCAAAATTGAAATTAATGATCAAAAAGCTTTGATAACAAGAGAGATTGATGAAGGTTTAGAAAAAATTAAAGTTAATATGCCTTTTGTAGCATCATGTGATTTAAGATTGAATGAGCCAAGATATGCTTCACTTCCAAACATTATGAAAGCAAAGAAAAAGCCTTTAGATTTAAAATCAATAGAAGATATTGGTATCGATGTTAAGCCTAGAATTGAACAAATAAAAGTTGAAGAGCCTCCTGCTAGACAAAAAGGTGTTATGGTTTCTGACATTGCTGAACTTGTTCAAAAATTAAAACATGAGGCAAAAGTTATATGAGTATTTTAGTTATTGCTGAACATAACAATAATGAAATTAAAGTTGCAACAAGACAGGTAATATCTGCTGCTTCTAAAATTGATGACAACATCGATGTTATTTTAATTGGATATAAGTGTGATGAAGTTTCAAAACAATTATCAAATTGTGTAGGTGTTAGTAAAGTTCTAGTTGTAAATAATGAAAAATTTAAAAACCCACTTGCAGAAAATTTTAGCAAAATAGTTTTGTCAATAGCTAAAAACTATTCCCATATAATTGGTCCAGCAAGTACTTTTGGAAAAAATATTCTTCCTAGAATATCAGTTAAATTAGATGTAGCGCAAATTAGTGATGTAATTAAAATCAATAGTGAGGATACCTTTGTAAGACCTATTTACGCAGGAAATGCTCTAGCTACTGTTAAATCAAATGATAAAATAAAAGTTATCACAATAAGGCCAACTTCTTTTGACCCAATTCCAAAAGAAGGAGGATCAGGTTTAATTGAAACAATAGACTTTACAGAAGAAGATACATCTGTAGAATTTATTGAAAGAGAAGAATCTAGCTCTGAGAGACCAGAGTTAGGAACAGCTCGTGTAGTTGTATCTGGAGGTAGAGGGTTGCAAAGTGCTGAAAATTTTAAGCTCATTAATGAAATTGCAGATAAATTAAATGCTGCAGTTGGTGCTTCAAGAGCAGCAGTGGACGCAGGCTATGTAAGTAATGATTATCAGGTTGGTCAAACAGGAAAAGTTGTAGTACCAGATTTATATATAGCAGTTGGTATTTCTGGCGCTATACAACATTTGGCAGGTATGAAAGAAAGTAAAATTATAGTTGCAATTAATAAAGATGAGGAAGCACCTATATTTAATATTGCTGATTATGGTTTAAATGCTGATTTATTTGAAGCACTTCCAGCTTTATCAGCTGAATTAGATAAACTTAATACAATTGAAAAATAATATATTTATTAATATTGAATATCTATTAAGTATTTAAATTGTGAGTATTTGCTAATGAGTAATGAACGTGAATCAATGGAGTATGATGTAGTTATAGTGGGTGCGGGACCAGCTGGACTCACTACATCAATAAAATTAAAACAATTAAATCCTCAAATTAATATTTGTATTTTAGAAAAAGGATCAGAGGTTGGGGCTCATATAATTAGTGGAAATGTATTTGAAACTAAAGCATTAGATGAATTAATTCCTAATTGGAAAGAGAAAGGTGCTCCAATTAAAACAAAAGTAAAAAAAGAAAAATTTTTATTTTTAACAAAAAAAGGTTCATTTAGTTGGCCAACGTGGTTATTACCTAATGTTCAAAAAAATCATAATAATTATATTATAAGTTTAGCAAATTTATGCAGATGGTTGGCTCAACAGGCAGAGGAGTTAGGTGTTGAAGTATTTCCGGGCTTTGCAGCATCTAAGATTTTATATTCTGATAGTGACGAAGTTATAGGTGTTCAAACAGGAGATATGGGTATTGATAAAGAAGGTAATCATAAATCTGGCTTTGAACCAGGATTAAATATTTTTGCTAAAGTTACTGTGTTTGCTGAAGGTTGCAGAGGTCATCTTGGCAAAGAAGTGATAAAAAAATATAATTTAAATAATAATAAATCACCCCAACAATATGGAATTGGTTTCAAAGAAATTTGGGAAATTCCTGAAGAGCAACATAGTGAAGGTTTAATTATGCATTCAGCTGGATGGCCTTTAGATAATTCAACTTATGGAGGAAGTTTTTGTTACCATGCAGAAAACAATCAAGTATTCATTGGTTATGTTATAGGTCTTGACTATAAAAATCCCTATTTATCTCCATACGACGAATTTCAAAGGTTTAAAACTCATCCAACTATAAAGAAATATTTAGTAAATGGGAAGAGAATCGCATATGGAGCAAGAGCCTTAATAGAAGGTGGACTTCAAAGCCTTCCAAAGATGTATATGCCAGGAGCTCTATTAATAGGTTGTGATGCAGGTACTTTGAATATGCCAAAAATTAAAGGATCACATACAGCTATGAAAAGTGGAATATTAGCAGCCGAAACTATAATTGATTATTTATTAAATAATAAATCTTTATCTGCTTATGAAGAAAAATTTAATAATTCATGGCTTTATAATGAATTATATAAAGCAAGAAATGTTAAACCAAGTTTTAATTGGGGCCTTATTCCAGCAATAATATTTACAGGTATCGATCAGATTTTGTTTAGAGGGAATTTGCCTTTTACTTTAAAACATATTCATGCTGATCATGAAAGATTAGTATCAAAAAATCAAGCAAACAAAATTGAATATCCAAAATATGATGGAAAATTAACTTTTGATAAAACTAGTTCTGTATCCTTGACAGGAACTAATCATGAAGCGGATCAACCAGTTCATTTGAAGCTTAAAGATCCAGCTCTACCTCTAGAATATACGCTTAGTGAATATGATGAACCTGCTCAAAGATATTGCCCAGCAGGTGTTTATGAAATAGATGATTCAAATACTGATAATAAAAAGTTTGTTATTAATGCGCAGAATTGTATTCATTGCAAAACATGTGATATTAAAGAGCCTTCTCAGAATATTACATGGGTAACACCTGAAGGTTCCGGTGGTCCAAATTATGCAAATATGTAAAGGGGTTCGAAACCTCCTAAATGATCTAAATATTAATTTAGAGGGAAAATATTTAATAAAATATCTATGTTCCATAAATTATGCTTTTTGTAGGATATTAAAGTTCTAATAAACATAGATTGCATATTAAATAGAATAACTGTTTATTGAGTTATCAAAAAATTAAATGTTAAAATTATTGTCACTTTATAATATTAAATAAAAAAAATGAACAAAATACAAAAAGATAAGATAGTATTTACTTTTGCTACATCTGAAGTAAATAAATTTAGTCAATACTTTATTCAATTTATCGAGCTGTGCACAGGTAAAATAAGATTAAAAAAATTGTATGATCAATATTTGAAAGAAAAAAATCCACCAGAAAATTTTTGGCATGATGCTGTAAAAAAGTTAGAACTAAAGTTAAATCCTTTCTATCATAATAATGCTAAAATACCAAAACAGGGACGTTTAATTGTTGTAGCTAATCATGCATTTGGAGTTGCTGACGGTGTTTCTATATGTTCATTAATTTCAAGTGTAAGGCAAGATTATAAAATTATTACTCATAAAGTTTTAAGACAAGCAGAAGCAGTTAAAGATAAAATTATTCCAATTAATTTTTCACAATCAAAAGAATCCATAATTGAAAATATAAAAGCAAGAAAAGAGGCTAATGAAGTTTTAATAAATGAAGGAGTTCTAGTGATATTTCCAGCGGGTCAAATTGCGACTAAAGAAAAACTAAAAATTAAATCAAAAGCACACGACGGTAATTGGAAGCAATTTGTATCAAAATTAATAGTTAAAACTAAAAGCCCAGTTTTACCTATGTATTTTGAAGGTCAGAATAGTCATTTATATCATATAGCGAATAAAATGGGACAAACATTTCGTTATTCTTTGTTGATGTATGAACTGACAAGAAAAATTGGAGATACAATTAATTTACACATAGGATCTATTATTCCATTTTCTCAATTTGAAAAAATTGGTGACTTAAAAGAGATCACAAAGTTTATTCGTGCAAAAACCTATTCACTTGATCCTGAGTGGATTTAAATTTTATAAAAAAGATAAATAATTCTTGAACATAGTTAGATAAGTAAATAAACGGTAAGAATGAGCGGATTTGTTGGCACAAGAGCAAGGAAAAAAAAACGTAATTTTAATATTTTAATAATTACAATAATTTTGATCATTTTATTCTATTTAGTTCTTCCATCAATTAATTTTACAAAGGAGGAATTATTACCAGAAGAGAAAATTTTACCTGATAATAATGAAAATATTTCTAGTCTTGCTAGTACTGTTGAAGAATTAAGAACGATTATTTTTCAAAAAGATCAAAAAATTAAATTTCGTGATAGTCAATTGAATAATTTAAAAATCAATTTACAAAAAATTACCAAAGATTATGAATTGAAAAAAAATCAATTAAAAATTCTCCAAAAAGAATATGAAGAATTAAATATAAAAGCAATAGAGAATGATGATTTAATTCAAATAGAAGATTTTAATTCTCTTCAAGATAATTTTACTAATTTAAAAAAAAATAATAATAAAAATATAAAAATTATTCAAGATTTAAATGATCAATTAAAAAATTTAGAATTAAAACTTTCAAAAAATAAGGAGAATGTTTTAGTTCTCCTAAATGAAAATGATAAATTGAAAAAAGATTTAAAAAATAGTTTTTTAAATGAAAAAACACTTTTAAATCAAATAAATGATTTGAGAAGTAAAATAGAAACTCTAAATCAAGAGGTTGAAAAATTAAAAGATGTCACTCATCATTGAGTTAGTTATTTGTTTTTTTTTCGAAATAAGTAAGGCTCTTCAAATTTCCCTTTCCAAATACCGAGTTTATTAATTTTTGCAATTTCTTCATCATTTATGAAATCTTTAGAATAATATCTATAAGCAATTGCCCAACCTTCTTGCACGATTTTTTTATTCAAATTGATTTTGTTTTTAAAGCATATACCTATATGTCTTTTATAACGATCTTTATCAATAATTTTACAATAAATTTCATTATTATCAATTAAATTTATTAAAAATTTTTTAGATTCCTCGCCACATCTCCATATATTTTTTTTAAAAAAACACTTTTGATTAAGCTCAGGAGCATCAATCCCGTATAATCTAACTTTATATTTTCCAATATGAACTGTATCGCCATCTATAATTTTTGCATGACCGCTGATTAATTCTGCAGAAAAAAGATTATTATTAAAAAAAAATAAAAAAAATAAAAAAAATAACCTAGAAATCAAGATTTTCCGTTCCGTCTACTATTAAATTATAGACATAATTTGCATGGGATTTAATTAAAAACAAATCAACTTCTGGAAGTTGATTGTCACTGTGATTTCTTAATAATAAAATTGGAACTTTTACAAATAATGTTTGTGCACATGTTGATTTAGTTGGTAAATTTTTTTCTAAATCTAAAACTAAAAATTTAGATAACAGTTTATAAATTTTTTCTCCAGAAATACGAACTATAGTCCTATTTTCAGATATATCAGTTACACTTGCTTCTAAATCTCCAACTTCATTCCTAAGTTTTGCAAATAAATTATCATTATCAATATCATTAGTTATTAACCATTCATCTGGACTCAACCATATTATTTTTAAATTTCCATTTTTTACAAAAGTATTTGGCTTAGTTGGCAATATGGTATTAAGAATTTTACTACAAGCTTTCATATATTCTAGATTTTCTGGATTAATTCTTAAATTAATTTTATTAATGAAACAAATTTCTTGAATTTTTATGCCTAAATGATTCTCAATCTTATTATTTTTTAATGATTTTATAGTGTTTTCTCTTAGTAAATTCATGCACGGAGTCTTTCGTTTAAAGGATCAATAAATACGGGATTACTTATTTGAACTTCGATATTTTTATTAGGCAAAGGAGCATAAATTGTTTGTCCTTTT
Source organism: Alphaproteobacteria bacterium MarineAlpha5_Bin5 (assembly GCA_002938205.1). Classification (GTDB taxonomy): domain Bacteria; phylum Pseudomonadota; class Alphaproteobacteria; order HIMB59; genus CACPNW01. Next base: position 29,974 of record PTKZ01000002.1, read on the forward strand.
TTATTTAATCCTTCTTTTACAAGGGCTAGTGCAATAGATCTCCCTAAATTAGGTGAATAGTAACTTGAAGTAACATGACCAATCATTGCCATAGGAGTTTTAGAAATATTTTCTACTAGTTGCGCACCTTCTTCTAAAACTAAGTTTGGATCTTTAGTTAAAATTCCAACTAATTGTTTTCGATCTTCTCTAATCGTATCACTTCTATTGAGAGCTCTTTTACCAATAAAATCATATTTTTTCTTACTTACAATCCAACTCATGTCTAAATCAATTGGAGTTACAGAGCCATCTGTTTCTTGACCAACAATTACAAACCCTTTTTCTGCCCTCAGCACATGCATTGCTTCTGTTCCATAAGGAGTTATATTAAATTCCTTTCCTAGCTCAAAGCATTTAGACCACAAGGATTTAGCATAACTAGATGGAACATTGATTTCGTAACATTTTTCGCCTGTAAAACTAATTCGCATTACACGACAAATTACAGAATTTAATTTAATATTTTTCAAACTCATGTGAGGAAAATTTTCCGAAGAAAAATCATAGTCCACGAACAATTTCTTCATTAAATCTGTTGCAAAAGGACCATTAACACTAATTGTAGCAAATTGTTCAGTAACAGAAGTTAAAAAAACTTTAAGCTCTGGCCATTCTGTTTGTAACCAATCTTCTAATTTACTCATTACACTAGCAGCATTACCTGTGGTTGTAGTCATAACGTAATGATTTTCATCAATTCTACTAGTTACTCCATCATCAATTACCATCCCATCATCACCTAACATCAAGCCATAACGACATTTTCCTATTTCAAGTTTTGACCATGCATTTGTATAAACACGATTTAAAAAATCGCTAGAATCTCTCCCTTTAATATCTATCTTACCTAAAGTTGAGGCATCTAGTATACCAATACCTTCTCTAGTTGCTTTAACTTCTCTATTGACTGCTTGATGCATATCTTCACCTTCTTTAGGATAATACCAAGCTCTTTTCCATTGCCCTACATCTTCAAATCTTGCATTATTTTCAATATGCCATTGATGTATCGGGGTAGTTCTCTCTAGATCAAAAAATTCTTTTACATGCCTTCCTGCTAATGCACCAAAAGTCACTGGAGTATATGGTAATCTGTAGGTTGTTGTTCCAAGTTTATGAATCTGTTTATTTGAAAATTGAGAAATAATTCCTAAAGCATTAATATTGCTTGTTTTTCCTTGATCAGTTGCCATTCCAGTAGTTGTATATCTTTTTACATGCTCAATCGATTTGTAACCTTCTTTTAAAGCTAATTTAATATCCTTTGCCGTTACATCGTTTTGAAAATCTACAAACATTTTAGTTTTACCAAAATTTTTATTTGAAGGTACAATCCAAATATTTTTCATATTATTTAAATTAAAAGAATAACTAAAAGTTTTATAAGTTACGCCTTTACTATTCGATGAAGGAAAAAAATCTTCTTTATTATTAAGATATTTTTCCTTATCTATTATTTCCTTCCCAAATTCCTCAATTAGTATTTTCATTTTATTATAAGTTTCTTCAAAAATCTCTTCTTTATCAAAAGTGCCATTACAAGCTCCAATAGATATTTCATTTTGAAATGATTTATAAGGTATAAAAGTAGAATCTGATTTTCTAAAAATTAATTTGCCTTTTGATTGAGAAAATAAATGAACTGTTGGAGTCCAGCCTCCAGATACACAAAGTAAATCACAAGATAATTTTATTGACTTACCAATAATTTTTTCTATTTTTTCATCAAGTTCATTAATTATAACTGAATTGATTTTTTTTCTTCCAAAAGTATTAGTCACTGCATGATTAAAATATATTTTAATACCTAAACGCTTAGCTTCTTTTACAATGAAAGAATCTGAATTTTTTCTAACATCAACAATAGCAACTAATCGGTTTTTATCTTTATTTTTTTCACCATTATCACTGCTCCAAAACTTAAATGCTGCATGGTAGGCACTATCATTGTTAGTAAATACTACAATTTTTTTACCAGTTTTAACTTTATATATTTCTTCAAACTTATATGCACTTGCGGCTAACATGATACCTGGTCTATCGTTGTTATTAAAAGTTAAAAAACGCTCAATTGCACCAGTCGCTAAAACTACTTTTTTTGCTCTAATTTTCCATATTCTTTGTCTTAAATTTTTACTTTTTAGTTTTTGACATGCAAGAATATAATTTGAGTGCATATATGCAAATACAGTTGTATCTAATAAAATTTTAGAATTACCTTGTAATTTTTTGGTAGTAACATTTTCATTATTTATTTTATACTGCTCATATAATTCAATCATTTCATTTGAAAAATCTTCTTTTTCATAATTAGAAGGTAAGTAATCTAAATGAAATGTTTTATTCTGTTCCACTAACAAAACTTTAAGGTTTGCTTTCATAGCAAGTTGTGCTGCAATTATCCCAGCGCTTCCTCCACCTACAACTAGTACATCACAATGATAGTGAACATGTTCATATTTGTCAGGATCATCTAATTCAGGTGACTTACCTAAACCAGCAGCATGTCTAATAAAGAATTCATATTTTTTCCAAAATGTTGGAGGCCACATAAAGGTTTTGTAATAAAAACCAGCTGGAAAGAAAGGAGAGAACAAATCATTTATAGATCCAAAATCAAAATTAACACTTGGCCAATTATTTTGTGAAGTAGCACTTAATCCTTCATACAGTTCAATTTCCGTTGCTCTTACATTTGGTTCAGTAATATTACCTGATTCTAGTTGAACAATTGCATTTGGTTCTTCAGGTCCAGCACTGATAATTCCTCTTGGTCGATGGTATTTAAAACTTCTTCCAACTAAAAAAACATTATTTCTTATTAATGCACTCGCTAAAGTATCTCCTTCAATTCCATAGTATTTTTTACTATCAAATGAAAATGAAATTTTTTTTTGCATTGTCATTTTTTTTCAAAAGTAGATGAAATATTTCCAGATCCAATATTTGGTTCACCTGAAGGAGTTTTGGGATCATCACCATTTATATTTGGTGCAGTTTCTCCCATATTATAAATTTTTAAAATTTCATCAGTTGCTGTGTTACGAACAACATTGAACCATCTTCGACATCCGTTTGAGTGATTCCATCTTTCAAATTGAACTCCTTTGATATTTTTACGCATAAAAAGATAATCAGCCCATTGATCGTCGCTTAAGTCAGGTGGGTTTTTCGGACGTACTATATGAGCTTCTCCACCACAATTAAATTCAACCTGCTCTCTCTCTCCACAGTAAGGACAATTAATTAAAAACATAACAAATTAATGTGCTACCGCTGCAGCACCATGTTCATCCACTAATTCGCCACTTGAGAAACGATTAATTGTAAATGGTGCATTTAGTTCATGGGGTTCATCATTAGCAATAGTATGAGCAAAAACCCATCCAGATCCTGGTGTTGCTTTAAAGCCACCAGTACCCCAACCACAATTAAAATAAAGTCCGTTAATATGTGTTTTGCTAACTATCGGACTTGCATCAGGACATATATCAACAATACCTCCCCAATGTCTTAACATTTTCATTCTTGAGAAAAGTGGAAATAATTCTACAACTGCTGAAATTGTATCTTCAACAATATTGAAACCTCCTCGTTGAGTATAAGAACAATACCCATCAGTTCCAGCTCCAATTACTAGCTCACCTTTATCAGATTGAGAAACGTAAGCATGGATTGTATTGGACATTACAACAGTATCAATAATAGGTTTGACTGGTTCCGATACTAAGGCTTGTAGAGGTCTGCTTTCTAAAGGTAATCTAATATTTACCATATTAGCAATTACACTTGAATGACCAGCAGCTACGACTCCTATTTTATTTGATTGAATAGCTCCTTTAGTTGTTTCAATTCCAGTTACTTTTCCATTGCTTACATTAATATCAGTTACTTCACAATTTTGGATTATATCTACACCCATAGCATCAGCTCCTCTAGCATATCCCCATGCAACTGCATCATGTCTAGCAGTTCCAGCTCTTCTTTGTAATGTTGCTCCTAAAACTGGATACCTAATGTTTGGTGAAGTATTAATAACAGGACAAAATTTTTTAACTTCATTTGTATTTAACCATTCACAATCAATATCGTTAAGTCGATTAGCATGCCACCTTCTTTTTAATTCGCGGACATCATGTAGAGTATGAGCAACATTCATCACACCACGTTGAGAAAACATTACATTGAAATTTATTTCTTGAGACATTCCCTCCCAAAGTTTTAAAGCATGTTCATATAACGCTGCACTTTGATCCCAAAGATAATTAGATCTAATAATTGTTGTATTTCTCCCTGTGTTTCCTCCACCAATCCAACCTTTTTCTATAACAGCTATATTTGTAATTCCATGGTTTTTTGCTAGATAATAGGCAGTTGTTAATCCATGTCCTCCACCACCAATAATGATTGCATCATATTTTTTTTTAGGCTCTGGAGCTCGCCATGTGGGTTGCCAATTTTCATGATAGGAAAAAGAATTTTTAACTAATGAAAATATTGAATATTTTTTTGGTCTTTTCATAACTATTGAAGGTATTGTCTATAACAGTTTTAAAATAGACCTTCAATTTGTCCTTTTGAATCTATCTTTATTGAATTGGCTGCAGGAACGCTTGGTAGACCAGGCATAGTCATTATTTCTCCACATATGACAACTATAAATTCAGCCCCACTCGAAAGTCTAACTTCCCTAATGGGTATTGCATGATTTTTAGGAGCTCCTATTTTTGAAGGATCTGTTGAAAAACTATACTGTGTTTTTGCTACACATATTGGAAAATTTCCATAACCTAGATTTTCAAATTGCTTAATTTGATCTCTTATTTTTTTATCTACAATCACTTCATTAGATCTATAAATTTCTGATGTGATTTTTTTTATTTTATCTAAAAGTGAATCATTATCATTATATAAAAGCTTAAAATTATTTGTTTTATCAGTAAGCGCAACAACTTTTTTTGCAAGTTCAGTAGCTCCTTCACCACCTTTAGCCCAATGTTCACATGTTATTATTTCAACATCTAAATTTGAACATTCTTTTTTTAGAGCTTCGATTTCTTTTTGAGTATCATCAATAAAATGATTAACAGCAACCACTACTGGTAATCCAAATTTATGAATATTTTCAATATGTCTTTTTAAATTAGCAACTCCTTTAATTACAGCTTCTACATTTTCACCTTTTAAGTTTTTTTTATCTACACCACCATGCATTTTTAATGCTCGAATTGTTGCAACAATAACAACTGCACTTGGCTTGAGATCTGATTTTCTGCATTTGATGTTTAAAAACTTTTCCGCTCCAAGATCTGCTCCAAATCCTGCTTCAGTTACTACGTATTCAGCTAATTTTAGGCTAGTTTTTGTAGCTATAACACTATTACAACCATGAGCTATGTTAGCAAATGGCCCCCCATGAATTATTGCTGGATTATTTTCTAGCGTTTGAACTAAATTTGGCATTATAGCTTGCTTTAATAAAACAGTCATTGGTCCTTCTGCTTTTAAATCTTTTGCAAATATTGGTTTCCTGTCTCTTGTGTAAGCTATAGTTATATTACCAATACGTCTTTCTAAATCATTTAAATCATTAGCTAGGCAAAAAATTGCCATAACTTCTGAAGCAACAGTTATATTGAATCCATCTGCACGTGGATATCCATTTGAGACCCCTCCCAGATTAGAAGTGATTTCTCTTAATGCTCTATCGTTTAAATCTAAACATCTTTTCCATATAATTCTTCTTGTATCAATTTGTAATTTATTGCCCCAATAAATATGATTATCAATTAAGGATGCTAATAGATTGTTGGCTGAAGTAATTGCATGAAAATCACCAGTAAAATGAAGATTAATGTGTTCCATTGGAATTACTTGGGCATAACCTCCTCCAGCTGCACCACCTTTCATTCCAAAACTCGGACCTAAGCTTGGTTCTCTTAAACAGACTATACTATTTTTTCCAATTTTACATAAACCGTCATGTAAACCGACAGAAGTTGTAGTTTTCCCTTCTCCTGCTGGAGTAGGAGAAATTGCTGTAACTAAAATTAATTTAGAATTTCTATCAGGAAGTTTATTTATAGAATCTAAATCAATTTTTGCAATGTGATGACCATAGGGTCTTAGATCATCTTCTTTTAAGTTTATTTTTGCTGCTATTTCTTTTATGTTTTTTTTGACAGCTTTACGTGCAATTTCAATATCAGACATATGCTTCCTTAATAATTGTTTGAATTTCTATAGATGATGTTTTGGGTGATATAAATATTTATTTCAATATACAAAATAAAAAAACAAGGAAAAGTTTATAATTCTAATTTTAAATATTAGAAATAAACTGGTTATTTTTATAGATAATATCAGATTTTTGGAGAGAGTTTAACCAATCTGAAGTTTTTTTTATACCTCCAAACGCATAAAAATGAAGTTTTTTGAGTTTTGAATTAGTGAATTTATTTTTATATGAAGCTAAATCATAAATTAACTTATCTGGTGTTTTTGAGTTAGCTAATTTTGTAATATTCATTGCTTGTTTTGAAATAAAGCGAAGTGAATTTCCTATTCCACATGATTTAGCATAGAAAAATAATGTTTTTATAGAAGCAGGACCTGGAATACCAGCATGTATTTCTAAATTATTATTAAGCTTATTTAATTCAACTTCCCAATCGATTAAGGATTTTGCTTGGAAGAAAAATTGAGTTGTTAAATAAATTTTAAAATCAGCTTTTTGTGCAAATTTATTTTTTTGAATTATAGCATTCTTTAATTCATCTTTATTAATATCTGGACTTCCTTCAGGATGTCCAGCTACACCAACTTCAGTAAAATTATATTTTGAAAGTAAATCAGTTTCCAAAACATCCATAGTGCTAGATATTTCACCTTTTTGATTGCCTCCTCCTCCAACAATTAATATTTTAGAACAACCACAAACCTCTGCTAATTGTTTAATATAATTTTCTAATTCTATATTATTTTTTATAGTTCGGGCTGGCAAGTGGGGTATAACATCAAATCCTTCAATTTTAAGTTTTTTTGCACAATCAATAACTTTTATTGATTCTTCATCAGGTAAATAGGTTATGTATATGCTATTTGTTTTATTAACTATGTCAGAGAATTTTCCATATTTATTATATACATTTGGTGTTGTTTCAATAGAGTAAGATTTTAGAAGCTTCTTAGCTAGACTTAAATTTTGATCATTCTTCATAGTAAAAATTCATTAGTTATTATATTAAGTGAATAAATGAATAATTTAGTTTTTACCATTATTACTTTTTATCAATTTAAGAAAATTACAAATCCAGAGAAACTTCAAATCGAATTAAAAAATTTTTGTAAATTTAATAAAATAAGAGGTACTATTATTGTGGCTAAAGAAGGAATTAACGGGACAGCTGCAGGTGTAAAACCTACAATTAAATCGTTGGAATCGTTTTTTATAAGAAAAAAATTTTTGAAATTTAATCCTACATATTCATATTACAAATATATGCCCTTTTTTAGACTTAAGGTAAGATTAAAAAAAGAAATTGTTACATTAAAATCTAAATATGTTGATCCGGAAAATATAACTGGAAAATATATAAATGTACATGATTGGAATGATTTAATAAAAGATAACGAAACCATTTTAATTGATGTTAGAAATGATTTTGAATTTAATCTTGGTACTTTTAAGAGATCAATTAATCCTAAAACAAAAAGTTTTTCTGCATTTAAAAATTTTATTAAAAAAAATCTTTATAACTGTAAGGAAAAAAAAATTGCAATGTTTTGTACTGGCGGTATTCGGTGTGAGAAAGCTTCTTCGTATATGATAAAAAATGGCTTTATGGATGTTAATCAGTTAAAAGGAGGAATTTTAAAATATCTTGAAACTACACCAAAAAATAAATCTCTCTGGACTGGAGAATGTTTTGTTTTTGATAATAGGGTATCAGTTAAAAATGAATTAAAAGATGGAACTTATGAGCTATGTCATGCTTGTCGTTATCCAATTGGCATAAAAGATTTTAAATCAAAAAAATTTAAAAAAGGACTTTCCTGTCCTCACTGTTATGACAATTTATCAAATGCTAAGATGAAAAATTTAACAGAAAGAAATAAGCAAATTGAAATTTCAAAAAAAATGGGAATATATAATCCTTATATTAAACAAACTTTAAGTGATTATTAAAATAACGTTTTATTTGGATAAATTTTAATATATAGGACGCCAATGGCAAAAAAAACATCATATGCTTTAAAACAATTAATTCCTGAAGAGAATCCAAAAACAGGAACTAAATATATTGTTCGTAAACCCACAAAGGGCATGAAGGTTTCAGATAAACTTAGGTTAAAAAAGTATGATCCTGTGTTGAAGAAACATGTTTGGTTTATTGAGAAGAAAATGCCCCCTCATAGTAAGTAATTTTTTATTTTTTTTATTGTAAAATTTAATATAGCTTCAAGTTGTGAGTGAGAAAATAGCTGTTATAGGATCTGGTATATCAGGTGTTAGTGCAGCATATTTTTTATCTTCTAAGTTTGATGTTCATTTATTTGAAAAAAAATCTAGACTTGGTGGACATACACGAACGATATTTATTGAAGATGATAATAATCTTGCAATAGACACAGGTTTTATTGTGTTTAATAATAAAAATTATCCTGATCTAATTAAATTTTTTAATTTATTGGATGTAAAATATGAAAATTCAGATATGTCATTTGCAGTATCAAATTTAATTTCAAAAATCGAATATAGTGGAAAAAATTTTCTAACTTTATTTGCAAGTTTTAAAAATGTTTTTTCTTATAAATATATAAAAATGATTTTTGAAGTATATAAATTATATAAATTATGTAACAGTTTTGATTTAGAAAATAATCAAAACAATATTACAATTAGTGAATTTTTAGATACATATAATTTTTCTAATTATGTAAGAAAATTTCATATTTATCCATTAATTTCATCAATTTGGTCTAGCAATAATAATAATGTGAAAAACTTTCCATTTGTGTCATTTGTAAATTTTTTTAAAAATCATGGCTTATTTAATTTATCAAACAGACCCCAATGGAAATATGTTTTAGGAGGAAGTAAAACTTATATAGATAAAATTATAAATTTAAACCTCTTCAAATGTTCGACTAACTTTTCAATTACTCACATTTATAGAAAAAATTCAAAAATTGAGATTATTGATATGAATAAAAAAAAATATCAATTTGATAAAATTGTTTTAGCTACTCATGCCGATGAAGCTTTAGCCTTAATTAGTGATGCAACACATGAAGAAACGGATATTTTATCAAAATTTATATATTCAAAAAATACTGCTATTCTTCATTCTGATCAAAAACTAATGCCTAATAAGAAAAATATTTGGTCTAGTTGGAATTTTATTGTGAAATCTAAAAAAAATAATGACTTTACATTAACATATTGGATGAACAATTTACAAAACCTTAAGACAAAAAAAAATTACTTCGTTACTATAAATCCACCTTTTCAACCAAGTACAATTAAAGATATAACAACATTTGAGCACCCAATTTTTAACTTAAGTACTTTACAGGCTCAAAAAGAACTATATAAAATTCAAGGTAAGCAAAATACCTTTTTTTGTGGGAGTTATTTTGGGTATGGATTTCATGAAGATGGTATACAATCTTCAGCACTTGTTGCTAAATTGTTGGGATTAAATTTACCTTGGACTCGAGATAAAAACTTCATTAATAGATTACAATTTAATGTAAATAATGAAGTCTAAATTATTTTTATCGACAGTCATTCATAAGAGATTTTCACCCTTTACTCATGAATTTAACTATAAAGTTCCTAGTTTATTTATAGATCTAAATGAATTAAATAAATTAAATGAATCTTTCACTTTTTTTTCAGTAAATTCTTTTAATATTTTCTCTTTTTTTGAAAAAGATCATGGATTTAGAGATAATAGATCAATAAAGAAATTTATAAAACATTATTTAAAAGAATATAGAATAAACTATAAAGATTTAAATATAAAAATACTTTGCTTCCCAAGAATTTTTGGATATGTGTTTAATCCTCTTTCAGTATTATATTGTTTTGATCAAGAAAAATTAATTGCAATATTTTATGAAGTTAAAAATACTTCAAATGAACAACATACATATGTTTTTAGCGGAGAGTCTAAAATGAATGAATTTAACTTAAGTCATAAATGTTCAAAGCAATTTTATGTATCCCCTTTTATTAATATGAACGGAATGTATTATTTTAAAAATAAAATTAGTAAAAATAAAATAAATGTAACTATTGACTTATATAATCAAAACAAGAAAAAAATTTTAATTGCTTCTCAATTTGGTAGGTTGGTAAATTTAACTTCTTTTGGTCTTTTAAGGTTTATTTTATTGAATCCTCTACTAGGATTTAAAGTTATTATAGCTATTTTATTTGAAGCTTTTCGAATTTTTTACAAAGGTGGAAAATATTATGCTAGAAATAAAAAACCGAGTGACTCAATTAGTTTAGAAGGTGTATTTTAAATGAATTTCATAAATGACAAATTGCAAAATTCTATAGAAATAATAACTGAAAATTTTATTTCTAAGATTTATTATGGTAAAATTCATGTAAAATTTCCCTCAGGAAATGAAAAATTATTTGAAGGAAATGTTAAGAGCTATACTGCAGATATTAAAATTAATAGTTATAGATTCATCTCAAAAATATTAAAAAAGAGATCAGTAGGTTTTGCAGAAGCATATATTGATGGTGATTTTACAACTTCAAATTTAACAAATTTACTCTTATTAGCGTTTAAAAATGAAAAGTATTTTTTAAATAATTTAAAAATGAATTGGCTTTATTCAGTGTATGCTAAATTGAATCATTATCTTAAGGAAAATAGTAAAAAACAAAGTAAAAAAAATATAAAATTTCATTATGATTTAGGTAATGAGTTTTACAATAAATGGCTAGATAAGAGTATGACATACTCCTCAGCTTTTTTCGAAAAAAATCATGAAGATTTGTATGAGGCACAAATTAATAAATATAAAAAAGTCGCAGATACACTTTCATTAAATGAAAATTCAGCTTTACTTGAAATAGGTTGTGGTTGGGGGGGTTTTTCGGTCTTTGCTGCAAAAGAATATAAAAGCAAGATAGATGCAATAACTATTTCAAGAGAACAATTTGAATTTGCTTCAAATAAAATTCAAAAGGAAGGATTAAATGAGAAAATAAATGTAAGTTTTAAAGATTATAGAGATATAAGAAAAAAATATACAAATATAGCTTCAATAGAAATGTTTGAAGCGGTCGGAAAGAAATATTGGGAAAAATATTTTGATGTAATAAAAAACTCCTTATCTCTTAGTGGAAAAGCTGCATTGCAAATTATTACAATTGATGAGCATAGAGCCTTTGGTTATCAAAAACAACCAGATTTCATTCAACAATATATTTTTCCTGGCGGAATGCTTCCTACTAAGAGTCAACTTATCAATATTAATAATAGTGTTGGCTTAAAATGTGCTGAGATTAAAAGTTTTGGTAAATCGTATGCTAAAACTCTTAGTTTGTGGAATAATCAATTTCAATCTTCATGGAATGATTTATCAAAAATGGGCTTTAATATTAAATTTAAAAGAATGTGGGAGTATTATTTATCATATTGTGAAACAGGTTTTCTTTGTAAATCAACAGATGTTTCACATTATTTAATTATTAAATGAGTAAAATTAAATTATTTTTAATTTTATCAGGATATCAAATAACTTGGTTAGCTTGCGTTTTTGGTGAAAAATTTTATCAAGAACCCTTGAGCGGTTTTTTTTGCGGTTTAGTGTTTATAATTGTGTATATTTTTAATGTTAATGATCACAAAAGATTTTTCTTAATAGTTTTATTGATTTCTTTACCTGGTTATTTTTTTGATTCAATTATTGTATATTTTAAAATTTATGAATTTAATTCTGATATTGTAATAGGTTTTTTACCAATTTGGATGATTGTTCTTTGGTTAAGTTTTGCAACACTTTTTTATGAAGTTTTTATTTTTTTAAAAAATTATCAAATTATTGGAATTTCCTTAAGCACTTTTTTAGGTCCACTCACATATTATTCTGGTGAAATAATTGGAATTATAAAAATATATGAAATTAAATTGTTCTTATTTTTTATGATTATTTTTTGGTTTTTACTTATGATATTTTATTTGAAATTAATATTAAAAAAAATTGATTATTCAACTGGTTGAATTTCTTTTCTACTTCTTGATCGATTAAGAGCTTTTTCTAAATCAGCAAAAGTACACAAGCCAGTATCCATTGGACTTTTAGATTCAAGAACTGCTTCTCGATAAGTACCGTTTCTAATAGCCTCTACTGTATTTTTAGTTGATCCAGTTAGTTTGGCTATTTGAGCACTACTTAATTCTGTAGGATATCTTTTAATTAACCAGAGTATAGCATATGGCTTTTCTTGTCTTAATGATAATGGAGTATATTTTGTATCTTTTTTTCTCGGGGGAAGAGAATCTACAACCTTGGATTTTATCAACTCTAAATGAGCAGATGAGTCATTTTCGCATCTTTTTATCTCTTCCTTTGTCAATTGATTATTATCAATAGGATCGTAACCTCTCATCCCAATAGCCACTTCCCCATCTGCAATCCCCTGAACTTCAAGCTCATGGAGACCACAAAATTCAGAAATTTGTTGAAATGTAAGAGATGTATTTTCTATTAACCATATGGCAGTTGCTTTTGGCATAAGAGGTAATTTCATATTTAATCCTTTAAATTAAAAAAAAGTCCTTATAAATATATTCTATTAAATATTATATAAAATAATTGCATATGACTGATTTTTTAGAAATTGAAGAAAAGAAAAAAACGATAAATACGTTGAATCTTGATGATTTCAGCATTGAAGATCTAAAAAAATATATAAATGAGTTAGAAAATGAAATTAATCGAGCTAAGAAAGAAATAGCCAAAAAAAATAAAATATTGAATGAAGCTGATAAATTTTTTACGTAATTATTTGCCGATCTTTAGTCCCTTAAACCTTTTTTGAAATCTGGCAACTTGACCTTCAGATTCGTTCAAATTTGCTTTTCCACCTGTCCAAGCCGGATGCGACTTGGGATCAATTTCAAGCTTTAAAGTATCAGATTTTTTGCCCCAAGTTGATCTAGTTTTAAATGTTGATCCATCTGTCATTACAACTTCAATTTCATGATAGTCCGGATGTATTTCTTTCTTCATATTTCGGGGTTATAGCTAATAACTTGTTAATGTAAAGATAGAATTTCTTTTAATTTACCATGGATTATTAAGTTTGAAGCTAAAATATTACGAGATTTTATTGTCCATTCTTTGTCATCTATCTCTGAAATCATACCACCAGCTTCTTTAACCATTAAAACACCAGATGAAACATCCCAGAGGTTAAGATCTTTTTCCCAAAATCCATCTAGCCTACCTGATGCAACATAAGCCAGATCTAATGATGCAGCTCCTATTCTTCTTATTCCACTTGATAATTTTGATATTGAATGAATATTATTGAGATCATTATTATCAATTTTATTACCAAAAGGAATACCAGTGCCTATTAAGCAGTTTGATAATTCATGTCTTTTGGAAACTCTTATACGTTTGTTATTACACCACGCTCCCTTTCCCTTTGATGCCCAAAAAAATTCATTTAAAATTGGATTATAGATAATTCCATCAGATATTTCATCTTTATTTAATTTAGCTATTACAATAGCAATGTGTGGTATACCGTGAATAAAATTAGAAGTTCCATCAATTGGGTCAATTATAATAATTTCTTTGCTTCCTTTAATTTCACCACTTTCTTCAGTGATAAATCCTGCATCAGGATAGTAATATTTTAGAGTTTCAACTAATATTTTTTCTACACTTAAATCACAATTACTAACAAAATCACCTAAACCTTTAGATTGTATTTGTAAATGTTCAATTTCACCAAAATCTCGAATCATTATTTTTCCAGCTTTTCTAGCGGCTTTTTCAAATATATTAATTATTGGTGGTAACATAATTATTTTTTTGCTTTTTCAATATAACTAGAATCAAAAGTACTAATCACAACTGAGTCGCCAATTTCAATAAAAGGAGGTACAGAAGTTTTAATATTTCCCTCTAAGATTGCTGGTTTATATGAAGATGCCGCTGTTTGACCTTTTACAACTGATTCAGTTTCAATTATTTTTAAGATTATATTATCAGGCAGTTCTATTCCTACTGGTTTATTTTCGTATAATTGCAAGGTTATATTCTCATTTTCTTTTAAGTATTTTTTTTGTTCATCAGAAATAATATCATTGCCAATTTCTAATTGTTCATATGAAACATTATCCATAAAAACAAATTTATTATTACTTACATATAAAAACTGACATATTTTTTCATCTAAAATAGCTCTTTCTACACTTTCTGATGATCTAAATCTCTCATTCATTTTGGTACCATCTTTTAATTCTTTCATTTCAACTTGTAGATATGCTCCTCCCTTACCAGGTTGAGTATGTTGAGTTTTTAAAACTCTCCATAATTTAGAATTAATTTCTAAAATATTACCAACTTTTATTTGATTTCCATCAATTTTCATAATTACCTACTTGAATAAATTTTAATAATTTTATTATGTATATTTTTAATATTTGATAGATCTATTATACGAAAAGAAGGATTTAATATAACTCTATTTTTTTTACATATTTGAGTAATTTTTTTTAAAATAATAGAATTGCTATTTAGTTTTATAAAATCAATCTTATTATTGGCTAATAGTATACTTAGACCATAATCATATCTTGCATTTACATAAAATTTAAATGAATTTGATGAAAATTCTCTATTAAGAAGATTTTTTAAATTTATCATCCAATCTATTCCAAATCCATTAATTAAATAATACTTTATATATAAAACAGGTTTAAATTTAAGTATTTTTGAAGATTCAATAACTTCTTTTGCTTGATGGTAGTTATTTATAGAAAAACTTATTGATGCTTTTTTCACCTAAATAAATTTTTTTAAATCCATCATAGTTTCAACCATTCTATTTGAAAAACCCCATTCATTGTCATACCAAGCCAATACACGACAAAATTTATTATTCAAAACTTGTGTTTGTGTAATGTCGAAGATTGAGCTACTTGGATTATGATTAAAATCAATTGATACTAAAGGTAGATTATTTGTTGTAAGAATATTTTTTAAATTTGAAGATTTACTCGCTCTCAACATTATGTCGTTTATTTTTTCTGTTGATGTTTTTTTCCTCGAAACAAAAGTAAGATCAATAAGTGATACATTTGGAGTTGGTACTCTAATTGCTGTTCCATCTAATTTTCCTTTAAGATTTGGAAGTACTAAACTAAGAGCTTTTGCAGCACCTGTTGAAGTTGGAATCATTGATATAGCAGCTCCTCTAGCTCTTCTCATATCACTGTGATTTTGATCAACAGTTCTTTGATCTCCTGTATAACTATGAATAGTTGTCATAAAGCCACTATCTATACCTATTTCTTTATCTAAAATCATTGCAACAGGAGCAAGGCAGTTTGTTGTACATGATCCATTTGATATTATATTATGTTTTTTTTCTAATGTTTTATTATTAACTCCTTGAACAATAGTAGTATCAACATTTTTACCAGGGGCAGAAATTATTACCTTCTTTGCTCCTGCCTGAAGATGTAAATTTGCAGATTCTTTTGATGTAAAAAACCCACTACATTCTAAAACAATATCAATTTTTAATTTTTTCCATGGTAAATTTTCTGGCTTTCTTTCAGAATAAAAATTTATAAATTTATTTTTATATTTTATTCCATTACGCAATTTTTTAATATCAAATGGTAGTCTTCCATGTACACTGTCGAATTTCATGAGATGTATATTGGATTCTAAACTACCCAATTCATTTATTGCAACAACCTCTACTTTTGGTAGTTTTTTTTCTACTAAAGCTCTAAATACTAGTTTTCCAATTCTACCAAATCCATTTATTGCAATTTTCATTTTTACCTCTTTTATTTATTCAGATGTTTTTTAATTTTTTTAACTAAATTTTCTGATGATATTCCAAAATGCTTGTAAAGATCTTTATAAGGAGCACTTGCTCCAAAAGAATGCATACCAACAAAATGATCTGATTTTACATATTTTTCCCAGCCATTAATAACTCCTGCCTCAATAGCAAAACAAAGTTTATTGCCCAAAACTTCTTTAATATAATTATCTGTTTGTTTTTCAAAAAGTTCAAACGATGGCATTGAAACAACTCGTACATACATTCCTTCTTTTTCTAATTGATTTGAAGCTTCACAAGCGATTTCTACCTCAGAACCAGTTGCTAAAATCGTTGCAACATAACTTTCAAAATTTATTACTACATAAGCTCCATTTTTAACCTTATTTTTTGAACAGTTTTCTCTTTTAATTAAAGGCAAATTTTGTCTTGTAAGAACTAAGACACTTGGATTGTTAGATTCTAATGCAGTTTCCCATGCTTCAATAGTTTCAATTAAATCACAGGGACGTATTACATTCAAATTAGGAATAGCTCTTAAAGAAGAAATGTGCTCAACTGGTTGATGTGTTGGACCATCTTCACCTAGCCCTATGGAATCATGTGTCATTACATAAATAACAGGTAAATTCATTAGAGCTGCCAATCTTATCGATGGACGACAATAATCCGTAAAAACTAAAAAAGTTCCTCCATAAGGACGTAAACCTCCATGTAATGCTATACCATTCATTATTGCCGCCATAGCATGTTCTCTAACACCATAGTAAATATAATTACCATCATAGTTTGTTGAGTTTAAAGTATTCATCTCTTTAGTTTTGGTATTATTTGAACCCGTAAGATCAGCTGAGCCTCCAATAAGATTATTAACATGTTTATTTAATAATTCTAATGATAATTCACTAGCTTTTCTAGTCGCACATGATGTGTTTGCTTTATTATGAGTATTTTTAAAAGATTGTATTGCTATTGACAATTCTTTATCGATATTTTTTTGATATAATTTTTTAAAATTATCTAAATTCAAAGTTGGTTTGTTTACTTCATTCCACTTTGAAATTGTTTTTCTATTTCGTGAAGAAAAATTTCTCCATTCCTGTAATAATATTTTAGGTATATCGAAAGGTTTGCTTGTCCAATTTAGGTTTTTTCTAGTTAGCTCTACTTCTTCTTCCCCTAAAGGTGATCCATGAGAAGAGGATTTTGATTCCTTATTAGGTGAACCAAAACCTATTTTAGTTTTACAAGCAATTAATGAAGGTACTTCTGAATTTTTTGATTTTATTATTGCTTTAGAAATTTCATCAAAATTATGCCCATCAATTGATAAAACATCCCAACCATAAGATTCAAATCTTTTCTTAACATTATCCGAAGTACTAAGATTAGTAGATCCATCTATTGAAATAGAATTATCATCAAAAAAAACTATAAGTTTATTTAATTTCAAGTGACCAGCTAAGCTACAGGCTTCATGACTTAAACCTTCCATTAAGCATCCATCACCTGCAAAAACGTAAGTATAGTGATTAAATAAATCACTACTAAATTTTGTTGATAGTTTTTTTTCTGATATTGCAAATCCAACTGCATTTGCAAGTCCTTGGGACAAGGGTCCTGTTGTTGTTTCTACTCCTTCTAATTCATTATATTCCGGATGACCAGCTGTAGGTGAGTTTAGTTGTCTAAAATTTTTAATATCTTCTATATTTATATCCTTATATCCAGTAAGGAAAAGACATGCATAAAGAAGCATTGATCCATGTCCATTTGAAATAATTAATCTATCTCTATCAATCCACTTTGGGTTATCAGGATCAAATTTTATATGATCTTTATACAATATAGTTGCAATATCAGCCATGCCCATGGGCATGCCTGGATGGCCAGATTTAGCTTTTTGAACGGCATCTATTGATAAAAAGCGGATACAATTCGCAAGTTGCAATAAATCTGCAGATTTTTCTTTATTATCTATCAAATGTCCTCAGTATTTGCGACCTTTTACACTAATATTCAGCCTCATTAAAGTGACATTTTCAATTATTCCAATTATAAAAAAAAAATGAAATTAATAAATAAAATTAAAGAATTAAGGATTAGTATTAAGGAACTAAGTAAATTGAATGAGGATTTACTAGAAAAGAATCTAGCTGATAAAAGAAAAATATATTCTTTAGAAAATAAGATAGCAAATTTAAAGAACTCTATAAGTGCAAGTGTTAGTGATTTAGAAAAATTTATTCAAAAAAATAATGCCGATTTATAAAGCAAAAATTTTTAATCAATTTATAGATTTAAATTATGATGAAAGAGATAAAGCAAAGTTATTAAAATTAATCGATACTTTAAATAATCATTGGAAAAAATATAAAAATTTACAAGGTAAAGCAAATGATAAAAAAATTATGATTTTACTAGCTTTAGAATTGCAAGATGCTCTTTTTGATTTAGAGGATATTCAAAAAATAAATAAAGAGAGAGATAAAAAAATTAATTCAAAAAATAACAATAAAAATAATAACTCGGCAGAATTAATATTGCACAAAGATAGAATAAATAATTTAGAATCTAAAATAAATAACTTTAATAGTGAATTTGAAGAAATTAATAAAGTTCTTGATGAAATAAATTCTGATTTAGAAAAAATGTCAAAATCAATAATTAGTAGTTATGATAACTAGTATTTCCCAAAAGAAAAAAGATTTAAGAAAAATTTTATTTTTGAAAAGAAAAAATATTAAAAAAAAAACAAAAAATTATTTTAATGTTACATTATTTGATGAATTGAGGCATAAAATAAATTTTGAAACTATCACATCTGTTGCTAGTTTTATTTCTATTAAATCTGAATTTCCTACAAATGATCTCAATAAACATATAATGCAAATGAATAAAATATTATCTTTGCCAAAAATCGAACCAAACACTGAAATATTAATCTTTAGACAATATCAGGATAATGATGAATTAAATTTAGGAAAATTTAACATTCCTGAACCTAGTATTACTAAAAAAAAAGTTTTCCCAGAATTAATTTTTGTTCCATGTCTTGGCTTTGACTTTAATGGTTATAGGATAGGATATGGCGGAGGATATTATGATAAAACTTTTGCACATTTAAAGAAAAATAATTTTAAATTCTATACTGTTGGAATTGCTTTTGATGATCAAAAAATAATAGAGGTGCCAACTGAAGACTTTGATTATAAATTAGACTATGTTTTAACTGAAAAAAAGTTATATAGTTGTTTATGAAAATTATATTTATTGGTGATATTGTTGGAAAGTCAGCAAGAGATTTTGTAATTAATAAAATTCCATATCTAAAAAAAAATTATTCTCCAGATATAATTATAGCTAATGCTGAAAATGCTGCTAGTGGATATGGATTAACAAAAAAAATAGCAATAAATTTATTTGAGAGTGGCATTGATGCGATTACTTTAGGCAATCATGCGTGGGATCAAAAGGAAATGATTTCATATATAGAGGACTGCCCTAAAATTGTCAGAGCTATAAACTACCCAAAAGCAGCGCCAGGTAAGGGATATTATAAAATTAATTTAGATGATGGTAGGAAATTTATATTAGTACAAGTGATGTTAAGACTTTTCATGGGCCTGAATCTTGATGATCCATTCAGTATAACTAAAAATTTCCTTCAAAGTGAAAAGTTAGGATCAACATGTCAGGGTATACTAATAGATATGCACGGAGAAGCGACATCAGAGAAAAATGCATTTGGCCACTATTTTGATGGAGATGTTACAGCTATCTTAGGTACGCATACCCATATTCCTACATCTGATGCTAGAATTCTCTCTGGAGGGACTGCATATCAAACAGACGTAGGAATGTCAGGAGATTATGATTCAGTCATAGGTATGGATAAAGAGATACCAATTCATTTATTCACAAAAGGATTCAGAAAAGAAGGGAAATTTACTCCATCATCTGGTCAGATCTCAATTTGTGGCACATATCTTGAAACAGATGATAAGACAGGATTTTCAAGGAAAATTGAAGCTTTTCAAATAAAATAGAATTACATATAATCGACACAATATTCTATTATTTAAAAAACTTTACTAATAACGAACAATATATCTATAAATAAACTATGGCAGGACATTCCAAGTTTAAGAATATAATGCACAGAAAAGGTGCACAGGATAAAAAAAGAGCTAAAATCTTTTCAAGATTGGGTAAAGAAATTTCAGTTGCTGTAAAAGAAGGAGGTCAGGATCCTGAAAAGAATATTAGACTTAGATCTGCAATTGGGAGTGCTAAATCACTAAATATGCCTAAAGATAATATTGAGAGAGCTATAAAGAAAGGACAAGGTAATGATCCTGATACCAACTATGAGGAAGTTCGTTATGAAGGTTATGGACCAGAAGGAGTTGCAATAATAGTAGAAGCTATGACCAATAATAAAAATAGGACTGCAGCTGAAATAAGATCAAGTTTTTCTAAATATGGCGGAAATTTAGGTGAAACTGGTAGTGTTAGTTTTAGTTTTAAAAGATTAGGCAGTATTAGTCTTAATAAAAGCTGTGTATCAGAAGAAGAGCTATTTGATTTTATAGTTGATAATGGTTCAGAGGATTATGAATCAAATGATGATGAGTATACAATTTTTTGTGATCAAAAAAATTTACATAATCTTAATGAAAAAATTATAGCTAAGTATGGCCAAACAAATTTTGCAGATTTAGTTTGGAAAAGTGAAAGTAGCATTAATGTTGATAAAAATGCTGCTGAAAAATTATTCAAATTGTTAAATGTTCTTGAAGAAAATGAAGATGTTCAAAATGTTTCATCAAATTTTGAAGTTACAGATGAAGTCTTAACATCTTTAACAATGCAATGAAAGGAATCTTAAATGCCAGATAAAGCTTGGAAAAAAAGAGAAAGAGATGTTGCTAATTATTTTAATGGTAAGCGAACGCCACTTAGTGGAGGAAATGGAAAAGTAACAAGAGCAGATGTAATTCATGATAATTTATTTATTGAATGTAAATTAAGAGCTAAACATACAGTTGTTTCTTTATGGGATGATACAGCAAAACTAGCTAAAGATGAGGGTAAAACACCAGTTATAGCTTTATGTGAAAAAAATAGACCTGGTTTTTGGGTAATGGTTCATAGTAATGATTTAGATAAGTTAAAGAATATAAAATAATGGAAGAAATTACAATAGCAGGCAATATAGCTGAATCAGTTGACTTTTCGATGTTATCATTGTTTTTAAGAGCAGATTTCGTAGTGAAGTCAGTCATAGTAATTTTGATTATCTCATCACTTTATTCATGGAATATTATCATAGCAAAGTTACTTAGATTAAGACAATTAAAACAAATGGACAAAGAATTTGAAGATATTTTTTGGTCAGGCAATTCATTTGAGGATTTATATGAAACACTTAATTTTAACAAACTTGATCCTAAGTCGAAAATTTTTTGTGCAGCTATTTCTGAGTGGAAGAAAAGTAAATCTTTATCGAGGAAAGAGATGCCCTTAAGTATTTCATTTTTAAAAGATCGAATGCATAGATCCATGATAGTAGTCTTTAACAAAGAGAGTGAAGTTATTGAAAAAAATTTAACTTTTCTTGCTACAGCTGGTTCAACAGCACCGTTCATTGGTTTATTTGGAACTGTTTGGGGAATAATGAATAGTTTTAAATCTATAGCAGTTGCTCAAAATACAAACTTGTCTATAGTAGCTCCAGGTATCGCTGAAGCTTTATTTGCAACAGCTCTTGGACTTTTTGTGGCTATTCCTGCTGTAGTTGCTTACAATAAAATATCAAGTGACTTATCAAAATATTTTATGTCTTTAGAAACATTTATGGATGAGTTCAATACAATTTTTTTTAGACAATTAGAAAAAAAATAAATTGATTAACTTAAACAACAATACAAATAGAAGAAAAAAAAGATATTCTCAGATGAGTGAGATTAATGTCACCCCCTTTGTTGATGTAATGCTAGTTTTATTAATTGTTTTTATGGTAACAGCGCCTCTTCTTACTGTAGGTATACCTGTTGATTTACCAAAAGTTAAGGCATCAGCATTAACTGATCAAAAAGATCCTCTTGAAATAACAGTAAAGTTAGATGGACAAATTTATTTAGGTGAGTCAAAAGTTGAATTAGAAAATTTGATAGCAAGGCTAAATGCGATTACTGATCAAAATACAGAAGCTAGAATTTATGTGAGAGGTGATAGAGTTGTGGCTTACGGTAGAGTTATGGAGATTATGTCATTAATTAATTCAGCAGGTTATGTTAAAGTTGCATTAGTTACTGAAAACCCAACAAATAATTAATGCAAAATTTAAATACCCTATCAACAAAAACACTTGAATTTATTGAAAATTTTAATCCAAATTATTTAGGCTTATATTTTTCATTATTTTTTCATCTGTTAATATTATTATTTGCAATAGGTTTGCCGGATTTTTTCAAGCAAAAAGAAATTTTTTTACCTAATGTAATTCCAATTGAGATAATAAATATTTCTGAAAATACTTCTTTAACAAATAAAAACAATACCAATGAAAATAAAGTTAATGAGAAAAAAATAGTAAAGCAAAAAAAATTTAATTCATCCAATAATACTGAGATGCAAAAAATTGAATTAAGGCAAAAAAATAAAAAAACAATTATGTCAGAGAATTTATTAGAGGATAATAAACCTATAATAAAAAAAGAAAATGTTATACAACCTTCAATAATAGAAAAAAAAATCTTAGAAAATAAAAATAAAGAAATAGTTCAAGATAAAAATATTGAAACAATAAATACAAAAAAAATTAAACCTAAACTTAAACCTAAGCCAAAAGAAATTGTTAAAAATAATACTGATTTAGTTGTTGACAAAAAACCTAAAATTAAAAAAATAGATAAATTAAAAGATATAGATACAATAAAAAAACCTCTTCAAAAACCAGAACCAGATTTTACGATTGCATCAATGCTTAAAGATTTGCGTAATGAAAAATCTAACAATGTTATCAAGGAAGAAATTTTAGATGAGGAAGAATTACCTAACAAAGCAGATAAAAATAAAGAGAATATGACATTATCTATAAGTGAAATTGATTTATTAAGACAGCAACTATCATTATGTTGGATAGCACCCGCTGGTGCTGTAATTGAAAAAGGGATGAGAGTGAGAATATCAGCAAAAGTTCAACAAAATCGAAAAGTAATTCCTAGTTCTGTTCGTATTGTAGACACAAATATAAGTAAAAATAATACTTTTTATGGACCAATTACAGAAAGTGCAATGAGAACTTTATTAAATCCTGAGTGTACTCCTTTGAAGTTACCAGTAGATAAATTTTTTCTTTGGAAAAACTTAACTATAACTTTTGATTATAGTATAATGAAAGGGTATTCTTAAAAATGAAAATAAAAACATTAATTTTCTCAATTTTACTACTTTTAACTTTTAATGCTCATTCATTAGAAGTGACTCTTACTCAAGGATCTATAAAGCCTACACCGATTGCAATCACAGATTTGTATTCGACTAATAGTTCTGCTTTGAAGATTGGAAAAAATATTTCATCAGTAATTTCAGATAACTTAGAAAGATCTGGATTGTTTATGCCTATAAACAAAAAGGCTTTTATTCAAAATAATGAATCTCTTTCAAATAATCCAAGATTTGAAGATTGGAAAGTAATTAAAGCACAACATTTAGTTGCAGGTAAAATAAATGCTTCAGAAAATAAGATTGCAATAGAATTTAGATTGTTTGATGTTTTTGCTCAAAAAGAAATTATTGGTAAAAAATACGAAACAAATAAAAATAACTGGAGGAGAGTAGCTCATATTATTTCAGATGCAATATTTAAGAGAGTGACTGGAGAAGGAGGATATTTTGATACCCGTATTGTATATGTTGCAGAAACAGGTCCAAAAGAAAATAGACAAAAAAGACTTGCAATTATGGATCAAGATCAAGCAAATCATAGATTTTTAACTGATGGTTCATATTTAGTTTTAACTCCAAGATTTTCACCTAATTCTCAAAAGATAACTTACATGTCTTATGTTAATGTAAATAGTCCACGTGTTTATATCTTTGATATAGAAACTGGCCAGCAAGAAATAGTGGGAGAGTTTCCAGGTATGACATTTGCGCCTCGTTTTTCACCTGATGGAAAACAAATTGTTATGTCATATACTGATCCAAATGTTGGCAATTCTGAAATTTATATTCTAGATTTAGCAACTAGAGTGTCAAAAAGAGTAACAGATAATTCATCAATTGATGTATCAGCTAGTTTTTCTCCAGATGGAAAAAATTTAGTGTTTAATTCTGATAGGACTGGAAGAAGACATTTGTATATAGTGGATAGAAATGGCAAGAACTTAAAAAGAATTAGTAGAGAAGGAGGTAGTTATTATACACCAGTATGGTCTCCTAGAGGTGATATGATAGCTTTTACTAAACAAGAAGGTGGTCAATTTTATATTGGCGTCATGGAAACAGACGGGTCAAATGAAAGAATGATAGCAAAATCTTTTCATGTAGAAGGTCCAACTTGGGCTCCAAATGGAAGATATTTAATGTACTTTAAAGAAGAAAGAACTGCTGAAGATGGCAGTGGAGGTACCTCAAACTTATTCTCAATCGATTTAACAGGATACAATGAAAGGTTATTAATTACCCCATTAGGAGGATCTGATCCTGCTTGGTCACCTTTATTACCTTAATTAACATTGAATTCTCTAGATTATCAAAAAGATAGTAGGAAATAATAAAAAAAATGCTAATACAAGGCTAGTTAATTAACTTTTTTTGTATTAAGGGAGCATTTATATGATTAAAAAGATTTTATTGTCGTTTCTTTTGGTTTTTTTTATTACGGCTTGCTCAACAACACCAAAAGATTCAGCAGATTCAACAGGAACAGGTTCAACTTCTTCAACTAGTGATGTTTCTTCAGAAGGTGAAGGTACATTAACAGAAACTGAAGGCACAGGAGTAGTTCCAGGAAGTCAAGAAGATTTAATAGTTAATGTAGGAGATAGGGTTTATTTCGATTATGACAGTTCGGAATTAGACGCTGATGCACAAGAATTATTACAAGATCAAGTAGCATGGTTAAAACAATACTCAGGTGTAGGAGTAATTATTGAGGGTCATTGTGACGAAAGAGGCACAAGAGAATACAATCTAGCACTTGGAGAAAAAAGAGCACAATCTGTAAAAAATTATCTAATTAGCTTGGGCATAAGTAGTCATAGAGTATCAACAATTAGCTATGGCAAAGAAAGACCAGCAGTTGTTGGATCGAATGATGGAGCTTGGGCTCAAAATCGACGATCAGTAACAATAGTTAATTAATTTTAATCCCTTAATATTTTTTGGCGCTATCAGAGATGATAGCGCCTTATTTTTGTCTTAAATGAAAAATATTTAATATCTATGTTAAAAAAAAATTATATTTTTGTTTTTATATTTGCAATATTTATAAGCAGTTACGCGTTTTCTGAAGAGAGTTTACTTACACTGAAACAACAATTAGATAGATTACAACGAGAAGTAAATGATCTATCTCAAGCAGTGTATAATAAGTCTTTTCAGCCTGTAGAAGATTCAACTCAAAACGATGAAACAATAAATTTTAGCGCAATTGATATTAGAATATATGATCTAGAAAAAGATATCAAAAATTTGACATTTAGCTTGGAAGAATTCACTTTGCAATTTGATGATTTATTAAATACCATAAAATCTTTAGAGGAAAATATTAATTTTCAAATTAACAATATTAATAATAAAATCACCACACAAAATCTCTCCGATAATAATGAAAAATCTATCTTAGTTGCGGATGATGAAATTGTTAGCAAATCTAATACTTTGGGTAAACTAGTAATATCTTCAGATCAAATTCAAGATGAAACTATTGCTGATCAAAGTCAAATAACCGTTGAATCGAATAATGAATTAGATCAAGAAAAAGATTTGAATTTATCTCCTGAGCAAGAATTACAGTTGGCTCTAGATCAAATAATTAGGCATAAGAATTATGAAAAAGCTATAAATATGTTAAAAAATTTTATAAATAATAATTCAGATAACCAATTAGCAGGATCAGCACATTATTGGCTTGGGAAAGTGTATATATCTGAGTCAAATTATAGAGAAGCAGTTTTTGTTCTTGGAGAGGGTGTTCAAAAGTTTCCTAAAAGTATAAAAGCCCCAGATATGCTATTTGAATTATCCAATTCTTTATTTGCAATGAAAAAGGATATAGAGGGTTGTAAAACTTTATTAATGATTGGTGATAGTTATTCAAAAAGCAAGGTATCAAAATTGGCATCAAAAAAAATAACAGAAATGGATTGTAAAAATGCTGATCAATGAAACTAAATAAAAAAAACTTTATAAAATATTTAAATAAAAATTGTATTTTTGAGAATAATCCGAATGTAGCAGTTGCTGTGTCTGGAGGGCCGGACAGTATGGCTCTTATTTTTTTACTTAAGGATTGGATTTTGTCAAAAAAAGGTAAATTAATTGCCTTAATTTTTGACCACAGAATTCGAAAAGAATCATTTAATGAAGCTAAAATTATAAAAAATTATTTAATTAAATTCAAAATTAAATCTAAAATTATACGAGCTTCAAAGAACAAAGTTTTAAAATATAATATGAATGAAGCTAGAAATAATAGATTCAAAGGTTTGATTCAATTTTGCAAAAGACATAAAATATTACATCTCTTTTTTGCTCATCATTATGATGATAATTTAGAAACATTTTTAACAAGAAGAGTAAGTGGGAGTAATTTAGAGGGTTTAGCATGTATGAGTAGTGTATCTATTAGAGATAAGATTACTATAATAAGACCTTTATTGAATTACTCAAAAGCAGATATTTTGAAATATAATAATAAAAAAAATATTTTGTATATATCAGATCCAAGCAATTATAATCTAAAATATACAAGAATAGCAATAAGACAATTTATTCATTCAACCGATAAGATTAAATTAATTAAAAAAGATTTTAGAAAATTAAAACAATATGTTTATTCTTACAAAAAAATGATATTAGAAATTTTTCATACCTTAACTTATAAATCCAATAAAAATTCAATAGAGATAAATTATTTGGATGTAATTAAACAAAATGATTTAGTTATAGAAAGACATATTCATCTAATTTACAATTTTTTCTATAGACAAAAAAAGAATCTTAGATCTTCTAAAATACAATATTTCATTAACAATTTAAGGAAAAAAGGATTTAAAAAATACAATATAGGGAGTCTATTAATAACAAAAAATGACGGTTTACTTAAATTTTTTGTAAAAAAATTATAAAAGTATTGTGTTTTTTTAATTAATTCCTATTTAACTATTATCTCATATGAAAAATTTTAGTAAAAATATTATACTTTGGATTGTTATAGGATTACTTCTTATTGCTTTGTTTAACCTATTTCAAGGAGGCTCATCAAATAGATCAATTCCTGAAATTTCCTTTTCAGATTTTATAGCTGCTACAGAAAGTGGAAATGTCTCTGAAGTTAATATTATAGGGAACAATGTCAAAGGATATTTTGATGATGGTAGAGCCTTTACCACTTATTCGCCTAATTACCCAAATCTTATTGATAAATTAAATCAATATGGAGTAAAGATAAGCGCGGAACCTTCTGATAAGTCCATGCATCCAATATTAAGTGTTTTATTGTCCTGGTTCCCAATGCTTTTGTTAATAGGTGTATGGATTTTCTTTATGAGGCAAATGCAATCAGGCGGAGGTAAAGCTATGGGTTTTGGAAAATCAAAGGCAAAATTGTTAAATGAAGCAATAGGTAAAGTTACATTTGATGATGTAGCAGGTATAGATGAAGCAAAACAAGAGTTAGAAGAAGTTGTAGAATTCTTAAAAGACCCAAAGAAATTTTCTCGGCTAGGTGGTAAAATACCTACTGGTGCATTATTAGTTGGACCACCAGGTACAGGTAAAACTTTATTAGCTAGAGCAATTGCAGGTGAAGCAAATGTTCCTTTTTTTTCAATTTCAGGATCTGACTTTGTTGAAATGTTTGTTGGTGTTGGAGCAAGCAGGGTTAGAGATATGTTTGAACAAGGCAAAAAAAATGCTCCTTGTATAATTTTTATTGATGAAATTGATGCTGTAGGAAGACACAGAGGCGCAGGTTTAGGTGGCGGTAATGATGAGAGAGAACAAACACTAAATCAATTATTAGTAGAAATGGATGGTTTCGAAGCCAATGCTGGAGTAATTATTGTAGCAGCTACCAATAGACCTGATGTTTTAGATCCAGCTCTTTTGAGACCAGGCAGATTTGACAGACAAATTACTGTATCTAATCCAGATATTATGGGAAGAGATAAGATCTTAAAGGTACATATTAAGAAAATTAAGGTTTCCCCAAAATTTGATTCGAAAATTATCGCTAGAGGTACCCCAGGCTTTTCAGGCGCTGATTTAGCTAATCTTGTTAATGAAGCAGCTTTGTTAGCTGCAAGAAAAAATAAACGAATGGTTACACTTGAAGATTTTGAAAATGCTAAAGATAAAGTAATGATGGGATCTGAAAGAAGATCTATGGTAATGTCAGAAGAAGAAAAAAAATTAACAGCTTATCATGAGGCAGGCCATGCTGTTGCAACTCTACATTCACCTGCTTCTGACCCAATACACAAAGCTACAATTATACCAAGGGGCAGAGCTTTAGGAATGGTAATGCGTTTACCTGAGAAAGATCAGTTTGCTATGCGCAAAGACCAAATGAAAGCACATTTACTTATAGCAACTGGAGGTAGGATTGCAGAAGAAATGATTTTTGGTAAAGATAAAATCACGAATGGCGCTGCAAGCGATATTCAGATGGTAACAAGCTTAGCTAAAAAAATGATAACTGAATGGGGTATGAGTGAAAAATTAGGTCGATTAAGATATAATAATGATAGTGAGGAAGTTTTTTTAGGTCACTCAGTTGCTCAATCGAAAAATTTGTCTGATTCAACAGCTAAATTGATAGATGATGAAGTAAGATTACTAGCAGAAGAAGCTGAAAATAATTGTAGGAAAATTTTGCAAGAAAATATTGAAGAATTGCATACAGTAGCAAATGGTTTGCTAGAGTATGAAACATTAACTGGAGAAGAAATTAAAGATCTAATCAAAGGTATTAAACCTTCAAGAGATGATTTTGATGATGATACAACTCCTTCTCCTAGAGCAACTCCATCAGTTCCTAAAACTGGTGGATCTGCTGCAACTCAAGCGAATTAAATTAATCAAATAACTTTATATTAGCAAAGATATTTAATAAAAGACACCATGGCTAAAATTTTTGGAACCGATGGTATTAGATGCTTAGTTAACAAAGAGCCATTGAGTGCTGAAACTACATTAAAGATTGCTAAAACGGTTGGCCATTTATTAAAATCGAAAAAAAACACTAATTCCAGAGTTGTAATTTCTAAAGATACACGTCTTTCAGGATATTTATATGAGCCTTTAATTACTGCTGGCTTTGTCTCAATGGGTATGGACGTAATATTAGTTGGGCCTTTACCAACTCCAGCTGTGCCTCTTTTAATTAAAACTTTAAGAGCTGATTTAGGTGTTATGATTACAGCCTCACATAATACTTATGAATATAATGGTTTGAAATTTTTTGATTCTCAAGGCTTTAAACTAAGTACAAAAATAGAAAACAAAGTTGAAGAAATAGTATTAAATAATACAAAATATTCAAAAATAATTAATCTTAAACAAAAATCAGGCAAAGCAATTAGATTAGAAGATGCTCCAGGTCGTTATTCAGAGTTTTTAAAAAGTACTTTAGACAAAAGTATTAAAATTAAAAAACTTAAAATTGTTTTAGATTGTGCTAATGGCGCTACATATAATATTGCTCCAAATTTATTTTGGGAATTAGGACATACAATAGTAACAATAAATAATAATCCGAATGGTATTAATATTAACAAAAATTGTGGTGCAGTAGATATTAATGAATTGAAAAACAAAGTAACTCAAACAAACTCTGATATTGGTTTCGCATTCGATGGAGATGGTGATAGATTGATAGTTGTAAATGAAAAAGGTGATATTGTTGATGGAGATATGATAATTGCTTTATTTAGTAAATTTATTGTAAATGAAAAAATTAAAAGTAAATTTCCTATAGTATCAACTGTAATGGCTAATATGGGTTTGGAAGAATATTTGAAAAATAATTTTAAAATTAAGTTAAAAAGAACATCAGTCGGAGATATTAATGTCATAAATACAATGAAAAAAAATAAATCAAAATTAGGAGGCGAACAGTCAGGTCATATCATTTTATCTGATTATTCTAATGCTGGGGATGGAATTTTAGCTGCTTTAAAAATTACAGAACATTTATCAGTTTTGAATTCGAAAACAAGTGATGCATTCAATATATATGAAAGTGTTCCTCAAATTAAAATTAATATATCTTTTAAAAGTCTTTCAAAAAAAAATTTAACTTTTATAAATAAAATTTCTAAAGATAAATCTCTCATTAAAAAAAATATGAGATCTTTGATTAGAATTTCTGGAACAGAACCTTTAATTAGAATTTTAGTAGAAGGAAAAAATTTTCAAGAGGTAGAAAGTTGTGCAAAATTAATAGAAAAAAAAATAAGGCTTAATCTTGCAAAGTGAATATTTAATACCACCAGGATTTAAAGATAATGTAAGTTTTGATGCTTATATAGAACACGAATATAAGAATAATATCATAAATTATTTTAGATCTAATGGATTTGATTTAGTAAAAACTCCATTGATTGAATATTCAAACAATAAAAATAACAACAGCTTTTTAATTACTAAGAAAAAAAATGAAATAAATTTAAAAATTCGAAATGATATTACACCGCAGATAATAAGAATTGTATCATCAAGATTAATACAAAAAATACGACCATTAAAACTATGCTATTATGGAGAAGTTGTTAGAAAAAAAGGAACAATGCTTAGACCTGAGAGGCAGTTTTTGCAAGTTGGCGCTGAAACCATTGGTTCAAAAAGTGTTAAAGCAGATATTGAAATAATTAATTTGGCATACCAATCATTATCAATGATTGGAATTAATCAAATTACCATTGAACTCTCTTCTAGAATTTTTTTAAAAAAATTATTTAATATAGTTAATAATTCAGTTTTAGAAAAAAATTTAATAAAATCAATAAAATCAAAAGATTTAAATAGTTGTTATAAATTTTTAAATAATGATGATCAAAAAAATCTATTATCTAAAATTTTTAAATGCACAGGTAAAGTAGAAAAAATTAATAATAATTTAGATTCTCTTGTTATTGATTCAAAAACAAAAGAAGAGATAAATAATATTAGATCAATAGTTTCAACAATAAAATTGAATAAATCTGATCAAATAAATATTGATTTAAGTGAAATTAATGAAAAAAAATATCATGATGGTATTAAATTTACATTTTTTGCAAAAGATATAAGAGGTGAAATAGCTAATGGAGGAAGATACACCATAAAACATCGTAAAAATAATGAAACAGCTACTGGTTTTACATGCTTTATGGATACAGTTTTAAGAGCTTCTTCTTTTGAAAATATTGCAAAAAAAGTTTTATTGTCATTTAATACAGATAACAAAATTAAAAATGATTTAATCAAAGAAGGATATGTTTTGTTTTCTATTTTTGAAAATTCTTCTGATTTGAAAAAAGATGCGTTAAAGTTTGGGTGTAATTATTATTTAGAAAATAAAATAATTAAAGAAATATAAAATGTTTTATACCATAATTGGAACTCAATGGGGTGATGAAGGTAAGGGAAAAATTGTTGATTGGCTTTCATCAAAAGCTGATTGGGTAGTACGTTTCCAAGGAGGTAATAATGCAGGACATACAATAAAAGTTGATAACAGCATTTATAAATTAAATTTATTACCATCTGGAATTATTAGAAATAAAAAGTGTGTAATAGGTAACGGTGTAGTATTAGATCCTTGGGCACTCAATAACGAAATATTAAATTTACAAAAACAAGGTATTAAAATAACTAAAAAAAATTTATTTATTGCTGAAAATGTTTGTTTGATTTTGCCTATTCATAAAATTATTGATGAAATAAACGAGACATCAAGAGGAGATGAAAATATAGGTACAACAAAAAAAGGAATTGGACCAGCTTATGAAGATAAAGTTGGCAGAAGAGCTATACGTCTATGTGATTTAAGTAGTCCAGATTTATTAAAAAAGAAATTAAATAAGTTAATCAATTTTCATAAACCCAGATTAATCGAGAATAATATTAAAATTGACTTTTCATTAATTTATAATGAATTGTTAACTATAGCAAAAACAATTATTGAATATAACTCACCTGTTTGGAAGCAAATAAATGACGCTGGAGAAAAAGGAGATATTATTTTGTTTGAAGGTGCTCAAGGATCTCTATTAGATATAGATTTTGGCACTTATCCGTACGTTACTTCATCTAATACTTCTTCAGGACAGATATTTTCTGGCTCTGGTTTTGGAATAAAAAATAACCATACTATTTTAGGAATTACAAAAGCATATACTACTCGTGTAGGATCAGGACCATTTCCTACGGAGTTAAATAATGAAATTGGAGAACATTTAGGAAATAAAGGTCAAGAATTTGGTACAGTTACAAAAAGAAAACGTAGATGCGGATGGTTTGACAGTATATTAGTTAAACAAGCTATAAAAATTAGCGGTATAACAGATGTAGTTTTAACAAAACTAGATGTATTAGATGAGCTAGAGGTAATAAAGGTTTGCGTAGGATATAAAATCAATAATAATAATTTTGACTATCTTCCCTTTAGCGAGAGTTTGCAGGCAAGTATAGAGCCAATTTATGAATCATTACCTGGGTGGCAAACATCTACTTTCGGCATATCATCTTGGGATAATCTTCCTGTAAATGCAAAGAAATATATTGAATTTTTAGAAAATACGATCGGATTAAAAATTTCTATAATATCAACGGGTCCTGAGAGATTGGAAACAATAGATAAAAATAAATTATTAGATACTATTTGAAACTTCTTTCTTAAGTTTTTCTAGAGCTTTTTCTTCTATTTGTCTTACTCTTTCACGACTTATTTTAAATTTTTTACTAAGCTCTTCTAATTTAATTGGTTTTTCAACTAATTTTCTTAGTGTAATAATTTCTTTTTCACGATTATTTAAAATTTTTAATGCTTCTTTAAAGATTTTTTTTCTATAAATAAGCTCATCATTTTTTTCAACTATCTTATCTTGAGTCTCAGTAGAATCAATTAGCATATCTTGCCATTCAGTATCTGAATCATCTCCGAATTGAATATTTAAAGATTGATCTCCAGAGAACAATCTATTGTTCATATCAACAACCTCTGCTTCTTTAACATTTAGTTTTGAAGCTATTTCTCTTGCATTTTCAGGAGATAGATTGCCGTTATCAATTGATGTTAATTGATTTTTTAATTTTCTTAAATTAAAAAAAAGTTTTTTTTGTGCTGCTGTTGTCCCAATCTTAACAAGTGACCAACTATGTAATACATACTCTTGAATTTGAGCTCTAATCCACCACATAGCATATGTTGCCAGTCTAAATCCTTTTTCAGGATCAAATTTTTTAACAGCCTGCATAATACCAACATTGCCTTCAGATATTAAATCAGTAACTGGAAGACCATAACCTCGATAACCCATTGCTATTTTTGCAACTAATCTTAAATGGCTAGTTACAAGCTTATGAGCTGCGTCAGCATCCCCATGCTCCTTATATCTTTTGGCTAGCATATATTCTTCTTCTGCTGACAATATAGGAAATTTTTTTATCTCTTGAAGATAAAAGGCTAAATTTCCCTCTGAAGATAGGACTGGTAAGTGCATATGTACGATATTATATCACATTTATTAATTTAACTTAATACTTAACTAGCATATTCATAAGATTTGAAATATCTTCAGGAATATTAGAGTTAAATTTCAAATTTTTATTCAGTGAGGGATGAAAAAATCCTAGGTGAGAAGCATGCAGAGCTTGTCTTGGAAAATTTTTTAAAATTAAAAACTTATTAAAATATTCTTTATTTTTACCAAACTGATTAATTTTGCTTTTTCCATATAATTTATCACCTATTATAGGGGAGTTTATTGAGGTAAGATGCAGTCTAACTTGATGTGTTCTACCTGTATGTAATATGCACTCAATTAAACTTGCATTACCAAAACTTTTTTTTAGAATTAAATTTGTTTTTGAAAATTTGCCAAATCCCTTTTTATTAAAACTCATTTTTTTTCTATTTATTTTATTACGTTCAATATAACCTTCTATTTTTTGATTTTTAGGAACGCCCCATACAAGAGTATTATACTTTCTTGTAATTGAATGCATTTTAAATTGTTCAGCAAGTTTAACATGAGTGAAATCATTTTTTGCAATTACCATTAAACCACTTGTCTCTTTGTCTAATCTGTGAACAATACCAGGTCTATTTATTCCATTCACTGTGCTAAGTTTGTTTGTGCTATGATGAATTAATGCTTGTACAAGTGTACCTGTTTCATTACCAGGAGCAGGATGTGTTACAATACCAGCTTGCTTATTTATAACAATTACATCATCATCTTCATAAACTATATCTAGATTTATTTTTTCAGGCTTATAATTTGTTTGCTTATTCTTAATAATAGAAATATCAAACTCATCACTCTCTCTTACTATGTATGATGGATCAGTAAATATTTCTTTGTTTTTTTTTACATTACCATTTAAAATTAATATTTTAATTTGAGTTCTGGAAATTTTATTAAGTTTTTTTGATAAAATTTTATCTAATCGTATTGAACTTAATTCTTTATTAATTATTATTTTGATATTATAGAATTCTTTCATGAATAAGAAAATACTTCAGTTTATTGTAATTTTTTTAGCAATATTAATTATTTGTTGTTTTTTTGCTCTTATATATGGAATGTATTCAAAAATATCAAACAATCAAAATAATATAGAAAATTCTAGCTATATTCATTCTTTAAATCTATCTCAAAATGAGAAAATAATTGATATTGAAGCTATTGGTGAAAATAGTATTTTATTTATAGTATCTGATTCAAAAAATACTTATGCTATAGTTTTTGATATAAAAAATAATGTAATTAAATCACAAATTAAGAGATAATAATGGTTAAGGAAAAAATGAACAATTTTGAAGAAAATCTTAAAAAATTAGAAAAAATAGTTGAGCAATTAGAATCTGGAGATGTGGATTTAGAAAAATCAATTAAATTATATGAAGAAGGTATGAACTTAAAAAAAATTTGTGAAGAAAAATTAAAGAATGTAGAAATGCAAATTAAAAAAATAAGATCTGAAAATAACAAAATTAAAAAGGAAGATTTTAAATAAATTTAAAAATGCTTTACAATTATTTAGATAAGATAAATTTCCCATCAGATTTAAGAAAATATAAATCTAATGAATTGAAAGCTATTGCTGAAGAGTTAAGAAACAAAACAATTGAAACTGTATCAAAAACTGGAGGACACTTAGGAGCTGGTTTAGGGGTTGTAGAACTGACAGTTGCTCTACATTATGTTTTTAACACACCAAGAGATCGTTTAATTTGGGATGTTGGTCATCAATCATATCCTCATAAAATATTAACTGGAAGAAAAAAAAGAATAGAAACTCTTAGAAAAAAAGATGGATTGTATGGTTTCGTGAGAAGATCTGAAAGTGAATATGACCCATTTGGAACTGCACATAGTTCAACTTCAATTTCAGCTGGTCTTGGTATGAAAATAGCAAAAGATATAAATAATGATGAAGCAAACATTATTTGTGTTATAGGTGACGGAGCTCTTAGTGCAGGTTTGGCATACGAAGCACTTAATAATGCAGGAGTAATTAATAAAAGATTGATTGTTATTTTAAATGACAATGAGATGTCAATAGATCAACCTGTTGGAGCGATGAGTAGTTATTTAGCTAGATTATTTTCTTCAAAACAATATTCAAGTATTAGAAGTATAATTAAAAAAATATCAAAAGGATTTCCAAAAAAAATATCCAAAACTCTTTATAGAGCTGAAGAATATTCTAAAGGTTTGGTAGCTGGAGGAACACTTTTTGAAGAGTTAGGTTTTTATTACTTGGGGCCAATTGATGGTCATGATCTTGATAGTTTATTACCAATTTTAGATAATATAAAACACAATACAATCGATAAACCTATTTTTCTTCATTGTATAACCAAGAAAGGAAAGGGTTACCTACCAGCAGAAGAATCTCACGATAAATTTCATGGAGTAAATAAATTTGATTTAAAAACTGGGGAATCAATTAGTGTTTCTAATAAAAAAACATATTCTCAAATTTTTGGAGAAACTTTAACTAACATTGCTGATAATGATGAAAAAGTGATAGCAATTACAGCTGCTATGGCTAGCGGTACTGGTTTAGATATATTTAAAAAACAACATAAAGATAGATTTTATGATGTTGGTATAGCTGAGCAACATGCTGTCACAATGTCTGCCGGTCTAGCTACAGAAGGTTTTAGACCCTATGTAGCAATCTATTCAACATTTTTACAAAGAGCTTATGATCAGATTATACACGATGTAGCACTTCAAAAATTACCAGTTAGATTTGCAATTGATCGTGCAGGAAAAGTTGGATCTGATGGTCCAACTCATGCTGGTTCTTTTGATATTGCTTATTTATCAACAATACCTAATTTTATTTTAATGGCTCCCAGTAATCAAAATGAACTTGTTAGAATGATGCATACCTCTTTATTGATAGATGATTGTCCTTCTGCCTTTAGATATCCAAGAGGAACCGGTATATATATAAATGAAAATAAAGAAGATGATATACCTTTAGAAATTGGAAAGGGCATAATACTAAAACAGGGCAATGATATTGCAATATTAAATTTGGGAACTAGGATGCAATCATGTTTTGATGCTGTAAAAATATTGGAAGAATATAATATATATCCAACAATAGCAGATGCAAGATTTGCCAAACCAATAGATACTCATTTAATTGATGAATTATTAGATAATCATAAATTTTTAATTACTATTGAGGAGGGTTCTAGTGGAGGTTTTGGGTCTACAGTATTAAACTATATTCATAATAAAAGAATTAAACCAACTTCATGTAATATAAAAAATTTATTTTTTCCTGATAAATTTATTGAACACCAATCACCAGATCAGCAATACCTGGAAATTGGAATGGATGCAGAATCTATAGCAAAAAAAATATTAAATTTTTTTGATGATAAGCTAATTAATATCCAACATTTTTCAAAAAAAAATAAGTTTTGAAAAAGTTAAAAAAAAGACTTGATGAAATTTTAGTCGAAAGAAACATAACTCAATCAAGAACAAAAGCCCAAGCTATGATAATGGCTGGAGAAGTTTATGTTGAGGATAAAAAAATTACAAAAAGTGGATTAAATTTTTTTGTAAATTCAAAGATTATTATTAAAAAATTTGAAAAAGAATGGGTTTCTAGAGGTGCAATAAAACTATTAAAAGCAATAAATTATTTTAAAATTGATCTTGTAGACAAAATTTGCTTAGATCTAGGAGCATCCACAGGAGGTTTTACTCAAGTAATGCTTCAAAATAAGGCAAAGAAAATTTATTCAATAGATGTTGGTAAAAATCAGTTAAATGAAAAATTGTTAAAAGAAAAAAAAATTGTCAATATTGAAAAAACTAATGCAAGATATTTAAACGTTGAATTAATAAAAGAAGAAATAGATATTCTGGTATGTGATGTAAGTTTTATTAGTTTAAAAAAAGTTATTAAACCTAATTTATGTTTTTTAAAAGATAGGGCAAAGATAATAACACTAGTTAAACCTCAGTTTGAAGGAAAAAGGAAAGATTTAAACAAAGGTGTAATAAAAAATAGTAATGTTCATCATCGAATTTGTGAAGATATCAAAAATTGGATAAAAATTGAATGTAATTCAGATTTATTAGGAATGGTAGAAAGTCCTATCAAAGGTCCAAAGGGAAATAAGGAGTTTTTTATAGCAGCTGAGTATTATAAGTAACGTAGACAATGATCCGCTATAGTTGAAGCCATCATAGCTTCTCCTACAGGTACTGCTCTTATACCAACACATGGATCGTGTCGCCCCTTAGTAGATATAGTAGTTTCATTTAAATTAATATCAATAGTTTTTTTTGAACTCAAAATTGAACTTGTTGGCTTAACAACAAATCGGCAAATTATTTCTTGTCCTGTAGTTATTCCACCTAGTATGCCACCATTATTGTTACTATAAAAAATTGGATTTTTATTTTTAATACCCATTTCATCAACGTTTGAAACTCCACTTTCATAAACACTATTAAATCCATTTCCAATCTCAACACCTTTTACTGCATTTATACTCATCATAGCTTTAGCTAAATCTGAATCAATTTTTTCATAAACTGGTTCACCTAATCCAGGAGGAATACCAGAAGCATGAATTTCTATTATTGCTCCTAGTGATGAACCTTCTTTTCTTGCATTATTAATCAATTCTTGCCACGTATTTATTATTTTTTCATCTGGACAAAAAAAATCATTTTTTAAAATGAATTCTTCATTCCAATTATCATAGTTGATTTTACTATTACCAATTTGTATCAATGCACCAAAAATTTTAGTTTGATTTTTTATTTTCATATCAATAACTTTTCTAGCAATAGCACCAGCAGCCACTCTCATGGCTGTTTCACGGGCACTTGAACGACCTCCTCCTCTATAATCTCTAATTCCATATTTTTTCCAGTAAGTAAAATCTGCATGACCAGGCCTAAACTTTTCCTTTATTTCCGAATAATCTTCTGATCTTTGATCTTTGTTATAAATTATTAGTGAAATAGGATGTCCTGTTGTAAAACCATCAAATGTGCCTGATAAAATTTCTACCTTATCATCTTCTTGTCGTTGGGTAGTGAATTTTGATTTACCAGGACGTCTTCTATCTAGATATTG
This sequence comes from Alphaproteobacteria bacterium MarineAlpha5_Bin5, assembly GCA_002938205.1. Classification (GTDB taxonomy): domain Bacteria; phylum Pseudomonadota; class Alphaproteobacteria; order HIMB59; genus CACPNW01. Next base: position 69,155 of record PTKZ01000002.1, read on the forward strand.
TTGTATATCGGATTCAGATAATTTAATTTTTGAAGGGACTCCATCTACTACACAGCCAATAGCTTTTCCATGACTTTCACCCCAGGTTGTGTAAGAAAATAATTTACCTATAGAATTAGAAGACATCACTTATTTTTGTCAAATTCACCAAGAAGCTCAGAGACTTTGCCTGCCTCATCTACAGCTAACATTCCAACAGTATGATATCCACAATCAACATGTTGAATTTCTCCAGTAACAGCACTACCAAGATCACTAAGTAAATAAAGAGCAGATTTTCCTACATCTTCTTGATTAACGTTTCTTTTTAGTGGAGCATTTAACTCATTCCATTTTAAAATAAATCGAAAATCTCCAATACCAGAAGCAGCAAGTGTTTTTATAGGACCAGCACTTATTGCATTAACTCTAACATTTTTTTCACCTAAATCTACTGCAAGATACTTAACACTAGCTTCTAAAGCAGCTTTTGCCACACCCATTACATTATAATGAGGCATTACTTGTTCTGCACCATAATATGTAAGTGTTATTATAGAACCTCCATCATTAATAATTGGTTCAGAAAGACGACACGCTTCTGTAAAAGAATAGCATGATATATGCATTGTTTGATTAAAATTTTCTGATGAAGTATTATAATACTTGCCTCTTAATTCATCTTTGTCTGAAAAACCAATAGCATGCACTAAAAAATCTATATTTTTCCATTTATTTTTTAATATATCAAAAGTGTTAATCATACTTTCTGAATCTGAAACATCGCATGGAATGAGAATATTAGAATTTATTGATTTAGCTAAAGGCTCCACTCTTTTTTTAAGAGCTTCACCTTGATATGTAAAAGCTATTGAAGCTCCTTGATTTGCTAGAACCTTAGCAATACCCCATGCAATCGATCGATCATTTGCTACACCCATGATCAAACCTTTTTTTCCTTGCATTAACATGTAATTTATATGTTCTTTCTCATTTATTAAGATTATATATACAACTTAACAGGTAAATTAACTAAAAATGTTAGATAATGAGAAATTTATTACAATTCATACAAATCCGATAGATTTGTTTAAAATTTGGTTTGAGTTAGCTATTAAATCAGAGACAAATAACCCAAATGCAATGACACTTTCAAGCATTTCAGATCAATATAAACCAAACTCAAGAATTGTTTTATTAAAATATTTTGATAACAAAGGTTTTATATTTTATACTAATTCTAATAGCAAAAAAGGGAAGGATATTGCTTTTAACAGTTTTGTTTCTCTAAATTTTTATTGGAAAACGCAAAAAAAGCAAATAAGAATTGAGGGTGAGGCAGAAATTATAAATTCGAAAGACGCTAATGAATATTTCAATTCACGACCTCGGGAAAGCCAAATTGGCGCATTGGCATCAAATCAATCTGCAGTACTTTCAGATAGATCTTTATTAATAAAAAAAACTGATGAAATTAGAAAAAAATATGAAAATACAGAAATTCCTAGACCTAATTATTGGAATGGTTATTTGGTAAAACCAAATTTAATTGAATTTTGGCAAGAAATGCAAAACAGATTACATGATAGAGTTGAGTATAAAAAAATTGAAAATAAATGGGTGTCAAATAGATTGTTTCCTTAATTCTATTCTTTCCATTTTTTTAAAATCCAAGAACTTGAATTAGATTTGTCGTTACCTCCAATACCCCATAGAGTTTCTATATTATTTTCATTACAAAAATTTAATTCTAAGGTATTTTTATTATTTCTATCACCTCCATTTGCGAATTTTATTTTATGTTTATTGTATTTATGAATCGCTTTTCTAATTCCATCTATGCAAGATTTATCACTGTCATCAAATTCTAATACGTCAATTACATGTTTTAAATTTTTCATTATTATTTTTCTTTCTTTAATTGGAAGAAAAGCTTTACCTTTTTTTTTGCGAAGCCATTCATCAGAGTTTAACAAAACAACCACATCGCCATATTTGCTTGCTTCGGAAATAAGTTTTATATGTCCACTATGTATAGGATCAAATCCTCCACTAACCAAAACTATATTATGCATTTTTTTTTCGCCATGCATCAGGATTTGACAAAAATTCTTTTAAATTTTCTACATCTTCTTTGTTATAAATATTATTTTTTTCAAGCACTTTTATAATATCTTTCCATGTACATAAAGAATGTATATTTACATCCAGTTTTGCTAAATCTAGTTTAGTATATTCAAAAATATCATAATAAAAGATTACAAAAATATCATTTACTTTTAACTCAGCTTTTCTCATAGCATCAATAAATAAAATTTTGCTACCTCCATCGGTAGCTAAATCCTCAATTAAAATTGCTAAGTCGTTTTTATTAAAGCTTCCTTCTATTTGTTGATTCCCCCCAAATCCTTTTGGTTTTTTCCGAATATAAACCATTGGTTTATTAATTTTGTTGGCTATGAATGCAGCGTATGGTATGCCTGCAGTCTCCCCTCCAGCCACTAAATTAAATTTTAAATTTTTATCTTTAATATAGTCAATTGCTTTTGATACGATAAAGTTTCTTTCATTAACATAAGAGATGATTTTTCTACAATCAACATAAACAGGACTTTTTAGACCTGAAGTAAGTGTAAAATGATTTTTAAAAGAAAATTTTACTGATTCTATTCTAATTAATATTTCAGCAATAGATTCAGTCATTATTAAGTAATAAGAGCAATATGTTCTTTTGAAAAATTTCCAGGCACAATCATTATAGGTACTCTTATATTGGTTATTTCGTTCGTAACCAAGGAATGAATTATTGGTCCTGGATTTTTATCTTTTGGATCAGATCTAGCTGCTAATACTAATACATTTATATTTTCTTGTTCTTCTATTAATTTTTTTAATTCCGAAATAGTTTCTCCCTCACGCGTTGATAGCGCAGGTAGTTCTCCAGTTTTTTCTTTAACGAAGCTGGCTGCATTTTGTAATGTTTTTTCTGCCTCTTCACGTGCTTCATTTTTCATTATTTCTGTTACACCTTTTGTTGTAAGCACATCAAGAGGTTCTATAAAAGTTGCTATTATAATTTTTCTTCCGGTTTTTTTAGATCTAGCACATGCATATTCTAAAGCAATTTCCATTTCACTTGAATTATCAGCAATTACTAATATATATCTATCTTTACTCATTAGTACCTCCTAAACAACGTTGCAGCTATCAAACCAGATATTACAGCAAATAAAATCGTAAACAAACCATAAGCTGCTGAATGGTTGTGAGCAAAATTATAGATTTTGCTTCCAATACCTGACTTTTCTATAATAATAAATTTTTCATCTTTTCCAGTAATTAAGTTATTTTTAATTTGATAAATATTTACAGTATATTTACCAGGTATAGAGTTTGATGGAAAAAATACTCTTGTTTGAAAAAGTTTATTGTTTATATTTTTGATTTCGTATTTTCTAAATAAGTTTTTATTTTGTTTTAATCTAACAAAATTATTTTTCCAAATTTTTTGTGAAGCATCAGATATAAAATTCCTGTTTGAAATTTTATTTTCAAGAATTAAATTAAAGCTTAACTCTTCTTTAATAATAGTTGAGGTAGGTAGAATGTCTTCAACTTTTTTTGATGATGCAATGTAAAAAGTACTTGGTATATTGTTATAAGTAATTTGTTTTGTGTTAAACCAAAAACCAAATATTCGTTCTTTTTTTTGAATTTTTGAATTTTTTATAGGGCCTTTTATAGATAGTATAATTTCTTTTCCTTCTTCTAAAATTCCAAAAATTATTATTTCCTTACCTATAAAGTCAGTTTGTATCTCTATTTTATCTTCAGATAAATCAAAATAAGTATTTGTAGCATTAATTACTTCAAAAGAATTGAAAGTAAAAACAAAAAAAATAATGTACTTTAATTGATGCATTATATTTTATCTCTTTCATATTTTATATTGTCTTCATTATTTTCTAAATTAGAAAATAAATTTTTTTCTATAAGTATTCCTATAATTACAAAAAACATTACTAATAGAAATGATATTTTTGATATTTGTTGATCAATTATTAAGTAAGGTTCTTGAAAAATCATATATATAGGTAATGCAAACGTTAATATTATAAAAGTTAATTTAAGAAAATTAACTCTTTTAATTTTATTTTTAATATTTATTTTTGATTTAATTAATTGCCAATAAATTAATTTTAATAAAGTTAAAAAAAATATAATCGATATTACTAATTTACTTGAAAAAAAATTTTTCTGTTCAAAAAAATGGTTTACAGTAAATATTACTATTGTTAACAATATTAATCCATTACATAAATAGAATAAGAATTTAGAAATGTTTATTACTTTATTTGAATCATTAATCATAAAATTGAAGTTGTGAATAGATCGTTTGGTTTTAATGCTAAATCTATCAGTAGCTTTGCGCAAACTATTAATACTAAAATCGCTAATATGCCTCTTAGATATTCTGCTTTAAGTTTTGATCCAACACTTGCGCCTATTTGAGCTCCTATAACTCCACCCAGTATCATTAGAGCTGATAAAACTATATCAACATTTTGGTTTAAATATGATTGAAAGAAAGTTGAGTTTGTAGTTACAAATATAATCTGAAATAATGATGTGCCAACTACAACATTTGTTGACATGCCTAAAATATATACCATAGCAGGTATCATTATAAATCCTCCACCAACCCCCATCATTGCTGATAAAACTCCAACTAAAAAACCTATAATTACGGGGGGAATAGCACTTATATAAAGTTTAGATCTATGGAATCTCATTTTTAAAGGAAGTCCATGTATCCAAGAATGTTGATGAAGTTTTTTTCTTATTGTGGAAGTTGTTTTATATTTTTTGATAGTTGTTCTGGCACTTTCAAAGGCCATACTGAAACCAATAAAACCAAGAAAGATTAAAAATAAAAATTGAATTACTATATCTATTTGACCATAAGTTTTTAAAATTTTAAAAAGGTTAACTCCAACGGTTGATCCTAAAACTCCTCCTAGTAGAAGAAAAAAACCCATTTTAAAATCAACATTTTTTTTTCTCCAATGCGCAATTACCCCTGAGACTGAAGATGCAAGTACGTGAGGTGCTTCTGACCCTACAGCTACTACTGGAGGTATACCTAAGAATATAAGCAGTGGGGTCATTAAAAAGCCTCCTCCCACACCAAAAAGTCCTGTTAACGATCCTACAAGCATACCAATAAAAACAATTAAAAGAATATTAACGTTCATTTCAGCAATTGGTAGATAAATGGACATATTTTTTTATAATATTTTATATCCTTATTAGCCAGATTTAAATTTTATTTATTTGATATTTCTCTTTCCATGACTGACGCTTGCTTTAAATCTTGAAGGGTATTTATATTAAAAAAATAATCAAAATCATTATTTTCAAAATCAACAAACTTATAGTCATGTTTTTTTACGCAATCCATAATTTTTTTGTTGTATCCATTTAAAAAATTTTTTAGATTATCAACAAGGCTTATATCCCACATTCCTACTACTGGCTGAGGTTTTTTAGCTGAACGAGCTATAAAAATTTTTTTACTTTTGTCAAAATTACATAAAAACTTTTTTATTAAATTATTTGGTAAAAAAGGCGTATCCGATGGGATAGTAAAAATCCATTTTTTTCTTAAATGATTTTTTTTTGACCAGACCATTGATGCATATATACCAGCTAATGGACCATTAAACTTATTATCTATATCTGGAACAATTGTTATATTATTTTTTAATAATTTATTTTGATTAAAATTAGCATTTATAATCATATCAACTTTAGCAGTTTTTAATTGTGTTATTATTCTATCAAGAATTGATTGATTATTAAATTTTGCAAAAGTTTTAAAACCACCACCAAATCTCTTTGATTGTCCTCCGGCTAAAATTACAAACAATATTTCGTCTTTATTTATAATCAATTCTTTGTTCTCCTGATAAAACTATATATTTTTTCCCTTTTGCTCTCCCAATCAATGTCAGGTTTGAATCTTTTGCCAATTCAGCACCCCAAGAAGTAAAGCCTGATCTTGAAATAAGAATAGGTACACCTATTTTTATAGTTTTGATTATCATTTCACTTGTAAGTCGACCAGTTGTATAAAAAATTTTATTAGTAGGATTAATTTTTTTTAAAAACATGTATCCAGCAATTTTATCTACAGCATTATGACGCCCTACATCTTCCATATATATAATCGGGTTATTATTTATAATAATAGCACATCCGTGTACTGCTCCTGCTTCAAGATATAAACTTGGTGTTAAATTAATTTTTTTTGAAATTTCATATATCCATTTATGTTTAATTTTTTTTTGTGAGTTTAGTTTTTTCTTTTTTACTTCATCAAAAATATCACCAAAAACTGTACCAACTGCACATCCACTTGTTCTAATTTTTTTTTGCAGTTTTTTTTCATAATTTGTCTTTCTTTTTGTTCGTACAACAATAACATCAATATCATTATCAAATTCAACTTTTTTAATTATATCATTATTTTTTAACATATTCTGGTTAAGCAAATATCCAATAGCTAAATATTTTGGATGGTCACCTATTGACATTAATGTTACAATTTCCTGATCATTTAAAAAAATAGTTAATGATTTTTCTTTTATTACTTTAGTAGTAATTTTTTTATTGTTTTCGTCATATCCAGAAATAGATTTTGTTAGAAATTTATTTTTAGGATTAGGAGCAACTAGATATTTTTGTTTTTTTGCCATAATGTAAATAATAAATTTAAATATTATGAATATACTTGAAATTTTTACAAAATCTCTTTTTTTAATAATAACATTTAATAAAGATTTGTGGGAAATTATTATTCTTTCACTTTATGTAAGCTTTGTTGCTTTGATTATTGCATCAATAGCTGGAATTTTGAGTGGATATTTTTTAGCTTTAAAAAATATCTTTTTTAAAAATATTATTTTGGTAATTTTAAATTCTTTAATGGGTATACCTCCAGTGGTAGTTGGATTAATTGTATATTTTTTATTTGCATCTGGAGGACCTTTAGGCATTATGCAACTACTATATACGCCTACCGCAATGATTATTGCACAAATTATAATTATCTTTCCAATAGTTGCTTCAATCTCTCATGAAATATTTGCAAAAATTTGGATTGACTACAAAGATCAATTTAGATCTTTAAATATGCCTTTTTTTGGAACTGCTAGAATCTTAATTAAACATAGTTATTTTTTAATTGTTACAGCATTATTATCCGCTTATGGGAGAGCAATTTCAGAGGTAGGAGCAGTAATGATTGTAGGTGGTAATATTGATCATTATACAAGAGTTATGACAACAGCTATTTCACTTGAAACTAGAATGGGAAACCTGGAATATGCTATGGCACTTGGTTTAGTTTTAATAAGTTTAACAATACTAATTTATTCTTTAATATATATTTTGACTAAAAGGAATTTTAAATGAAAATAGTTGGTATTATTGGATGGAAAAATGTTGGAAAAACATATTTTGCTAAAAATATAATTAAAAATCTACGTAATAGAGGATGTAGTGTTGCTTCAGTTAAGCATGCGCATCATGAATTTGATATAGATCATCAAAACACTGATAGTTATGCTCATAGAGAAGCTGGTTCGTCACAGGTAATTGTTAGTTCATCTAAGCGATGGGTAAAAATTACTGAATTAGAAAATAATCAAGAAAAAAATTTAAATGAACTTATTAATCAGTTATCTGAAACAGATATTGTCATTGTAGAAGGTTATAAAAATGAAAGTCACCCTAAAATTGAGGTAGTAAGTGAAAATAATGATAATTATTTATATAAAAACATTTCTAATGTTATTGGTTTAATTTCTGATAAAAAAATTAATTGCAATTTGCCTCAATTTAAAAAAAATGAAATTAATCTCATTGTTAATTTTATTCTTAATGAGATAAATGAATAATCATCCTCTTACTAAAAAACAAATAATCAATATGCTTAAAAAGCAGAATAAATTAATCAGTGAAACAGAAACTATTAATTTAATAGAGGCAAAAGATAGGATTTTATCAGAAAACTTAAAAAGTAAAATCAATCTACCTCCTTTTAATAATTCAGCAGTTGACGGGTACGCAATTTTAAAAACAGATTTATCGAAAAATAAAGTACTTTATTGCTCTAAAAGAATTGCAGCAGGAGATAATAAAGAATTTAAAATTAAAAAAGGAGAGGTAGTTCGAATTTTTACTGGAGCAAAAATGCCTACAAATTCTTCAACAATCGTTATGCAGGAAAATACTGTAAAAAAGGGTAATAAAATATATTTAATTAAAGTTCCAAGATTAGGAGAAAATTATCGACTTAAAGGGGAAGATATAAAAAAAAATCAAATAATTTTAGAAAAAGGTACTGTAATTAATAAAAAAAATTTAAACTTAATTGCAGCAGTAGGCATTACAAAAATAAAAGTTTTTAAAAAAATTCAGATTGGTTTTTTTACAAGTGGAAATGAACTACGGTTACCAAATACAAAATTAAAGCATTCTCAAATAAATAACTCAAATTATTTCTCCCTTCAATCACTTTTAAGTATCAACTATATCTCAAAGAAATATTGTGGCAATCTTCAGGATAATTACAAAGATGTAAAAAATAAACTTACAAATGCTTCAAAAAAATTTAATATTATTATAACTGCTGGAGGAGCTTCTGTAGGTGATGAAGATTATTTAATTTCAGTTTTATCAAAAGTTGGTAAAATATTTTTTTGGAAAGCAGCGATAAAACCAGGAAGACCAATTGCTGTTGGTAAAATTAATAAAACGTTTGTTGTATGCCTTCCTGGTAATCCTGTTTCAGTACAACTGCTCTTTGCAATGTTAATAATTCCTTTTATCAAAAGTTTAGCTGGTGGAAAATTTGAGATTCCTAAGTCAGAATTGATATATTCTTATTTTAATATGAAGAAAAAAAATAAGAGGATGGAATGGCTGCGTGTTATTAAAAAAAGAATAAAAAATAAAAACTACGCTATAAAATTCCCTAAACAAGGATCAGGAATGATTACCTCAATCTCTTACTCTGATGGAATTATTGAAATTCCTGAGGATGTAAGTAAGATAAAAAAAGAAGATATTTTTGAATTTTATAATTTTGATTATATTTTTTAATTATATATTTTTAAACTTATAACGTATTATAATTTTTCCATTTTGCTTGTGACAACTTAGATATTCATAGTTTGATTGTGAGCAGTAATGTTGAAAATCTGCTTCTGCCAGAGGATCAGTTGCAATTATTTTAACTATAGTTCCATCTTTTAAAGTAGAAGTCAGTCTCCTTGCTTTTAATACTGGTATTGGGCATTCTGTACCACTTGTATCAAGAATTATTTCATAATTTTCAACTGAATCTTTCATGACTTTCTGTTACTAAATATATATTATTATAAAATTTAAATGAATAAATTTATCTCTCAAACTGAAACTTCTTTAATTAAAAAAAAGAAGCGCTGGACTCCTAAAGGAAGACAGGTTGAAGATATTTACTTTAACGAAGTATCACAACTTTTTAGAGGCAAAATATTTAAACGAGATGAATTAATCGAATATTTACATATTTTACAAGATAATTTTGGTGTTTTGTTTGATAAACATTTGGTTGCATTATCTTCAATAATCAATTTGCCACTTTCAGAAATTTACGAAGTAGCTACATTTTATGCTCATTTTAATATTGTGAAAGATAGACCAGATTATAATTCAATAAAAGTTGTAAGAGTTTGTGAAAGTTTAACATGCGAATTATTTGGAGCACAAAAATTACTTGCAGAATTAAAAAAACTACAAAATAAAAATTTAAAAGTTGTACCTGGTCCTTGTATGGGAAGATGTGAAGTAGCTCCGACGGTATGTGTTGGAAAAAATTATGTCGATAACGCAAGTTTGAAAGATGTAAAAAAAACAATAGATAATAAATTATTTGAAACAGTAGTGCCTAATTATATTAATTTAGAAAATTACAAAAAACATGGAGGATATGAAATTACTAAAAAAATTAAAAACGGTCAAATAACAGATAAACAAATACTAGATATTCTAAATGAAAGTGGATTAAAAGGTAAGGGTGGCGCAGGTTTCCCAACTGGAAAAAAGTGGGAAATAGTTTCTAAATATAAAGGTGAAAAATATGTAGCTGTTAATGGTGATGAAGGTGAACCTGGTACGTTTAAAGATAGATTTTATTTAGAAAAAGATCCTCACAGATTTCTAGAAGGCGCATTGATTGCTTCAATATTTATTAAGGCTAGTAAAGTTTATATTTATATTCGTGATGAATACCCAGCTATTATAAAAATATTATATGATGAAATTAAGATTTTAGAAAAAGAAAAAATAATTTCTGAAAATCATTTTATTATTCGAAGAGGAGCTGGAGCTTACATTTGTGGTGAAGAGTCTGCAATGATTGAGAGTATAGAAGGTAAAAGAGGTTTGCCTAGACATAGGCCACCATATGTTGCCGAATCAGGATTATTTGGATTACCAACTTTAACAAATAATTTGGAGACACTGTATTGGATTAGAGATATTATTGAAAGAGGTTCACAATGGTTTGCAGAAAAGGGTTTTGGTGGTAAAAAAGGATTTCATAGTTTTTCTGTATCAGGAAGAGTTAAAGATCCAGGAGTTAAAGTTGCTCCAGCTGGAATAACTATTCAAGAATTAATTGATAAGTATTGTGGAGGTATGAAAGATGGACATATTTTTAAAGGTTATCTGCCAGGCGGAGCTTCTGGAGGTATATTACCTGCGTCGATGAATAATATTCCTCTGGACTATGGTTCAAAAGAATTAACAGATGCAGGATGTTTTTTAGGATCAGCTGCAATAGTTGTCCTGTCAGATAAAGATAACATGAAAAAAGTAGCATTAAATTTATTAAAGTTTTTTGAAGAAGAAAGTTGCGGCCAATGTACACCTTGTAGATCAGGAACAGAAAAAACTGTTAAACTGATGAAAGAAAAAAATTGGAATAAAGAAAAATTAGCTGATCTCTCTGAAGTAATGGCCCAAGCATCTATTTGTGGTTTAGGCCAAGCTGCAACAAATCCATTGAATTCTGTATTAAGATATTTTGAAAATGAAATTGACTATGAGTGAAAAAAAAATCAAATTTTATTTTAATGACTCACTTGTAGAGGCAGATAAAGATGAAACAATATGGCAAGTTGCATATAGATTGGGAACTGAAATACCCCATTTATGTTTTGCAAACAAACCAGGTTATAGAGCAGATGGAAATTGTAGGGCATGCATGGTTGAAATCGATGGAGAAAGAGTATTAGCAGCTTCCTGTATAAGAAAACCATCAAATGATATGAAGGTATATTCAACTTCAGAAAAAGCAAAAAAATCAAGAGAACTTGTATTTGAATTGCTTCTCTCAGATCAACCTAATAGAGATATTGCACATGATAATAATTCTGATTTCTGGCATTGGGTAGATAAGATTGAACTTCAAGAGAGCAGATTCCCAAAAAAAACACCTTGCCAGTCTGATACATCACATCCAAGTATGGCAGTAAATTTAGATGCGTGTATTCAGTGTAATTTATGCGTTAGAGCTTGTAGAGAGGTTCAAGTCAATGATGTTATTGGTATGGCATATAGGGGTGAAAATTCTAAAATTGTTTTTGATTTTGATGATCCCATGGGAGATAGTACATGTGTTGCTTGCGGCGAGTGTGTCCAAGCATGTCCAACAGGAGCTTTAATGCCAGCTACTATTGTAGATAAAGATGGAGTTGGGCACAATGCAATAGATAAGAAAGTTAACAGCGTATGTCCATATTGTGGTGTTGGATGTCAAATTGAATATAATGTAACAGATAACGATATTAAATATGTAAATGGTGTTGATGGTCCTGCTAATAAAAATAGATTATGTGTAAAAGGTAGATTTGGTTTTGATTATGTAAGTAATCCTGAAAGATTAACTAAACCATTAATAAGAATTGAGGGAAAAGAAAAAGATTTACATCCAAAAATAAATTTTTCAAATATTCATGAATATTTTAAAGAAGCTACTTGGGATGAAGCTCTTGATTATGCTGCGAACGGATTTAATGAATTAAAAAACAAAAGAAATGGTGCAAGTAATCTTGCAGGCTTTGGATCAGCAAAATGTTCAAATGAGGAAGCGTATCTTTTTCAAAAATTAATTAGAACTGGTTTTAATACTAATAATGTTGACCATTGCACAAGACTGTGCCATGCATCCTCGGTTGCTGCATTATTAGAAACTATAGGGTCCGGTGCTGTGACAGCACCTTTTTATGAAGTTGCAAATTCAGAAATAATTATAGTTATTGGCGCAAACCCAACAGAAAACCATCCAGTAGCAGCTACATTTTTTAAAAATGCAACAAAAAAAGGTTCAAAACTTATTGTTATGGATCCAAGAGGACATGCGCTTAAAAAACATGCAACTCATATGTTGCAATTTAAACCTGGCACAGATGTTGCTCTTCTTAATTCAATGATGAATGTAATTATTGAAGAAAATTTATTTAACAAGGAATATATAAAAAAACAAACTGTTGGCTTTGATGACTTAAAAACTCATTTGAAAAATTATTCTCCTGAAAACATGGAAAAACAAACTGGAATAAAAGCAAGTATAATTAAAGAAGTTGCTAGATTGTACGCAAACACTGACAAAGGAATCATATTTTGGGGAATGGGTGTTTCTCAGCACATTCATGGTACTGATAATGCCAGATGTTTAATATCCTTAGCTATGATGACTGGAAATGTTGGCAGGAAAGGAACTGGATTACATCCTTTAAGAGGACAAAATAATGTCCAAGGCGCTTCTGATGCAGGTTTAATACCAATGATGTATCCTGATTACCAATTAGTTGAAAAAAATAATAATAAGGACTTTTTTGAAAAATTTTGGAATTCAAGTCTTGACGATAAAAAAGGATTAACTGTAGTTGAAATAATAGATGCTATTCACAATAATACAATTAAGGGAATGTATATACTTGGTGAGAATCCAGCGATGTCTGATCCAGATCTTAATCATGCTAGAGAGGCATTGCAAATGCTGGACCATTTGGTTGTACAAGATATTTTTTTAACTGAAACTGCTACTTATGCAGATGTTATTTTTCCTGCATCAGCATGGCCTGAAAAAAATGGAACAGTAACGAATACTAATAGGCAAGTACAAATGGGGCGGAAGGCAATCAAAGCGCCTGGTTTAGCTAAAGAAGATTGGTGGATTATCAATGAATTAGGAAAGAGAATTGGTTTAGATTGGAATTATGATCACCCGAAAGAAATTTATTATGAGATGTCTTCAACAATGCCTTCTCTAGATAATATATCTTGGGATAGATTAGAAAAAGAAAATTCAGTTACTTATCCATGCAAATCACCCACACTACCAGGTGAAGAAATTGTATTTGGAGATAAATTTCCAACTGAAACTGGCAGAGGTAGATTTGTGAAAGCAAATGTAATATCTCCTGATGAAATGCCAGATGATGATTATGGTATGATATTAACAACAGGAAGACAACTAGAACATTGGCATACTGGTGCAATGACAAGAAAAGCATCAAACCTTGATGCAATTGAACCAGAAGCATCAGCTTCAATTTCACCAAATGATGTAAAATTAAATAATATTAACCCAGGTGATAAAATCAGAGTTTCTACAAGAAGAGGGTCTGTGGATATTCGTGTTAGGTTGGACAGAGCAATACCTGATGGAGTAATTTTTATTCCATTTTGTTATAATGAGGCAGCTGCTAATTTACTTACAAACCCAGCACTTGATCCTTATGGTAAAATTCCTGAATTTAAATATTGTGCTGCAAAAATTGAAAAGATATAATATTTTTATGACTAAAAAATTAATAATAATTTTATTTCTTACGTTTAGCCCTATCACAGCTTGTTCTACATTCAGTGAAATTAATGAGAAAGTTAAGGGTGATGGCGTTCCATATGTTCCAGGAATATAATTTTTTATAAAATTAGTTGCCGAAATTTTGAAAGAATTGTAAATGGAGTTTGTGCCGCGTTAGCTCATTTGGTAGAGCAGTTGATTTGTAATCATCAGGTGGTCAGTTCGATTCCGACACGCGGCACCATATTTTAACTAAAATATTTTGTGAAATATTCATACATTGCTATTGATGCAGCATTGGATACATTCAGGCTATCAATTTTATATTTATTATTAGGTTTAAATGGCAAGGAAATTATATCATCACATTCTTTTTTTATTAAATCTCTTATTCCTGAATTTTCAGATCCTAAAACAAAAACGGTTTTTAAAGAAATTAAACTACTGAGCTTTTTACTTTCTTTTAAATGGTCTAAACCGTAAATCCAATATTTATTTTTTTTTAATGTTTTTATGATACGGTTTATATTTGTTACTTTGATGTAATTGACATCTTCAACTGCACCAGAAGCTGATTTAATTATATTGGATGTGATTTCTGGAGAATTATTTTTAGCAACAATTATTCCTCTACAACCAAACAGTGAACATGAACGTAAAATAGAACCAATATTTTGAGTGTCAGTTATTTGATCAAGTATTAAAATTAAGGAATGAGAATTTTTTTTTTCTGAAATTAGAAAATCTTCAAATGATTGTTGTTTTAGGTAAGTAGATTTTAATACTATACCTTGATTTATATTTTGATTACCAAATTTTTTGAAGAAATCTTTATTATTATAAATCTTAATATTTTTGATCTTTTTTTTTAAATTTGAAGCCAAATTAGAATATTTTTTTATAATGTTTAATTCGAAATGCTGCCTTTTTGGGTTTTGCAAAGCAGCTGTAACTGCATGTAATCCAAAAATTTCTTGAAAAAGCTTGCTTTTTTCATTTTTTTTAAACTTATTCATTATTAAATACAGATATCACAGAAAACGAGAAGAAATTCAATCTAGATATATACAAAACGCGAATTTTTGATTAAAAGGCCGGTGCTTTTACGTATTTACGTATTTTGCGTAGGTGGGGTTGCTGTTTTAGATTGACATTTATACTAATATATTAGTATGTGCCACATTCTTCATCTGGAGGGGTGGTCGAGTGGTTAAAGGCAGCGGACTGTAAATCCGCCCGCGTGAGCGTACGTAGGTTCGAATCCTACCCCCTCCACCACAACTTGGAGGTTGTAGTTAAAAGCAATGAAAGAGAGTGTGTGAGACAGTCAGTTTAAAAGCGGGTGTAGCTTAGTGGTAAAGCTCCAGCCTTCCAAGCTGGCTACGAGGGTTCGATTCCCTTCACCCGCTCCAACTAAAACAAACTATTGGGGTAAAAAAAATGGCTAAAGCAAAATTTGAAAGAACAAAACCACATTGTAACATTGGTACAATTGGTCATGTGGATCATGGAAAAACTACATTAACTGCAGCAATTACGAAAGTTTTGTCTGAGTCAGGAGGAGCTGAATTTACAGCATTTGATCAGATCGATAAAGCACCAGAAGAAAGAGAACGTGGAATTACTATTGCTACAGCTCATGTTGAGTACGAAACTGAAAAAAGACACTATGCTCACGTTGATTGTCCAGGACATGCTGATTATGTAAAGAACATGATTACAGGTGCAGCACAAATGGATGGAGCTATTTTGGTTGTTAATGCAGCTGACGGACCTATGCCTCAGACGCGTGAACATATTCTACTAGCAAGACAAGTGGGAGTTCCTGCTCTTGTTGTTTTTATGAATAAGATAGATCAAGTAGATGATAAAGAATTAGTTGATCTTGTTGAAATGGAATTAAGAGAACTTTTAACTTCTTATGAATTTCCTGGTGATACTACCCCTATCATTAAAGGATCAGCTCTAGCAGCTTTGGAAGGTAAAGATGATGAAAAAGGAAAAAATTCGATTTTAGAATTAATGAAAGCTGTTGATGAACACATACCTCAGCCTGATAGACCAAAAGATAAACCTTTCTTAATGCCTGTTGAAGATGTTTTTTCAATTTCTGGAAGAGGAACAGTTGTTACAGGGCGTATTGAACAAGGTATTATAAAAGTTGGAGAAGAGATTGAAATATCGGGAATAAGAGATACACAAAAAACTACCTGTACCGGTGTAGAGATGTTTAGAAAACTTTTAGATTCTGGTGAAGCAGGAGACAATGTAGGTGTTCTTTTAAGAGGTACTAAAAGAGAAGAGGTTGAAAGAGGGCAAGTTTTAGCTAAGCCTGGATCAATAAAGCCTCATACTAAGTTTAAGGTTGAAGCATATGTTCTTAAAAAAGAAGAAGGTGGACGTCATACCCCTTTCTTTTCTAATTATAGACCTCAGTTTTATTTTAGAACAACAGATGTAACTGGAACGATAAAACTGCCAGAAGGAACGGAAATGGTTATGCCTGGCGACAATATAACTATGGAAGTAACTTTGCTTTCTCCAATTGCTATGGACCAAGGTTTGAAATTTGCAATACGTGAGGGTGGTAGAACGGTTGGTGCAGGAGTAGTTGCTGAAATTATTGAATAGTTTGTTGAGACCGTTCTATTAGTTTCTAAACTGCTCAATTAATTTTAATTTAGGAGTGTAGCTCAACTGGTAGAGCACCGGTCTCCAAAACCGGGGGCTGCGGGTTCAAGTCCTGCCACTCCTGCCATAACTATAGTAAAAAAATATGAATACAGAAAAGAAAAAAACCTCACCAGCTTTATTTGTAAGACAAGTGAGACAAGAGTTACAAAAAGTAACATGGCCTCAAAAAAGAGACACGTTTGTTTCTTCAGCAATTGTAATTCTACTAATCATACTTTTTTCTTTGTTTTTTTTACTTACTGATCAGATTTGGTCGTTTTCAATCAAAAAAATTATTGAGATAGGTTCTGGGTTTTAATATGATTAAATGTAGATGGTATGTATTGCACGCATATTCCGGATATGAGAAAAAGGTTGCTGATAGTATATTAGACCAAGCGAGCAAACTTGGTATTTCAGAGCATATAGAAGAAATATCTGTACCTACGCAAAATATTGTTGAAGTAAAAAGAGGAGTAAGGATTAATACAGAGCGTAAAATTTTTCCTGGATATATTTTGATTAAGATGAATTTAAATGATGATACTTGGCATATTATTAAAAATACACCAAAGTTAAGTGGTTTTTTAGGCAATAAAGGCCAACCAGTTCCCATAAGTAATGCTGAGGCTAAAAGAATTTCTGAACAAGTTATTGATGGTGCTGAAAAATCTAGACCGGCAGTAATGTATGATGTTGGAGAACAAGTTAAAGTTATTGATGGTCCATTTGCATCATTTAATGGAGAAATTGAGCAAATTGATGAAGAAAAAGCTAGATTAAGAGTTGCTGTTTCTATATTTGGCAGATTAACTCCAGTTGATTTAGAATATTCACAGGTTGAAAAGGTATAGTTAAGGTAGAGGACATATGGCAAAAGAAGTACTTGGATTAATTAAATTACAAATTCCTGCTGGAGGAGCAAATCCTTCACCACCTGTTGGGCCAGCTTTGGGACAAAGAGGTTTAAATATAATGGAATTTTGTAAAGCATTTAATGACAAAACTAAAGAGTTAGAAAAAGGCGCGCCTATACCTGTAGTTATCACTGCTTATTCTGATAAGTCTTTTAAATTTATTACAAAGCTCCCTCCAGTAAGTTATTATCTAAAAAAAGCAGCTAAAATAAAAAAAGGAAATTCTACCCCAGGACGTTCATTGTTAGGAAAAGTAACTTCTGCAGATATCGAAAAAATTGCAAAACAAAAGATGGATGATCTAAATGCAATAAATTTAAAAGGAGCAATAAATATGGTTAAGGGGTCAGCAGTTTCAATGGGTATGGAGATTATTAATTAAATGAAAAAAACTAAAAATAATAAAAAATTAATTGAAGTTATGGATATTGAAAAAGTTTATGAACCTCAAGAGGCTATAAAGTTATTAAAACAACATTCTTATACTAAGTTCGAAGAAACTTTGGATGTGGCTATAAATCTTGGAATTGATCCAAATAAAACTGATCAAAATGTCAGAGGCATGATTATTTTACCAAAAGGCACAGGAAAAAAAATCAGAGTCGCTGTTATAGCCAAAGGTGATAAATCTGCTGAAGCTAAAGAAGCTGGAGCTGATATAATTGGAGAGACAGATTTAGTTGAAACTATAACTTCTGGTAAAATTGAGTTTGATTTATTGATTGCTACACCTGATATGATGCCTTCAGTAGGAAAAGTTGCAAAAATATTAGGTCCCAAAGGACTTATGCCTAATCCGAAACTTGGAACTGTTACACAAGATATTAAGACTGCTATAAGAAATGCAAAATCTGGTCAAGTGCAATATAAAAATGACAAGGCCGGTATTATACATGCAGGAATTGGAAAAATGAATTTTAATGAAGATGATCTAGTAGAAAATTTAAAAGCATTTTGTTCATCAATTAATAAAAATAAACCTGATGCTGTTAAAGGATCATTTATAAAAAAAGTTACCATAGCTTCAACTATGGGTGTTGGGCTAAAAATTAACACATCAAGTTTGCGTTAATTTTAGTTCAATAGATAATCGAAAGATTATCACCTGTCAAAGACTGCAGGAGCTTCGGCTTAATTTCCTGCATAGACTGAAGCGAGTCATTGATTGGCTTCTTGACAGGCTTGTCTTAGTTTGATTAGCAAACTAATGACAGCTAACTATAGGTTTAAAAACCTAGATAAACCGGAGTGAAAGTGAATCGTTCTGAAAAGAAAGATTTTGTAGAAAATCTGAAGAATGAATTTAATAATTCATCATCAGTAATTGTTGCTCATTATTCAGGATTAACTGTGAATCAAGTAGAAGATCTTAGAAAAGAAATGAGAAATAATGGAGCAAAATTTAAAGTAACAAAGAACAGACTCGCCAAGCTTGCTTTAGAAGGTACTCAATTTAAAGATATTGTTAATTTGTTTAGTGGTCCAACAGCGATTGCTTATTCAAATGATCCTGTGGCTCCTGCAAAAGTAGCTGTAAATTTTGAAAAAAAATTTGAAAATTTCAAAATCATAGGAGGGGGTTATGAAGGCGAAAAAATTGATTTAGATAAAATTAATTTTCTTGCTACTTTACCGTCAATTGATGAATTAAGAGGAAAGCTAATAGGGTTAATTATGACACCCGCTCAAAAAATTGCTTTTGCAATAAAAGAACCAGGTGCTCAATTAGCTAGGTTAGTAAGTATGCGAAGTAGTAAATTGGAAGAGTCTAAATAGGTTTAAGTAAGGAGAAAATAATAATGGCTGATTTAAATAAAATTGTAGATGAATTATCATCTTTATCAGTAATTGAAGCTGCTGAATTGAGCAAACTACTTGAAGAAAAGTGGGGTGTTTCTGCAGCCGCACCTGTAGCTGCTGTAGCTGCAGCTCCTGCTGCTAGTGGGGAAGCTGCTGCGGCTGAGGAAAAATCAGATTTTGATATAGTACTTGCAGAATCAGGTTCGAACAAGATAGCTGTAATCAAAGAAGTTAGAACAATTACAGGTCTCGGTCTTAAGGAAGCTAAAGATTTGGTTGAGGGAGCTCCTAAGCCACTAAAACAAGGCGTTCCAAAAGCTGAGGCTGAAGAAATGAAAAAAGCACTTGAAGCAGCTGGTGCAAAAGTAGAATTAAAATAATTTTGTAGATCTCCGATTTTTCGGAGATCTATTTTAAACTATTATTAAAGGGTGCGAATATGAGTCTTGACTATATTAATTCAAAAAAAATTAGAAAATCTTTTGGGAAAATTCCTCTAGTAACATCTTTACCAAATTTAGTAGAGGTGCAAAAAAGATCATTTGACAATTTTTTACAACTTAAGGTTGACTCTGACAAAAAAGAAAATAGCGGTCTTCACGCTATATTTAAATCAGTTTTTCCTATTAATGATTATACTGAAAGAGCAACAGTTGATTATGTTAGTTATGAAATAGGCATTCCCAAGTATGAAGTAGATGAGTGTTCACAAAGAGGAATGACATATGGCGCACCATTGTTAGTTAATTTTAGGTTAATAATTTGGGATATAGATGAAATAGCAGGAACAAAATCTGTTAGAGATATAAAAGAGCAGGAAGTATATATGGGTGATATTCCTTTAATGACAAAAAATGCTACTTTTGTTGTTAACGGTACAGAAAGAGTAGTTGTAAGTCAAATGCATAGATCTCCTGGAGTATTTTTTGATCATGATTTTGGCAAAACTCATACCAGCGGTAAATTTTTGTTTAATGCTAGAATAATACCTTACAGAGGATCATGGTTAGATTTTGAACACGATGCTAAAAATAATATTCATGCTAGAATTGATCGTAAAAGAAAATTTCCTGTTACAACTTTATTCAAATGCTTACTTAGCAAGAAATCTGAAGAGTACATAATCGAATGCGATGAAAAAAAAGTAGAACCAGATCAAAAAAGAATATTGGGTATGACAGCAGAAGAAATTCTTTCTGTTTTTTATGAAAATATTCTTTATAAAAAAAATGACTTTGGTTGGCAATTCAAAGAAGATTTAAATTTTTTTAGAGGCAAAATTTTAAACTACGATCTTTTAGATTCAAAAAATGGTAAAGTTATCATTAGTAAAGGAACAAAAGCTACTCAAAAATTAATTAATGAGCAAAAAAAGAAAAATATTACAAATATTACAATTGATGAATCTTCACTAATTGGTCACTATCTAGCATCTGATTTAATTGATGAAAAAACTGGTAAAATATTTTATGAAGCAGGTTTCGAAATTGATGAAGAATTTATAAGTTTCATTAATTCAAATAAGATAAGTAAAATAGATATTTTAAAAGTAGATAATATTGAAATTGGATCCTATATTAGAAGTACTTTGCAATTAGATAAAGCAAGATCAAGGGAAGAAGCTTTATTTGAAGTATTTAAAATACTAAGACCAGGAGAACCACCAACAATAGAAACAGCTGAACTTCTTTTTAATAATTTATTTTATAATGCAGATAGATATGACCTTTCTTCTGTTGGAAGATTAAAAATAAATGCAAAATTTAAAAAAGATACTTTTATAGAAAAAAGAATTTTAGACAAAAGTGATATTATTGATGTTGTTCAGCATATGCATAATTTAATTGATGGCAAAGGTGATATAGATGATATCGATCATTTAGCTAATAGAAGAGTACGTTCTGTTGGTGAATTGTTAGAAAATCAATACAGAGTTGGGTTGCTTAAGATGGATCGAGCAATAAAAGAAAGGCTTAGCTCTCTTGAAGTTGATAACATTATGCCCCAGGACATTATTAATTCAAAGCCTGTTGCAGCTTCTATAAAGGAATTTTTTGGAACAAGTCAGTTGAGTCAGTTTATGGATCAAACAAATCCGTTAAGTGAAATTACTCACAAAAGAAGGGTTTCAGCTTTAGGTCCAGGAGGCTTAAATCGTGAAAGAGCAGGTTTTGAAGTTAGAGATGTTCATCAAACTCACTACGGTCGTATATGTCCAATTGAAACTCCTGAAGGAGCAAATATAGGCTTAATAAATAGTCTTGCTTCATACTCCAGAATAAACCAATATGGCTTTATTGAAACTCCATACAGGATAGTATCTAATGGTAAGGTTACAGAAAAAGTAATTTATTTAAGTGCGATTAATGAAGAAGATTTTGTTATTGCACAGGCAAATTCTGAAGTTGATGATAATGGTAAATTTATAAATTCAGTTGTTAGTTGTAGACAAAATGGAGAATTTATAAATGCAGAAGTAGAAGCGATAGATTTAATGGATGTATCTCCTCAGCAATTAGTTTCCGTAGCATCGTCTTTAATTCCTTTTCTTGAAAATGATGATGCTAATAGAGCTTTGATGGGTTCAAATATGATGAGACAGGCAGTACCTCTAATTAGGCCAAAAGCACCTTTAGTAGGAACAGGAATGGAATTTACAGTTGCTAAAGATAGTGGATCAACAGTTGTGGCAAAAAGAGAAGGCGTTGTTGATCAACTTGATGCAAACAGAATAGTAATTAGAGTCACTGATAAAAAGGATAGTTCTTTAAACAAAATTGATATTTATAATTTGTTAAAATTCCAAAGATCAAATCAAAATACATGCATAAATCAAAAACCATTAGTAAATGTTGGTGATAAAGTAACTAAAAATCAAGTAATAGCAGATGGACCAGCTACCGAATTAGGAGAATTAGCACTTGGTAGAAATGTTTTAGTCGCTTTCATGCCATGGAATGGTTATAATTTTGAAGATTCAATTCTAATTTCAGAAAAAGTTGTTCAAGAAGATGTTTTCACGTCAATTCATGTTGAGGAATTTGAAGTCATGGCTCGAGATACAAAATTAGGCCCTGAAGATGTTACAAGAGATATTCCAAATGCTAGCGAAGAAATGTTAGTTAATTTAGATGAAACAGGTATAGTTTACGTAGGAGCAGAAGTGGCTTCTGGAGATATTCTAGTAGGCAAGGTTACTCCAAAAGGAGAGTCTCCAATGACTCCTGAAGAAAAGCTTCTAAGAGCTATTTTTGGAGAAAAGGCAGCAGACGTAAAGGACACAAGCTTAAGAGTTCCCCCAGGCGTAAAAGGTACTGTTGTTGAAATAAGAGTATTTTCAAGAAGAGGAATTGAAAAAGACGAAAGAGCTATTAGTATTGAAAATTCGCAAATTGAAATGATTTCTAGAGATAGAGATGACGAACTTGATATACTTAAAAAGAGTTTTGGGAATCATTTAAAAGAACTACTTATTGGAAAAAAATATATTTCTGGCTCAAAGGTTTTTACAAAAAATACAAAATTAACTTTTGAAGAATTAGATAAATTAAATGTGAATGAATTAATTGACATTAATATAGATGATGAAAAATCTACAACACAAATTGAGCTATTAATAAAAAATTATGAAAATCAATTGGGAAATATTAATCAGAAATTTGAAAATAAAATTGACAAAATTCAAAGTGGAGATGAACTACTTCCTGGAGTACTTAAATTAATTAAAGTCTTTGTTGCTGTAAAAAGAAAACTACAACCTGGTGACAAAATGGCTGGCAGACATGGTAACAAAGGAGTAATTTCTAAAATTTGTCCTGTTGAAGATATGCCTTATCTTGAAGATGGTAGACCTATCGACATTGTATTAAATCCTTTAGGTGTTCCAAGCCGCATGAATATTGGCCAAATCTTAGAGACGCATCTAGGTTGGGCTTCTGCATCCTTAGGTAAACAAGTTAATGAAATGATTTCAAAAATGCAAATAGAAGGTCAGACTGATGATTTAAAAAAAGTATTATTAAAAATATATGACAAAGATGATCACAAAAAAATAATCAATACAATGAATGAAGATGAAGTTTTGGAGTTAGGAGAAAATTTAAAAGAAGGAGTTCCTTTTGCAACGCCGGTTTTTGATGGAGCAAAAGAAAAAGATATTACATCACTTTTAAGTGATTCTGGTGTTTCAAAAACAGGTCAAGAGGTTTTGTATGATGGTGTTACAGGAGAAAAATTTGAGAGACCTGTTACTGTAGGATATGTTTATATGCTAAAATTACATCATTTAGTTGATGAGAAAATTCATGCAAGGTCAATTGGTCCTTATAGTTTAGTAACGCAACAACCTTTAGGTGGTAAAGCACAATTTGGTGGTCAAAGGTTTGGTGAGATGGAAGTTTGGGCTCTTGAAGCTTATGGAGCTGCATATACACTTCAAGAAATTTTAACTATTAAATCTGATGATGTTGCTGGAAGAACAAAAGTGTACGAATCTATTGTTAAAGGTGATAACAATTTCGAGTCTGGAACACCAGAATCTTTCAATGTAATGGTAAAAGAACTCAGGTCACTTGGTCTTAATTTGCAGTTTAAAGAAAATTTAGAAGAAAAAAATCAAATAGAAACAATGGTAGGCAGAAATGAATAAAGAACTAGTAAATATCTTTAATCAGAATTTAGGAATACAAAATTTTAATAGTTTGAAGATAGCAATAGCTAGTCCTGAGGATATTAGATCTTGGTCTTTTGGGGAAATTAAAAAACCTGAAACAATTAATTATAGAACATTCAAACCTGAAAAAGACGGTTTATTTTGCTCAAGAATATTTGGACCTGTTAAAGATTATGAATGTTTATGTGGAAAATACAAAAGAATGAAGTTTAGAGGAATTATATGTGAGAAATGTGGTGTTGAAGTAACGTTATCGAAAGTCAGAAGAGATAGAATGGGTCATATCGAGTTAGCTGCTCCTGTTTCACACATATGGTTTATGAAATCATTACCAAGTAGGATAGCTACACTGCTTGATATGACAATAAAAAATTTAGAAAAAGTATTATATTTTGAGCAGTTTATAGTTGTTGAGCCGGGTTTAACTGATTTAAAAAAAGGTGATATTATTACTGAAGATCAATACATTGATTATCAAGATGAATATGGTGAAGATTCTTTCAGCGCCGCCATTGGAGCGGAAGCTATTGAACAAATGTTAATAAATATTGATCTTGAGTCAGATTTTAATCAAACTAAAAATGAATTATCAGAAACTAAATCCGAATTAAAAAAAACTAAATTAACTAAAAGATTAAAATTGTTAGAATCTTTTATTATTTCAAAAAATAAACCAGAGTGGATGATTTTAAGAGTTTTACCAGTCATTCCTCCAGAATTGAGACCACTAGTGCCTTTGGATGGTGGAAGATTTGCTACTAGTGATTTAAACGATCTTTATAGAAGAGTAATAAATAGAAATAATCGATTAAAACGTCTTATAGATCTTAGAGCTCCTGATATTATTATAAGAAATGAAAAAAGAATGTTGCAAGAGTCTGTTGATGCGCTTTTTGATAATGGCAGACGTGGTAGAGTGATCACTTCTACTAACAAAAGACCACTAAAGTCATTATCAGATATGCTTAAAGGTAAGCAGGGAAGATTTAGGCAGAATTTATTAGGTAAAAGAGTTGATTATTCAGGTAGATCAGTAATTGTTGTTGGACCAAATTTGAAATTGCATCAATGTGGATTGCCAAAAAAGATGGCATTAGAATTATTTAAACCATTTATATTTCATAAATTAGATATTTATGGTTGGGCTAATACAATTAAAGCTGCAAAAAAATTAGTTGAAAAAGAAGATCCAAGAGTATGGGATATTCTTGAAGAAGTTATTAGAGAACATCCAGTATTGTTAAATAGAGCGCCAACACTTCATAGGCTAGGAATACAAGCTTTTGAACCAGTTTTAATAGAAGGTAAATCAATTCAATTACATCCATTAGTTTGTACAGCTTTTAATGCTGATTTTGATGGAGATCAAATGGCAGTACATGTTCCTTTAAGTTTAGAAGCTCAACTTGAAGCAAGAGTGTTAATGATGAGTACTAATAATATATTATCACCATCTAGTGGAAAACCTATAATTGTTCCTTCGCAAGATATCGTATTGGGTATTTATTATCTTTCAATAATAAGACCTAATCAGAAAGGTGAAGGTAGATATTTTATTGATACAAATGAAATTCTCAAAGCAATAGAAACTAAATCTATAACGCTTCATACAAAAATTTATGCAAGAGTTAAAAATTTTGATGAAAGTTATTCTAAAATTGAAACAACACCAGGAAGAATGATTCTAGCCGATGCTTTGCCTAATAATAAAAAAATTAATTTTGGTATCATCAACAAAGTTCTTACTAAAAAAGAAGTAAGCAATATAATTGATACTGTTTACAGATTTTGTGGACAAAAAGAAACTGTGCTTTTTGCTGATCATATTATGCAAATAGGGTTTAAATATGCTGCAATAGCTGGGATATCATTTGGAAAAGATGATTTGATAATACCTGAAGATAAACAAACACTTTTAGATGAAACACAGAAAAGAGTTCAAGAGTATGAAGATCAATATCAAGATGGTTTGATTACGCAAGGCGAAAAATATAACAAAGTTGTAGATGCATGGTCTGATTGTACAAACAAAGTTGCAGATAAGATGCTAGAAGTAATTTCTACCCCGGCAGATGATCAGCCTATTAACTCAGTTTATATGATGGCACATTCTGGAGCTAGAGGTTCAGCTGCACAACTTAAGCAATTAGCAGGTATGAGAGGTTTAATGGCAAAACCCTCAGGTGAAATTATTGAAAATCCTATTAAATCTAATTTTAAAGAAGGATTATCTGTCCTTGAATATTTCACTTCTACCCATGGAGCAAGAAAGGGGTTAGCAGATACAGCTCTTAAAACAGCTAGTAGTGGTTATCTTACAAGAAGACTTGTGGATGTTGCTCAAGATGCTGTAATTAGAGAAATAGACTGCAATACAACAAACGGTGTTTTAGTTGAAGAGATAGTAGAATCAGGAAACATAACTTCTCCTTTAACTGAGAGAGTTTTAGGAAGAACACCAACAGTTGATTTAATAGATGAGAATAATAATATTTTAATTAAAGCTGGACAAATTATTGAAGAGAAACATTTAGAGCAAATTGTTAAATTGGGTTTAAGATCTTTAAAAATCAGATCAGTATTAACTTGTGAAACAGAAGATGGGATATGTTCTAAATGTTATGGAAGAGATTTAGCAAGAGGTACATCAGTTAATATTGGTGAGGCAGTTGGAATAATAGCTGCTCAATCTATTGGAGAACCAGGGACTCAGCTAACTATGAGAACATTTCATATAGGTGGAGCTGCTAGTTCTTCAGTAGAACAATCTAATGCTTTATCTCCAATTGACGGTGAAGTTAAACTTGAAAGCATAAGAATAATTAAAGATAAGTCAGGTAATAACATTGTTTTAAGTAGAAGCGGAAAAATTAACATATTATATAAAAATGATGAAAAATTTTCCTTAAACATACCTTTTGGTTCTAGGTTATATGTTAATAATGGTGATAATGTTAAAGTTAATAAAATATTAGCAGAATGGGATCCATATACACTCCCAATAATTGCAGAAAAAGAAGGCTATATAAAATATGTTGACCTAAAGCAAGGTGTCTCGTTTAGAGAGTCAATGGATGATACTACAGGAATCTCAAGTAAAATTATAATTGACTGGAGTCAAAATCCAAAATCTAAAAATTTCAAACCAGCTGTAAACATTTTAGATTCTATAAACTCTGATTTAGAAGATAGTGAGTTTATTAATTATCCAATGTCAATAGACACAATTTTAAGTGTTGAAGATGGTCAAAAAGTATTTGCCGGTCAAGTTTTAGCAAGAATCCCTAAAGAATCTTCAAAAACTAAAGATATTACTGGTGGATTGCCAAGAGTTGCTGAGTTATTTGAAGCGAGAAAGCCAAAGGATCCAGCAATTATGTGTGAAATTGATGGAAAAATATCTTTTGGCAAAGATTATAAAAATAAAAGAAGATTAATAATTACGAGTATTGATGAAGAGGATAATTTTGAAATACTTATTCCTCGAGCAAAATACCTTAATGTTCAAGAAGGGGATTTTGTTAAAAAAGGAGATATTTTAGTAGAAGGTACTCCTGTACCACATGATATACTTAGAATATTAGGAGTAGAGGAGCTAGCAAGATATTTGGTTAGAGAAGTTCAATCTGTATACAAACTACAGGGAGTTTATATAAATGATAAACATATTGAAACTATTGCAAGACAAATGCTTCAAAAAGTGATGATTAAAGATCCCGGAGATAGCAACTTGATGATTGGAGAACAAGTTCATAAAAAAGATCTAGTAAAACTAAATAAATTTCTTGAAGATCAGAATAAAAAAATTGTTGAATATGAACCTGTTTTATTAGGCATAACAAAAGCTAGTCTCCAAACAAGTTCTTTTATATCAGCTGCCTCTTTCCAAGAAACAACTAAAGTATTAACTGATGCTGCTACTCTAGGAAAAATAGATCGTTTAAATGGCTTAAAAGAAAATGTAATCGTTGGCCGACTTATTCCTGCTGGAACTGGAAAAATGACATCAGATTATGAAAATATTGCTTCTATGAAAGATAAGGAAATTCTCCAACAACGAAAAAAAGCATCAGAAAATAGCGAAATTTCTCAAGAAATTTAGTATTTTCTTGACTTTATTGTTGGCAATTTATAAAGACCCGCTACGTTTTGTTGATGGTGGTGGAAAATTAATTCCAGACGCTTAACATATAGGACATAGATGCCGACTATAAATCAATTAGTTCGAAAGGGTCGAACACCGCAGAAAAAAAGGAATAAGGTTCCAGCATTATCATCTTGTCCTCAAAAAAGAGGTGTGTGTACCAGAGTATATACAACCACACCAAAAAAACCAAATTCGGCACTAAGAAAAGTTGCTAGGGTAAAACTAACAAATGGTCATGAAGTCTCAGCTTATATACCAGGTGAAGGGCATAATCTTCAAGAGCACTCAGTAGTTTTATTAAGAGGTGGTCGAGTTAAAGACTTACCAGGTGTTAGATATCATATTTTAAGAGGTAGTTTAGATACACAAGGAGTTAGCACGAGAAAACAAAGACGTTCACTTTATGGAGCTAAAAAACCAAAGTAAACATTATGTCCAGAAGAAGAGCAGCCGAAAAAAGAACAATACTTCCAGACCATAAGTTTAAAGATATTATATTGGCAAAGTTTATGAATAGGATAATGATTGATGGTAAAAAATCAGTTTCTGAAAAGATTGTTTACGGAGCTTTTGATCTAGTTTCAAAAAAATCAGAAAAAAGTCCTATAGATTTATTTCATGAAGCTCTTAATAATGTTAAACCTAGTTTAGAAGTAAGATCAAGAAGAGTTGGAGGAGCCACTTATCAAGTACCAATGGAGGTTAGACCTAGAAGAGCTCAAGCATTAGCAATGAAATGGATTGTTGATTCAGCAACAAAAAGAAATGAGAAAACTATGAAAGAGAGAGTTGCGAATGAAATAATTGACGCGTTTAATAATAAAGGTAACGCAGTTAAAAAAAGAGAGGAGACTCATAAAATGGCAGAAGCTAATAGAGCATTTTCTCATTTCAGGTGGTAATTATGTCTAGAACTCATTCATTAGATAAATATAGAAATATTGGAATAATGGCACATATTGATGCCGGGAAAACAACTACAACTGAAAGAATATTATACTATACAGGTAAGTCTCATAAGATAGGTGAAGTTCATGATGGTGCTGCTACTATGGATTGGATGGAACAAGAGCAGGAAAGAGGTATAACAATTACTTCTGCTGCAACAACTTGTTTTTGGAAAGATCATAGAGTAAATATTATTGATACGCCTGGCCATGTTGATTTTACAATCGAAGTTGAAAGATCTTTAAAGGTGCTTGATGGAGCTGTAGCTGTGTTTGATGGTGTAGCAGGTGTTGAGCCACAATCTGAAACTGTTTGGCGACAAGCTGATAAATATAATGTTCCAAGAATGTGTTTTATAAATAAACTAGATAGGACAGGCGCAAATTTTTTTATGTGTGCAGATATGATATCTGAACGTCTAGGGTCGTATCCTTTAGTTTTACAATTACCAATTGGTATTGAAAGTAATTTAAAAGGCGTTGTTGATTTAGTTGAAAATAATGCAATTATTTGGCAAGATGAAAGTCTTGGAGCAAAGTTTGACATTGTTGAGATACCAGATGATTTAAAAGATCAAGCAAAGGAATATAGGGAAAAATTAATTGAAAAAGTGGTAGAAGAAGATGATACTATTATGGAAAAATATCTTGATGGAAATGAACCTAATGTCGAAGAAATAAAAAGTTGCATAAGAAGAGGAACAATTAATAGCTCATTTGTGCCTGTTTTAACAGGTTCTGCATTCAAAAATAAAGGAGTACAACCATTACTCGATGCAGTTGTAGATTATATGCCATCACCTCAAGATGTAGCAAACGTACAGGGCAGTGATGTTAATGATGAAACCATTGAATTAACTAGAAAGTGTGACGATACTGAGCCTTTTAGTGCTTTAGCTTTCAAAATTATGACAGATCCATTTGTAGGTAGTTTGACTTTTACTAGAATTTATTCTGGAACAATAAACACTAAAGATTCAGTTTTAAATTCTAATTCAGGAAAAAAAGAAAATATTGGAAGAATGCTTTTAATGCATGCAAATAATAGGGAAGAAATCAAAACAGCAAATGCTGGAGATATAGTAGCTTTAGTAGGTTTAAAAGATGTTACAACTGGAGAAACTCTTTGTTCTGTAGATAAACCTATAGTGCTTGAAAGAATGGATTTTCCAGACCCTGTGATTGAAGTAGCTGTAGAACCAAAAACAAAAGTTGATCATGAAAAAATGGGTACTGCGCTAGGAAGGTTGGCACAAGAAGACCCAAGTTTTAGAGTAACAACTGATCAAGAAAGTGGCCAAACAATAATAAAAGGAATGGGTGAACTTCATTTAGAAATTCTTGTAGATAGAATGAAAAGAGAATTTAAGGTAGAGGCTAATGTTGGTGCCCCACAAGTAGCGTATCGAGAAACAATATCCAATTCATTTGATGTTGATTATACTCACAAAAAACAATCAGGTGGAGCAGGTCAATTTGCTAGAGTAAAAATAACTTTTGAACCTGGAGAACCTGGAAGTGGTTATGAGTTTGTAAATAAAATTAAAGGTGGAAATATTCCAACAGAATTAATTCCTGGAGTTGAAAAAGGATTAATAGCTCAACAACAAACTGGAGTAATGGCTGGTTTTCCATGTATTGATTTTAAAGCAACATTAACTGATGGAGCTTATCATGATGTAGATTCGAGTGTTCTAGCATTTGAGATTGCAGCTAGAGCAGCTTTCAGAGAAGGAATAGCTAAAGCAAATCCTGTATTACTTGAACCAATGATGAAAGTAGAAGTTGTAACTCCTGAGGAATATATGGGAGATGTTATTGGAGATTTAAATAGTAGGAGGGGTCAGGTTCAAGAAATGAGCACAAGGGGGAATGCAAATGTTGTTGATGCAAGCGTACCTCTCGCAAACATGTTTGGTTACGTAAATAATTTAAGATCTTTAACACAAGGTAGAGCTAATTATTCAATGCAATTTGATCATTATGAACAAGTTCCTTCTAATGTGGCAGAAGAAGTGAAAGCAAAGTTAGCATAATGGAATCACAAAATATAAGGATTCGTTTAAGGGCTTTTGATAGCAAAATGTTAGATAACAGTACAGGAGATATAATTAATACAGCAAAAAGAACTGGAGCAAAGGTAAAAGGACCAATTCCATTACCAACAAGATTTGAAAAATTTACAGTTAATAAATCACCACATATTGATAAGAAAAGTCGAGATCAATTTGAAATAAGGACACATAATAGATTGATAGATATTGTTGATCCAACACCTCAGACAGTTGATGCATTAATGAAATTAGATTTATCTGCAGGTGTAGAAGTTGATATAAAAATATAACTATGAAAAAAAGATCAGGTTTAATAGCAACAAAGATAGGTAATAGTTCATACTACGCAGAAAAAGGAATGGTTATCCCAGTTACAGTGCTAAAAGTTGATGAATGTGTAGTGTCTGGCTTAAAAACTCCTGAAAAAGATGGATATAGTTCAGTTCAAGTAGCAAGTATTGACACTAATACTGATGTTAAAAAAATAAATAAACCGCAGCAAAAAATATTTGCTAATTTAAATATTAAACCAAAAAAAATATTAAAAGAATTTAGAGTTGACTCAGAAAATGTTCTTGAAGTTGGTACAACTCTAAATGTATCTCATTTTACAAAAGAACAATTTATTGATGTTACATCAATTTCTAATGGTAAAGGTTTTGCTGGAGCAATGAAAAGACACAATTTTGCAGGTTTAAGAGCTTCTCATGGAGTTTCTGTTTCCCATAGAGCTCATGGATCAACGGGTCAAAATCAAGACCCGGGAAAAGTTTTTAAAGGTAAAAAAATGGCAGGACATATGGGTGCAAAACAAGTTACAAAACAAAATCTCAAAATAATTGATATTGATGAAGCAAATAGCCTGATTATAGTAAAAGGATCCGTACCAGGTAAAAAAAATTCAATAGTATTACTGAAAGATGCAAATAAAAAAAGTGAAACATGAAAAAAAAATTAGTAAATTTAGATAACAAGCTGTTAAAAGAAATTGAGATAGACGATAGTATATTTGGTATTAAATTATTACCGGATATTATTCATGAATATATTAGATATCAAAATGCAAAGTCAAGACAAGGAAGTCACAAAACAAAAACAAGATCTGAGGTAAATGGAAGGTCAAAGAAACCTTTTTCTCAAAAAGGTACTGGTAATGCTAGGCAAGGAAGTAGTAAACCTCCCCACTTTAGAGGAGGAGCAACCTCAATGGGACCGGTCAATAGAGATCATTCATTTAATCTTAATAAAAAAGAGAAAAAATTAGCAATCAAATCAACTCTTTCATCAAAATTATCAGATGATAATATTATTTTTGTAGATTCTCTAACAATAGAATCTCATAAAACTAAACAATTAGCAAAGCAACTGCAAAAATTTAATTTTAAATCTGCATTATTTGTTTATGGTAATGAAAAAGCAGACAATAATTTTGTAAAAGCTTCTAGTAACTTACCAAGAGTTTCACTTTTAAATCAAAAAGGAATAAATGTTCTGGATTTAGTAACATATGAAAAAATTTTTATTGAAGAAACATCGCTTACAAAAATAAAAGAGAGGTTACTATGAGAAATAAAAAAATAATTTCTGTAGAGAAAGCTTACAGTATAATTCAAAAACCTCTGATGACGGAAAAATCAACAAATCTAAATCAATACAATCAATATAGTTTTGTAGTTTCTAAAGAAAGTAATTCTAATGAAATTAAACAAGCAATAGAAAAAATTTTTAATGTTAAGGTAATAAAAATTAATACAAGTATCATCAAAGGTAAGCTTAAGTCGTTTAAGGGAAGTCTAGGATATAAAAATGATATTAAAAAAGCAATTGTTACTCTTTCTGAAGGAAATACAATTGATAGTTCTTTGGAGATCAAATAGTGCTTATAAAACTTAAACCAAATACTCCAGGTCAAAGAGGTACTGTATTAGTTTCAAAAAAACATTTGTCAAAAGAAAATCCTTTTAAAGCTCTTACCGTACCAATAAAATCAACAGGTGGTAGAAATAATCAAGGAAGAATAACATCTCGTAGAATGGGTGGAGGAGTTAAAAGAAAATATAGATTAATTGACTTTAAAAGAAATAAATTTGATATTAGTGCTGAGGTAATTAGAAATGAATATGACCCAAATAGATCAACATTTATTTCATTAGTTAAGTATGAAGATGGTGAGTACAGATATATTCTATCTCCAAAAAATATAAAAATTGGAGATAATATTTCTTCAGGAGATAATGTTGAAATTAAAGATGGAAACTGCTTACCTCTCAAGAACATCCCTGTAGGTACCAGTGTTCATAATATAGAAATTAAACCAGGAGCTGGAGGCCAGTTGGTTAGATCTGCTGGAACATCTGCTCAAATTATTTCAAAAGAAGAAACATATGTTCAAATTCGACTAGTCTCTGGAGAAATAAGGTACATAAATAAAAATTCTATGGCAACAGTAGGAATATTATCAAATCCAGATCAAAAAAATGTTAAGCTAGGTAAGGCTGGTAGAAAAAGATTTTTAGGTTTTCGGCCAAAAGTTAGAGGTGTTGTTATGAACCCTGTTGATCATCCACATGGTGGAGGTGAAGGCAGAACTTCTGGAGGTAGACATCCTGTAACTCCATGGGGTGTTTCTACTAAAGGTAAAAAAACAAGAAGAAATAAGAAGACAAATGTCTTCATAATTAAAAGAAGGAAAAAATAATGGCTAGATCAGTTTGGAAAGGACCATTTGTTGATATGACTTTAATTAAGAAAGCTGAAAAAGTTAATGAATCAGGCAAAAAAGAGGTAATAAAAACTTGGTCTCGTAGATCAACTATTTTACCACAATTTGTAGGCTTAACTTTTGGCGTTTATAATGGACAAAAATTTATACCTGTAAATGTTAGCGAACATATGGTTGGTCATAAATTTGGTGAATTTTCTCCAACTAGAAATTTTAAAGGACATACAGCAGCAGATAAGAAGGTAGAAAAATAAAATGAATGAAGATTTAACAGCAGTAGCAAAAGACAATACAATCAGAGTTAGCTCTCTTAAACTTGCAAATATTGCGAGAACAATAGTTAATCAAAAAGTAAATAAAGCTGTTAATCAACTTAAATTCTCAGATAAAAGAATTGCAAAAAGCGTATTAAAAGTTTTAAATTCTGCTATTGCGAATGCAGAAAATAATAAGCAATTAGATATTGATAATTTGTTCGTTAAGGAAGCATTTGTTGGTAAAAGTATAACTATGAAAAGATTTAGACCAAGAGCGAAAGGCAGATCTTCATCAATAATTAAACCATTTAGTAAAATTACAATTATAGTTGAAGAGCGATCTAAAGTTCAGAAGGGAAATAAATAATTATGGGACAGAAAGTTAATCCAAACGGTATAAGACTCGGAATTAACAGAACTTGGTCTTCAAGGTGGTTTTCCAACTATGATTATGCAAAATTTTTGCATCAAGATCTAGAAATTAAAAAATATGTTGGACAAAAATTAAAAAATGCTAGTATTTCTAAAATAAATATTGAAAGAGCTGCAAAAAAATTAAGAATTACAATTTATAGTTCTAGACCCGGCATAATTATTGGTAAGAAAGGTGCTGATATTGAAAGTTTAAAAAACAAGCTTTCAAAATTATCAAATCTTGAAGTTTTTTTAGATATTAAAGAAGTAAGAAAACCAGAGGTAGAAGCAAAATTAGTTGCAGAAAATATAGCAACTCAGCTTGAAAAAAGAATTTCATTTAGAAGAGCTATGAAAAAAGCTGTTCAATCATCCATGAGATTAGGAGCTAAAGGCGTTAAAGTAGTTTGCAGTGGAAGATTAGGTGGAGCAGAGATTGCGAGAACTGAAAAATATCACGAGGGTAGTGTACCATTACATACATTAAGAAGTGATATTGATTATGCTACAGCTGAAGCTGAAACAACATATGGAATTTGTGGAATTAAAGTTTGGATAAATAAAGGTGAAATTTTAAGCAAAGATCCATACGCAAGTGAAAAAAATCAAATAGATCAAGGCAGTGTAAGATAATGAATATGCTTTCTCCAAAAAAGACTAAATTTCGCAAACAATTTAAAGGACGTATCCATGGTAAAGCAAAAGGAAATTTTGCTTTGAATTATGGGAGTTATGGCTTGAAAGCTATTGAGCCAGAAAGAGTTACTTCAAGACAAATAGAATCTGCTAGAAAAGCCATAACTAGATACCTTAAAAGAGCAGGTAAAATGTGGATTAGAATATTTCCAGATGTTCCAGTTTCAAAAAAACCTGCTGAAGTTAGAATGGGTAAAGGTAAAGGTTCTAATGAATTTTGGGCATGCAGAGTCAAGCCTGGAAGAATAATGTTTGAAATTGATGGAGTTGGCGTTGAAGATGCCAAAAGAGCAATGAGTTTAGCAGCAGCAAAACTTCCTATTAAGTGTAAATTTGTAGAGAGAAATATATAATGGCTAAATCAAAAATAATATTAGATAGAAAAAAAATCAGAGAAGAAGTTGTAGATTTAAAAAAAGCGCTTTTGAATTTAAAATTTCAAAAATCAACTGGTCAACTTGAAAAAACTTCAGAAATTAAAAAAACTAAAAGAAAAATAGCTCAATTAAAAACAACAATTTCAAGAAATATAGGAGAAACAAATGCCTAAAAGAATTTTATCTGGAACTGTGATATCTTCTAATGCTAATAAAACGATTGTTGTTAAAGTTGTAAGAAGAGTAAAACATAAACTTTATAAGAAAATAATTAGTCGCTCAAAAAAATATCATGTTCATGATGAGAAAAATCATTACAAACCTGGTGATTTGGTTAGTATTATTGAATCTAGACCAATTTCAAAACTTAAAAGTTGGATAACATTAGAAACTACAAAGGAGAATAATTAAATGATACAAATGCAGTCTAATCTTTCTGTAGCAGATAATTCTGGAGCTAGAAAAATTCAATGCATTAAAGTTTTGGGAGGTTCCAAAAGAAGATTTGCATCAATTGGTGATATTATAGTTGTATCAATAAAGGACGCTATACCAAGAGCTAAGGTAAAAAAAGGAGAAGTTTTTAAAGCAGTTATAGTTAGAACATCAAAGGAATTTGGTCGAAAAGATGGCACAACAATTCGATTTGATAAAAATGCTGCAGTACTTTTAGATAAGCAAGAAGAACCGATTGCAACTAGAATTTTTGGCCCTGTTACAAGAGAATTAAGAACAAAAAAATTTATGAAAATTATAAGTTTAGCTCCAGAGGTATTATAATGAAATATAAAACTAAACTCAGAAAAGGCGATGAAGTGATTGTTCTAGCTGGAAAAGATAAGGGTAAAAAAGGAAAAATATTGCGCATATTAACTGAAAATCAAAAAGCAATAGTTTCTGAAATCAATAAAGTAAAAAAACATAAGAAGCCTGGAAATAATGAGCCAGGAGGCATAGTCGATAAAGAAATGCCGATTCAAATTAGTAACATAGCTTATTTTGATGCAAAGTCTAACAAACCAGTAAAAATTGGTTTTAAGATTAGCAAAGATAAAAAGGTAAGATTTAATAAAAATTCAGGAAAAGAAATATAAAATGAGCCGACTTTTAGAAGAATATAAATCAAAAATATCTGTTAACTTAATGGCAAAGCTTAATTGTAAAAATATTTATGAGGTACCAAAAATTAATAAGATAGTTTTGAACATGGGAATAGGCGAAGGTAAAGAAGATTCTAAGTTAATTGAAAAAGCTCAAGATGAATTATCATTAATAGCAGGACAAAAAGCTATTAAAACGAAAGCAAAAAAAGCTATAGCAGGCTTTAAAATTAGAGCAGGTATGCCACTTGGTGTTTCAGTTACTCTTAGAAATAAAATAATGTATGAATTTTTGGATAGATTAATTAATATTGCTATACCTAGAATAAGAGATTTCAGAGGTTTGAATTCCAGTAGTTTTGATGGAAATGGAAACTATTCAATGGGAATTAAAGAACAAATAATATTTCCGGAAATAAATTATGATAAAATTGACAAAGTTAGAGGTTTAGACATAACGATTTGTACTTCAGCTAAAAACAATAATGATGCTTTAGAATTATTAAAAAGTTTTAATATGCCTTTTAAAGGTGAGAACATAAATTAGGAGTAAAATGGCAAAACTAAGTTCAATACAAAAAAATCTTTCAAGATCACAACTTTCAAAGAAATTTAAAAATAAAAGAAATAAATTAAAAGAAAAAATTATGAAAAAAGATATTTCAATGGAAGAGCGTTTAAAGCTGCAAAGTAAATTAAATGACTTGCCAAGAAATAGCTCTTCAATAAGGTATAGAAACAGATGTCAAATTACTGGAAGAACTAGAGGAGTTTATAGAAAATTTGGTTTATCTAGAATAAAAATAAGAGAATTATCAATGTCGGGTGATTTGCCAGGTGTTGTAAAATCAAGTTGGTAGAGGGGGTTTTATGAGTTTTAATGATGCTTTATCAGACATGTTAGCAAGAATCAAAAACGCCCATAGGGCAAGAAAATCTTTTACATCTTGTTTTAAATCTAAATTAAATATGAATGTGTTATCTGTTTTAAAAGATGAAGGATATATTAGAGATTATAAAGATATTGAAGTACGTAATGGGATTGATTCAATTCAAATAGATCTAAAGTATTATAATGGAACACCGGTTATTAAAAATATTAAAAGAATATCAAAACCTGGAATAAGAGTTTATTCTAAAATTTCGGATTTACCTAAAACGTATGGAGGTTTAGGGATTTCTATTTTATCTACACCAAAAGGAGTAATGTCAGACAATCAAGCAAGAAAAAAAAATGTTGGTGGAGAAATTCTTTGTGAGGTATTTTAATAATGTCTAGAATTGCTAAAAATAGTATTAAAATTAACAAAGAAATTAACTGCAAGTTTGAAAATGGTCTTTTCTTTGCTAAGGGTAAATTAGGAGAAAAGAGTTTAAATATAAATTCTTCTTATACTGTTGAGATAAACAATGAAGAAATATTAATTCTTCCTAAGGATGAAAAAGATAAATTAAATCCAAGCTGGGGCACAACAAGAGCGCTAGTGGCTAATTTAATACAAGGTGTGAGTGATGGTTTTTCAAAAACACTTGAACTAAATGGAACAGGTTATAGGGCTAGTATATCAGGTTCAAAATTAAAACTACAAGTTGGTTATAGTCATGATATTGATTATGAAATACCAAAAGAAGTAAAAGTGGAATGCCCTAAACAAAATATAATAAAATTATACAGTTTTGATAAAGAAGTTTTGGGTGCAACAGCAGCGAAAATTCGTTCTTATAGAAAGCCAGAACCGTTCAAAGGTAAGGGGATAAAATATGAAAATGAGTTTATATTTAGAAAAGAAGGGAAGAAAAAATAATTAAAAGATTAATATAATGAAAGAAAATAGAAAAAAGAGAACAAGATTTAATTTAAAAAAAGTTTCTAAAAGAAATAGATTATCTGTTTTTAAATCAAATAATCATTTATATGCTCAGGTAATTGATGATAACAAAGGAACTACAATAGTAAGTGCCTCAACTTTAGAAAAAAATGTTGACAATAAAAAATCAAATAGAAAAGAGCTTGCTGAATTGGTTGGTAAAGAAATAGCTAAAAGATCAATTTCTAAAGGTGTGAAAGAAGTTGCATTCGATAAAGGAAAATACAAATTTCATGGCTTAATCAAAATTCTTGCAGATGCTGCTAGAAGTGAAGGTCTTAATTTTTAAAGGATATTATGTTTGATAATGAAAATAAAGAATTTAGTGAACACTTAGTAACTATAAATAGAGTAGCAAAAGTTGTTAAAGGTGGAAGGCGTTTTGGCTTTGCAGCTATAATGATTGTTGGAGATAATAAAGGTAGAGTGGGTTATGGAACTGGTAAAGCAAAAGAAGTTCCAGAAGCCGTTAGAAAAGCTACAGAGAATGCAAAAAATAAAATGATCCGAGTTCATTTAAAAGATAACAGAACTTTACATCACGACATAGTAGGTCGATTTGGGGCAGGGAAAGTTATATTAAGATCTGCCGCTCCAGGAACGGGTATAATAGCAGGAGGCGCAATGAGAGCTTTATTTGAATCACTTGGGATAAAGGATGTAGTAGCTAAATCTACAGGGAGTTCTAATCCTCATAATATGTTAAAGGCAACCTTTGATGCCTTTAAGAAATCAGAGTCACCTAAATCAATAGCTTCAAAAAGATCAAAAAAAATAAGTGAAGTAAAAATTTAAAGAATGAAAACCATATAGAATAACAAACAAATAAAACATATGAAAATTAATGAATTAAATTCAACTTTAACTTCTAATAAAAAAAGAAAAAGAAGAGGAAGAGGTGCAGGATCTGGTTTGGGCAAAACATCAGGAAGAGGTGTAAAGGGTCAGAAATCGCGTTCTGGTGTTTCGATAAAAGGTTTTGAAGGGGGTCAAATGCCTTTATATAGAAGATTGCCTAAGAGAGGTTTTAAAAATCCATTTAAAAAAAAGATACAACAAATTAACTTTACAATTATTTCAAATTTTTTAAAGAAATATAAACTTGATGAAAAAAAATTAAAAGAATCAGATTTTTTTGAAAAGAAGTTATTAAACAAATCAAAAGGTAGGTTAAAATTACTTAATATAGGTGAAATTAAACAACCAATTAATTTAGAAATTTCTTATGCTTCAAAAAATGCAATTGAAAAATTAGAAAAAATTGGTGGTAAAATAATTTTAATTAAAAATTAATTATGGCAACAGCAGCAGAAAAACTTGCAGGTAATTTAAATTTTGGAGCTTTGGGTAAAGCAACTGAACTTAGAAACAGACTATTGTTTACTCTAGGAGCTTTAATAGTATTTCGTTTAGGTACCTTTTTACCTATTCCAGGTATTAACCCAACCTCACTGCAACAGTTTTTTGAACAACAATCATCTGGTATATTAGGAATTTTTGATACTTTTTCGGGTGGTGCATTAGGCAGAATGGGAATATTTGCATTAGGTGTTATGCCTTATATTTCTGCATCAATCATTATGACTTTGATGCAGTCAAGCATTCCACATTTAAAGAATTTAAAAGAGCAAGGTTCTAAAGGAAGAAGGCAAATCATTCAATATTCAAGATATATCACCGTATTAATAGCAGGTTTACAGGGTTATGGTGTTTCAATAGGCTTAGAATCAATGCAAACAGTTTATGGAAATATTGTTATAGAACCAGGATTATTCTTTAGAATGACCACTGTAATTACATTAGTTGGAGGTACTATTTTTTTAATGTGGTTAGGAGAGCAAATTAGTTCAAGGGGAGTAGGCAATGGAATTTCTTTAATTATTACTGCAGGTATAGTTGCAAATCTTCCAGGCGCATTTGTTAGCACTTTAGAGTTAGGTAGAACAGGAGAACTTAGTGTTGCTTTTATATTAGGTATTTTAATTCTAGTACTTGCTTTAATTGTATTTATCGTATTTGTTGAAAAGGGGCAAAGAAGACTTCCAGTTCAGTACCCTAAAAGACAAGTTGGAAACAAGATTTATGGCGGTCAAAGTTCTCACTTACCATTAAAAATAAATACTGCTGGAGTGATACCAGTAATTTTTGCTTCTTCAATATTACTCTTACCAAATACAATGTCTGGTTTTGGCGCTGGTTCATCTAGTGACATTTTTTTATTTATATCAAGTTATCTAGGAAGAGGTCAGCCATTATATTTGGCTTTATTTGCAGCAATGATAATTTTCTTTGGGTTTTTTTATACAGGAATAGTTTTTAATCCAGATGAACAGGCAGAAAATTTAAGAAAATATGGAGGATTTATACCAGGTATACGACCAGGCGAAAATACAGCAAAATATATTGATTATGTTCTTATTCGTTTAACAACAATAGGAACAATATATTTAGCATTAGTCGCTTTGTTGCCAGAATTTTTAATATCTAAAACATCAATTCCATTTTATTTAGGTGGTACAAGTTTGTTGATTGTTGTTGTAGTAATGATTGATTTCATTACTCAAGTTCAATCACATTTATTTCAACATCAATATGAAGGGCTATTAAAAAAGACAAAACTTAAAGGTCGACGATAATTAATGAAAATCATTTTTTTTGGCCCCCCAGGGTCGGGAAAGGGTACGCAGGCAAATTTACTTGCAAAAGAATTAAATATACCTCATTTATCAACAGGTGATATTTTAAGAGAAAAATTAAAAGAGAATGATAAAATTTCAAATGTTTTAAAGAAAATTCTATCTTCTGGAAATTTGGTGTCCGATGATATTTTGAATGAAATTGTATCTACAAAACTTTTAAGTTTAGATTGTCAATCAGGATTTATACTTGATGGATATCCAAGAACAATTGCTCAATCAAATTTTTTAATTTCATTTATTGATAAAAATAAAATTATTTTTGATTTAATTGTTTTTTTTCAATTGGATCAAAATATAATTGAAAACAGAATACTTTCTAGATCAAAGATTGAAAAAAGATCAGATGATAACCAAGAAGTTGTAAAAACTAGGCTCAATGAATATACTAAAGAAACAGAACCTATTATAGATATATATAAGATGAAATTCCCTCAAATATTTATGGAGATTAATGCAGATCAAGAAATTTCAAAAATCCAATTTGAGATCAGCAAAAAAGTTAAAAAATGCTAAATTTTAGACGTAAATTACCAGATCAGAGCTTGACTTTATTGTCAATCATAATGTATTCACCCTCATTCATTTTTTATATTTGGGCTCAATAAAATGGCAAGGATTTCTGGCGTTAATATACCGACTAATAAAAGAATACATATTGCATTAACTTATATTTATGGAATTGGACCTAAAATTGCGAGTGATATATGTAATAAAGCTTCTATTGAAACAACTAAAAGAGTGAGTGAATTAAATGATGATGAGTTAAATAAAATTAGAGAACTTATAGATAAGCAACATGTAGTTGAAGGAGATTTAAGAAGAAAAGTATCCCTGGACATAAAAAGATTGAATGACTTAGGTTGTTATAGAGGTTTGAGACATAGGAAGAAATTACCAGTAAGAGGACAAAGAACTCATACTAATGCTAGAACACGTAAAGGAAAAGCTGTCGCCATTGCTGGAAAGAAAAAAGTTACAAAAGGTTAATTTATGGCTGAAAAGAAAAAAACTAAATCAAAAATCAAAAAAAAAATTTCTTCTGGTGTAGCGCATGTTGTGTCCTCTTTTAATAATACAATAATTACAATAACAGATGAAAATGGTAATGCTTTAGCATGGTCTTCGGCTGGTCATAAAGGATTCAAAGGATCAAGAAAATCAACTCCTTATGCTGCTCAAATTGCTGCTGAGGATGTAGGAAACAAAGCAAAAGAGTTTGGATTAAAATCTCTTAGAGTAGAGATTTCTGGACCTGGTTCTGGAAGAGAGTCTGCATTAAGATCTCTTCAAGCTATTGGTTATATAATTACGTCAATCAAGGACGTTACTCCAATACCACATAATGGATGCAGACCTAGAAAAAGAAGAAGAGTTTAAATAATAATAAGGAGAGTCTAGTGTTACAAAAAAATTGGATGGAACTAATTAAACCTAGTAAAATGGATGTAAACGTAAAAGATAATGATGGAAAAAAAGGAGTATTAATAGCAGAGCCTTTAGAAAGAGGTTTTGGTTTGACACTAGGTAACTCTATTCGAAGAATTTTATTATCATCTTTGCAAGGAGCAGCAATTACCTCAGTCAAAATCAAAGGTGTTGTTCATGAATTTACAACCATACCTGGTG
Organism: Alphaproteobacteria bacterium MarineAlpha5_Bin5; assembly: GCA_002938205.1. Classification (GTDB taxonomy): domain Bacteria; phylum Pseudomonadota; class Alphaproteobacteria; order HIMB59; genus CACPNW01. Next base: position 112,024 of record PTKZ01000002.1, read on the forward strand.
TGAAGGAAGATTTAACTGATATATTACTTAATTTAAAAGGAGTTGCAGTAAAAGTTCATTCTCCAGGATTAAAAAAAATGTATATTAAGTCATCAGGATCAGGAGAAATAAGAGCTGGAAACTTTGAAACTGATTCAGAGACAGAAATCATGAATCCTGATCAAATTATTATGACATTGGATTCAAATTCAGATGTTGAAATAGAGGCTAATATTGAAACAGGAAAGGGTTATGTTCCCGCAGACGTTGCTGAAGATGAAAATAAGATAATTGGGGAAATAAAATTGGATGCCATGTTTAGCCCTGTTGTAAGAGCTTCCTATAAAGTAGAAAATAGTAGAGTAGGTCAAGTTACAGATTACGATAAATTGATTTTTGAAGTTGAGACAAATGGTGTTATTTCACCAGATGATGCAATAGCACTAGCGGCAAGAATTTTGCAAGATCAACTTCAGCCATTCATCAATTTTGATGAACCAGAAATTCAACCAGATCAATCTTCATCTGAAAAATTATCTTTCAACTCGAATCTTCTTAAAAAAGTTGAAGAATTAGAACTTTCAGTTCGATCAGCGAATTGTCTCAAAAATGATAATATAATTTATATAGGTGATTTAGTTCAAAAATCTGAATCAGAAATGTTAAGAACACCCAATTTTGGAAGAAAATCTTTAAATGAAATTAAGGAAGTTCTCCAGCAAATGGAATTAAATTTAGGAATGTCAGTGCCAGATTGGCCACCTGAAAATATTGATGAATTGGCTAAAAAGTATGAGGATCCATTTAACAAATAAACATAATGAAACATAATATTACACATAGAAAGTTAAATAGAACGTCGTCTCATAGAAAGGCTTTACTTATGAATTTGTCAAATGCTTTGATAAAACATGAGCAAATTACTACTACTCTTATAAAAGCAAAAGAACTTAGACCATTTGTTGAAAAAATTGTAACGTTAGGTAAAAAAGGTGATCTGCAATCTAGAAGAAAGGCGATTTCGATTCTTCAAGATGAAAAAATGACAAATAAAATATTCGATACTTTTGCTAAACGTTATAAAGATAGAATAGGTGGATATACAAGAATAATTAAAATTGGAAATCGTTATGGAGACAATGCACCGACCGCTGTAATTGAGTTTGTAGACAGAGATGAAAACGCCAAAGGTTTGGATAGCGGACCCATAATTGAAAAAAAACCAATTGAAGAACAAGAAGAATAAAATTTGAATAGTTTTTTTTTAGTGGCAGCAGGCAAAGCCCTTGGTGAATCTTTAAGATTTGTATTTGGTCTATTTTTTAAAAATTACATATTTTTAAGCACATTATTTTTAAATATTTTAACATCTATTTATATTTTTTTATCTTTAATTTTATGTTTATTATTTATCTTTTTAGGCTTTAACATTAATTAAATTTTAAATTGATTAAAAAAATAAAAGTTAAAAAATCTCAAGAAAATATAAGATTAGATAAATGGTTGAAATTAAACTTTTCATCATTAACTCAAAGTTTTATTGAAAAAAATTTAAGAAAAAAAAATATATTATTAAATGGAAAAGTAGTTATATCTAAATTCAAGGTTGCTTTTAATGATGAAGTATTAATTTATAACTATAATAGTGAAAATTATAGACATCATCCCAAAGTAAAAAAAATTATCAACATTCCATCAAAGATTAATTATTTGTATGAATCATCGATAATTCAGAACAATAATAATTTTTTTATTATCGATAAATGGTCAGGAATTTCAACTCAAGGCGGTAGTAAAATTAATATTTCAATTGACAGTATAATCAAAAATAAATCCACTAATTTTAATTTAGTTCACAGATTAGATAAAGATACATCTGGACTTTTGATTGTAGCAAAAAATTTAGAGTACACAAAAATATTTGGAAATTTATTTAAATCTCAAGAGATTATGAAAATATATTTTGCTTTGTGTCAAGGTAAACCAAATTCATCAGAATCATTTGTAGAACTAGATGTTCCTTCTAAAGAAAATAAGAAAATAGCAATACAAACTCAGACTTATTTTAAATTATTAAATTATAAAAATGGTATATCACAACTTCTTTTTATCCCTAAAACTGGCAAAACCCATCAACTAAGAATAGTTTCAAAAAGTTTAGGTTGTCCAATTATTGGCGATAGAAAATATAATCATAGTGAGATTTTTAGTAATGAGGAATTAAAATTAAATGCACATATTCTTAAATTTCAAATTAAATCAAAGAAATTTAATTTTCAATCAACTATACCAGAACATTTTATTAAATTAATAAAAAAAAATAATTTAAAAAATTTTAATAATCTCAACTTTGATTTATAATTTTTTTAAATTATTTTTAAATTTGATTAAATATTTTTTATCAAATTCATCAGACGAAATATTTACACCAAGTTCTTTAAGAGAAGTATTTTTATATTCTGATAATCCACAAGAATGGATAAAATTGTAATATTTCATGTTAGGATTTATATTAAAACTTAATCCATGATATGTTATCCATTTTTGCAATCTTAATCCTATTGCACCAATTTTTTCTTCTTTTTTTAGAACTTTGCCTTGATTTTTTGTTACCCAAATACCTACTCTATCTTTAAACGTTGTAGATTCAATATTATAATTTTTTAAAAATTGAATTAAAGATATTTCAATTAAAGAAATAAATTTTCTTATATCTTTTTTCCTTTTATTTAAATCTATCATAAAATAAACAATTCTTTGTCCTGGCCCATGATAGGTTGTTTTGCCTCCTCTGTTGGTTTTTAAAATTGGTAAAATATTTTTTTTAATAATTTCTTTATTGGAACTATTAGTACCTTGTGTATATATGTGATCGTGATTCAAAAACCATATTAATTCTTTTTGAGAATTTTTTAATATTTCATTTACTCTTATTTGCATACTGTTTACAGCAGTTTCATAATCTATAGATTTATTTGTTTTAACTACTTCTATACTATTCATACGTTCTATAAGATTTGTTGCTAATAATATCCTATCTGATATTTAATTCTATAAAATTAGCGGCTGTGGCGGAATTGGTATACGCGCAGCGTTGAGGTCGCTGTGGGATTTATCCTGTGGAAGTTCAAATCTTCTCAGCCGCACCATAAAATTATGACTGAAATTAATAAAGAAACATTATCTAATACTGAATATGAATTTTCGCGAGATGAATCTATTCTCAAGATTGTAAAATATATTGATAATAATGATCAAACAAAATTAAATATTTACATCAGTGAACTTCATAATGCCGACATAGCAGATATTTTACAAAATCTTGATCCAGACTTAAGAACAACCCTTGTTAAAAATATTAGTATCAATTTTGATCCAGAGATATTGACCTATCTTAATGATAGTCTTCGAGATGAATTAGTTGAAATATTAGATATTAAACAATTAGCATCAAATGCTAAAACGATGGATGTAGATGATGCTTTGGACATTGTTGAAGATTTAGAAGATTCAGATCAGGTAACTTTTTTAGAAAATATTGAAGAAGAAGATAGGAAACTAATCCAGGAAGGATTGAAATACCCTGAAGATTCAGCGGGAAGGCTAATGCAAAGAAATGTTGTAGCTCTAGACAATCAATGGAATGTAGGTCAAGCTATTGATTACTTAAGAACTAATAAAAAAACATTACCAGAGGATTTTTATGAAATATATTTGATTAATAGATCGAATAAAGTGCTTGGAACTGTTCCATTGGGTAGACTTATGGGCTCCAAAAGAGAGATAAAATTAAATGAAATAAAAAATTCAAAAATTAGAACTATTGAAGCAAAAATGGATCAAGAAGAAGTTGCGTATTTATTTAATAAGTATGGTTTAGTTAGTGCTCCGGTAATAGATGAAAATAAAATATTATTAGGCTCAATTACAGTAGATGATGTAGTTGAGGTTATTGAAGAAGAAAGAGAAGAAGATATTTTAAAATTAGGAGGTGTAGGACAAACTGATTTATACAATGCAGTTATAGATACAACCAAATCTCGTTTTTCTTGGTTATTTTTAAATCTTTTAACAGCTCTAGTAGCTTCTATTGTTATCGGACTATTTCAAGCATCTATCGAAAAAGTTGTAGCATTAGCAGTTTTAATGCCAATAGTTGCCTCAATGGGAGGTAACGCAGGAACCCAAACCTTAACAGTAGCCGTTAGAGCTCTTGCAGTTAAAGAACTTACACCTTCAAATGCAATAAAAATAGTTTTCAAGGAAACCTTTATTGGCAGTATTAATGGAATTATTTTTGCAATTATTATTTCATTGGTATCAATTTATTGGTTTGAAAATACATTACTAGGTTTAATTATTGGTTTAGCAATGATTATAAATTTAGTTGTTGCTGGTTTTGCTGGTATAATAATACCCTTAACATTAGTCAAAATCAAAATTGATCCAGCACTTGCGTCAGGAGTTATATTAACAACAATAACTGATGTTCTTGGATTTCTTTCATTTCTAGGTTTGGCAACCTTGTTTTTGATTTAATATAATAAAATAATGCTAAAATTGAAAAGATTTTTGTGATAAACTTGAAGCAAATTACAATATAGTTTAATTATTTTTTTTAAAGGAAGATAAAATGAATAAAAATAGAATCTTAATTAATGAGATAAAAAATTTTAATGGAATAAACTCTGCTTATTTAAATGTAGCACTTGTTTTAATTGGCACTTTGTTACTTGCAATTTCTGCAAAAGTTCAGGTACCATTTTGGCCTGTTCCAATGACAATGCAAACTTTTGTAGTATTTTTAATTGGAACAACCTATAGTATTCGATTATCTTTTATAACTCTTATTATATATTTATTTGAAGGTGCGCTAGGTTTACCTGTATTTGCTTCAGGTGGAGGCATAGCTTATTTAAGTGGTCCAACTGCAGGATATTTATATGGTATGACTATAAGTGCTGTATTAATAAGTTATCTAGCTAACAAAGGTTTTACTTTAACTTATGTTAAAACAATAATTACACTTTTAGTTGCTTCAATTATTATATTTGCTTTTGGAATTATATATTTAGGATCAATTATTGGTTACGAAAAGGCTATTCAAGTCGGATTACTACCATTTATTCCAAGTGAAATATTTAAAATTGCTTTAGCTGTAGCTATTATTCCAACTTTACATAATTTTGTAAAAAATAAATAGTTCATGAAGATTGGAATCGATCTTGGTGGAACCAAGACTGAAGGTATACTAATTGATGATGATGGCAAAGAATTAACAAGAGATAGAATTAAAACTGAAAAAAATTACGAGGGTACAATTAAAGGCATTGTATCAATTGTAAAAGAATTTGAAAAAAAATTCGGTAATTCCACCTCAGTAGGAATAGGGATGCCTGGTGCAATTTCAACTGATTCTGCATTGGTTAAGAATGCTAATTCTATATGGTTGAATGAACAGCCATTAAAAAAAGATCTTCAAATAGCACTTGATAGAAAGATAAATCTTGAAAATGATGCTAACTGTTTTACATTATCTGAAGCTGTGGATGGAGCAGGAAAAGAACATTCAGTTGTATTTGGAGTTATAATAGGAACAGGTACTGGAGGAGGTATAGTTGTTAATAATAAAGTTTTGAGAGGAAAAAATAATATAGCTGGAGAGTGGGGACATATTGGTTTGCCCAATAGAACTGATAATGAAAAGAAATATGTAAAAAAATGTTATTGTGGAAAAGATGGTTGCATGGAAACATATGTTTCAGGACCAGGTTTTGCTAGTGTTTTTAATTTAACATATAACACTCAGCATGATTCTCATAAAATACTAGATGATTTAATAAATGAAGATAAAAATGCAATTAAAGCTTTTGATCAATATGTGGATCATTTAGCTAGAGGTTTATCTTTGGTTTGTAATGTTTTGGATCCAGATATAATTGTATTAGGCGGCGGTATGTCAAATATTTCTTATATCTATGAAAATATAGATGAATCTTTAAAGAAATATATTTTTAGTGATACCTTTGATACTAAAATTGTAAAAAACTTTCATGGAGATTCAAGCGGAGTAAGAGGAGCAGCTTGGCTATCTTAAATTCCAGCCATTGATATATATTTAATTTCTAAATATTCATCAAGACCGTATTTAGAACCCTCTCTTCCAAGCCCAGATTCTTTTATACCTCCAAAAGGGATTTCAGCTTTTGTTGGAAGGCCAGTGTTAACACTTACTATACCATATTCTAGTGACTCTGCTACTTTCCAAATTCTACCAATATCTCTAGCATAAAAATATGAAGCTAATCCAAAAGGCGTATTATTAGCTAAATTAATTACCTCTTCATCTGAAGAAAATTTGTAGATAGGCGCAACTGGTCCAAAAGTTTCTTCATAAGTAATTTTAGCTTTTGTTGTTACGTTTGAAAGCACTGTAGGTTTGTAAAAGTTTCCTCCTAAACTATGAATATCTCCTCCAATAGCTATTTTTGCGCCACAATTAACAGCATCACTTACATGGTCTTGAACTTTTTCAAGAGAATATTGATCAATCAATGGGCCTGAATTAGTTGCAGATTCTAAACCATTTCCAACTTTAATTTTAGCAACTTCGGAAACAAATTTTTGTAAAAATTCATCATAAACATTTTCATGAACAAAAATCCTATTTGCACAAATACATGTTTGTCCAGAATTTCTAAATTTACTTATTATTGCTCCAGATACTGCTTCATCAATATTTGCATCATCAAAAACGATGAAAGGAGCATGCCCTCCAAGTTCCATTGATACTTTTTTAACAGTTGAAGAACTTTGCTTGAGCAGAATTTTCCCAACCTCTGTTGACCCAGTAAACGAAATTTTTTTAACTATAGGATTTTCAGTTAGCTCTTTTCCTATTTCAGCAGCAGAACCTGTGATGACATTGAATACCCCTTTTGGAAAGCCTGCATCTTCAGCTAATACTGCTAATGCTAAAGCTGAAAAAGGAGTTTGGCTAGCTGGTTTGATAACAACAGGACAACCTACTCCTAAAGCAGGAGCACATTTTCTTGTTATCATTGTACTAGGAAAATTCCAAGGAGTTATAGCTCCGACAACTCCTACAGGTTGTTTTATTACAACAATTCTTCTATCCGGAAGTGGATCAGAAATAATATCACCGTAAACTCTTTTAGCTTCTTCAGCATAAAATTCTATATATGTTGTTCCCATCAGGATCTCACCTTTTGCTTCAGCAAGAGGTTTGCCTTGTTCAATTGTCATTATATGAGCTAAATCTTCAATATTATTTAAAATAAGATTATGCCATTTTTTTAATATTATTGATCTTTCTTTAGCTGTTTTATTTTTCCAATCCTTAAATGCATCATTTGCTGAGTTTATAGCTATTTTTGTCTCAGTAGAGCCACATTTTGGAACAGTACCAATTGTGCTTTGAGTAGCAGGGTTATCTACCTCAATTGTCTCACCCGTGGAGCTTTTAATCCATTTACCACCAATATAGCAGTCTTGCCTAAATAGTGATTTATTTTTTAATTCCATGTTTATTATTATATAAATTTAAATTAGTTTTAATTAAACATTAATTTAAGGAAAACAAAATGACAATAGTAAATTCTTGGAATGAATGGGATCCACTTAAACATGTTATAGTTGGTACAGTTGAAAATTCCAATGTACCGCCAATGGAACCTGCTTTAGAGCCAAAACTTAGCAAAGACAGTGGTATGGTAGGCTCTGATGGTCCAAGATCTAAAGAAGCTATAGATAAAGCAAACATACAATTAAGTAATTTTGTTTCTATTTTAAAGTCACTTGGAATTAAAGTTGATAGACCTACACCTATTGATTTTACAAAAACTATTTCTACACCAGATTGGATTAATGAAGGTCAATTTGGATCTATGCCTCCTAGAGATGTAATCTTGACAGTAGGTAATGAAATGCTGGAAGCTCCTATGTCTTATAGGTGTCGTTGGTTTGAATATCTTGCTTACAGACCTTTGCTTGAAAAATATTATGAACAAGATAAAAATATGAGATGGGAAGCAGCACCTAAACCACGACTTACTAAATCTTCATATAAATCAAATTATTTGCCAGAAGGTATAACTGAATTTGAGAGACATAAAAAAATTGAAGATAGAGATATGATACTAACTGAAAAAGAACCACTGTTTGATGCTGCTGAGATTTTACGTTTTGGAAAAGATTTATTTTATCACAATAACTTTACTTCAAATTTAAAAGGCCTTGATTGGCTTAAACGTCACTTTTCTGATCATCGAGTTCATCAAATTAATTTACCAGGAGATTTAATTCCCACGCATATTGATGCATGTTTTACACCTATAAAACCAGGAGTAATAATTATTAATCCAAATAGAAAAATATCAAATGATCAAAGAAAAATATTTGATGATAATAAATGGGAGATTCACGAAGCAGCTCCTTCGATTCACAATACTCCACCACCAATGTGTTATTCATCCATTTGGTTATCCATGAATGTTTTAATTATTGATCCAAAAACAATTTGTGTGGAGGCAACTGAAGAAAAAATGATTAAACAAATGGAAAATTTTGGCATGAAAGTAATTCCAGTTCCTTTTAGAGATGTCTATGCTTTTGGTGGGAGTTTGCACTGCGCAACTACTGATGTTTACCGAGAAGGTAAATGTGAAGATTATTTTCCCATTCAATAATGAAAAACTTTAAACAAAAAATTTTAAAACCAATAATAGAAAAAACTAAAAATCCAAGGATTGGAGTAATTACTCTTTCAACTGATTTAACTATTGAGCAAGATTTTAGAAAAATATGTAACGATCTTCCTTTAGATATATTTTTTAACAGAATACCTTTTATTAATCCTTTAAATCATGAAAATTATTTAAAAATGTCTGAACATTTACCTCAAGTTTCAGCACAAATTTTACCTGATCAAAAAATCGATGTAATTGCCTATGGGTGTACTTCTGGAACAATTGCGATAGGTGAGGAACAGATTAAAAAACAAATACATAAATCAAAACCTAATGCTTTAGTGACTACGCCTATAACTGCTGCTCTAAAAGGATTCAAAAAATTAAATTTTAAAAAAATTGCAGTTTTAACTCCTTATCCTAGAGAAGTTAATTTAACAGTTTTTAACTATCTTAAACAAAATAATATAGAGATAGATTCTTTTAATTCTTTTAATTTAAACTATGATTATGAAATCGCTCAAGTAAGCCTAGATAGTATGATGAATCAAATTTCTAAAATTAATTTGTCAAATATTGATGGACTTTTTGTGTCATGCACTGCTCTTAAAATTGTTGATATCATTGGTAATATCGAAAAAGAATTTAAAACTAATGTTGTTTCTAGCAATCAAGCTATAATTTGGGATTGTTTAAAATTATTAAAAATTAAAAATGAAGTTCTTGGTTATGGAAATTTATTTAGGAGTTAATTAACTATTTTTGAATGAAATACATAAAAGCATTTGATCAGTTTGAATATAAAGCTCGTTTAACTAGAGTTAAAAAGATCATGAATGAGAAAGGTTTTGATATGTTAATTTGTCAAGATCCTGCAAATATGTGTTGGCTAACAGGTTTTGATGGTTGGTCATTTTATACTCCACAGACAGTCATTGTGCATTTAAATGAGGATTGGCCTATTTGGTTTGGAAGAGAACAAGATGCAAAATCAGCAAATATAACAACTGATATTCCACAAGAAAATATCATTTCTTTTTCAGAACCATTAGTACATCATGAAACACTCCACCCATTTGATGAGCTTTGCGATTATATCAAGCATAGAAAATGGGAAAAAAATAGAATTGGAGTTGATTTTGATGCTCATTATTTTACAGCAAGAGCTTACAAGCATCTTTATACAGGCTTACCAAATGCTAAAATATCGGATAACAAGGAGTTAGTTAATTGGGCAAGATTAATAAAATCGCCTAAAGAACTTACATACATGAGAGAAGCAGGCAATATAAGTACTAACACAATGCTTAAAGCAATAGATCAAATAGTCCCTGGTGTTCCTGAATATAAAATTATAGCTGATATTTATAAAAATCAAATAGAAGGGATACAAGGAAAATACGGAGATTACACAGGTCTTTGTCCGCTTATTCAAGTAGGTGAAAAAACTAGCACACCTCATCTTACTTGGTCTGAAGAACCTTTGCCAAAAGAAGGCCTTGTTGTATTAGAGATCGGTTCGGCTAGACGTCATTATCATGCACCTCTTACTAGAACTATTTACATTGGAAAAGTGCCAAGCGAAGTTTCGAACCTCGCTAGTACTATAGTTGATGCAGGAAATAAGGCTTTTGAAGTTGCTAGACCAGGAATTACCTGTGCTGAAGTAGAATCAACTTGGCAAAAAGAATTAAATAAAAGAGGTTTTGAAAAGAAAAGCCGTGTTGGTTATTCAATTGGGTTAAACTTCCCCCCTGATTGGGGAGAGCGAACTGCTAGTTTAAGGGTTGGTGATAAAACTATATTAAAAGAAGGTATGTGCTTTCATTTTCAATCTGGTATTTGGTTAGATAATTTTGGAGCTGCAATTTCTGAGTCTATTGTAATTGGTAAAAATGGAATTGAAAGATTATGTAATGTAGATAGAAAATTATTTGAAGTAATCTAGACTTATAAAATTAATTTGCATCAAGAACAGCATGAAGAAATTGTTTGGTTCTTTCATTTTGAGGATTTCCAAATAATTTTTCAGGTGGTCCTTGTTCAAAAATTTTTCCTTCATAAAAAAAACAAACACGATCTGAAATTTCCCTCGCAAAACCCATTTGGTGTGTAACCATAATCATTGTTAAGTTATGTTCCTTATTAAGAGAACGTATAACATTTAATACCTCTCCAACAACTTCTGGATCTAGAGAAGAAGTAATTTCATCTAAAAGCATTACCTTCGGCCTCATTGCAAGAGCCCTAGCAATAGCAACACGTTGTTGTTGACCACCTGATAATCTTGTTGGATGTTCATCTTTTTTATCAGTAAGTCCAACAAGCTCTAATAATTCAAGCGCTCTTTCTTCAGCTTCTTCTTTTTTTAAACCAAGAACATGAACAGGGGCTTCAATACAATTTTGTAATGCAGTCATATGAGGGAATAAATTAAACTGCTGAAAAACCATACCAATTTTTGAACGTCTTTCTCTAATATATTTTTCATTTGCTTCTATGAGTTTTCCGTTTTCTTCCATGTGAGTTAAAGGCTCATTGTCCAAATAAATGACACCTTGGTTTATTTTTTCTAATGTCATTAAAACTCTTAAAACAGTCGTTTTTCCTGAACCAGATGGTCCTATAATAGAGACCATTTCATTTTTTTTTATCTCTAGATTAAGTTTATCAAGTACAACCAAATCACCATATTTTTTAGTTACTTCAGAAAATTTAACTAAAATATCGTTTGAGTGTTTTTCTTGATTCATACTATTCCTGATATTTTACACATTAACTTTTCCTTGTGCTTTATTTACTGCTGCCTCAAGTCTTCTTATACCAAATGCAGTAGGTAATGAAATAACTAAAAATATAACTCCTACCATAGTATAAGGTTCTAAATATCTATATGTGTAAGCACCTATCGAATTTGCTGTAAAAAAGAGTTCAGCAACACCTATTGTAGCAAGTAAAGGGGTATCTTTAAAAATACCTACTAAATAATTACCCATTCCTGGTATTGCTATGGGAAATGCTTGTGGCAAAATTATTTTGCGATAGTTATAGCTAGTTGAAAAGTTTAATGCTCTACATGCCTCCCACTGAGTTTTTGAAACACCCTCAAGGGCTCCTCTATAAACTTCTGAAAGATAGGTTCCATAGTGAAGTCCTATTGTAATCATAGCACAAACCCAAGCTGAAAGAGTTAATCCAAATTGTGGGGCTACAAAATATACAAAAAATAACTGAACAAGAAGAGGAGTGGACCGAATAAATTCTACAATTTCTCTTGTAGGTATATTTATAATTTTATAAGATGTTCGTTGACCTAACATAAATAAAATACCAACAATTGCTGCTATTGCATACCCTACCCCTGCTGCTAAAAACGTATTTAAAGTTGCCCAAAGCATTTGAGGTAATATTTCAAAAGACCATTCCCAACGCCATTCTACGTACATAATTTATGCTTTCCCTCTTCCAACTTTTCTTGCTGCCAGAACTTCTAACCATCGTAAAAAAGGAACAAGTATGAATCTTGCCATAACAAAATATATTATAAGAGCTAATCCAAAAGATTGCGCTGAAAACCAAGTCATCATATTAATTTGTTTTGCAACAAACATTAAATCAACAAGTGTAATTAAAGAAACAAGTGCAGTTCCTTTTAATAATTCTACAGCTAAATTAGCAGCAGGCGGAAGTATAATAGGATAAATTTGAGGAATAATTATTCTCTGCATTCTTTTTCGTTTACTAAAATTAAGAGCGGAAGCTCCCTCCCACTGTCCTTTAGGAACAGCTAAAATACCAGCTCTAAATACCTCTGCTCCATAAGCACCAAAATTCATTCCTAAAGCTAAAACACCAGCTAACAACGCTGGTAATGGAAGACCAAATAAGGGAAGTACATAATATATCCAAAACATCTGAATAATTAGAGATGTTCCGCGATAAAATTCTATATATATTGTAGCTATAGCCTGAATAAAAAAATTTTTTGAAAGTCGCATTATTCCAAAAAAAATTGAAATAAATACTGCAAGTATAACGGAATAAACAAATACTTGTGCTGTAACTATTGCAGCAGATGTAAATTTAGGACCATATTCAATTATAAAACTAAAAAAATTCAAACTTTACTTATCCTTGAAAAATTCAAAAAAAAATCAGGCAACTTAAGCTGCCTGATTAAAGTATTTAATTATTTATTTGCACAAGCATATTCTGTTGTGAAACCTTCTGGGGGAAGTTGTGCTGCAGTATATCCATACTCAGCAGTACTTGACATCCACTTATCACCACCAATAACTTTTGCCATAGCTGCATTGAACTTCTCTTTGAAATCTGAGTCAGATTTTCTAAAACCTATACCCACTACATTCATTACTTCTTTAGGCATTTTAGTAGCGTCAGTTTGTTCAAATTTCCCTTCTGAAATTTCAACATGTTCTTGAACACTAAAAACAGTGTGTACCGCAACATCAGCTCTACCAGCATTCATTGCAGCAAGTATTCCTACTTCACCATCAACAAGTAACATTTGACTATCAGGAACACCGTATTTCTTTGCCGCTTCTACAGTATTAAATCCAATACCTGTAACAAGGGTAGCTCCAGTTCTTACAACGTCTTCATAGTTATGAATTCCTTTTGGATTTCCAGCAGGAACCATCATGGCATCACCAAAGTAACCAATAGGATCTGAAAAGTCTATATTCTCACATCTACTTTTAAGAATATACATACCACCAGTTATAATATCATAACGACCTGCATTAAGACCTGGAATTAATCCTGCCCATTCGTTTACAGAAGTATCAACTTCATTGATTCCCATTTCTTCAAGTATTGTTAAAGCAATCGCATTAACAAAACCTAAAGGTTCACCGTTTTCACCAGGATAACCCCAAGGAACTGCTGTAGCAAAACCTAGACTTGGTTTATCTCCAGCTGCAACTTTTTCAGATAGTGATTGTGCACTAACTGCAAAAGAAGAAAAGATAATAGTAATTGCAATTAATAATGATCTCATATCGTAATCCTCCTTAAATATATTAAGTTATAACAGTATTCATACTTGTAAATTGCTGATTGTACACAAGAAATTTGTAGTGTTTATGATAAAATCTAGAAAAAAAAGATGATTTAGAGGCTTTTTAATTTGTTGAGTACGTAAATGATTAGGTTATAAATTAATTATTTTGTATATGACTACTCTAGATAAAACAGTTTCAATATTGACAGATTTGGTTGCATACCCATCAGTCTCTTCAGAAAGTAATTTAGAAATAATAAATTACTTAGCTAATAAAATTGAATCCTGTGGAGGAAAAGTCAATATAATGACCACAGAGGATGGTAAACAGGCTAATATTTTTGGAACTATTGGACCTGAGATTGATGGAGGTATTGTTTTATCAGGACATACAGATGTTGTGCCAGCTAAAGAATTAAATTGGAATTCCGATCCTTTTAAACTTACAAGAAAAGATAATTTACTTTATGGCAGAGGTAGTTGCGATATGAAAGGTTTTATTGCTACTTCATTAGCTGCTGCAGAAATTTTAAAAAATCAAAAGCTAAATTTACCAGTTCACTTTAGTTTTACTTATGACGAAGAAATTGGGTGTTTTGGCGCAAGACATCTAACTAAAGAATTAAAAAAATATAAATATAATCCTTCTATGGTAATCATAGGTGAGCCAACTAATATGGAAATTATTGAAGCTCATAAAGGAGATTGTGAGTATACTACTTGCTTTTATGGAATAGAAGGTCATGCTTCAAATCCAGAAAAAGGTTTGTCAGCTATACAATATGGCTCGTTATTTACTAACAAACTTTTTGAATTAGGAAGTGAACTTAAAAAAAGAGCACCAAGTGATAGTCCATTCGATCCACCATGGACAACGATTCAAGCAGGTAAAATTGAAGGAGGAGTTGCTCATAATGTTATTGCAGGAAAATGTTCAATTGATTGGGAAATGCGACCAGTAAATAATGAGGATAAAGATTTTGTTAAAAATAGTTTATCTGATTATTGTGATAAAAATCTTTTGCCTGAAATGGAATCTAAATTCTCAAAAGCAAAAATTGAAACAGATATAATAGGAGAAATACCTGGTCTTATTCCTAAAAAAGATAATGAAGCTCGAGTTATTATGCAAGAATTATTGCATTCAAATTCAACCGGAGTTATTTCTTTTGGAACTGAAGCAGGAATATTTCAAGAAATGGATATGGATGTTGTCGTGTGTGGTCCTGGATCAATTGATCAAGCTCATAAAGCCAATGAATTTATTAGTTTATCAGAACTTGAAAAGTCTCTTCTTAATCTATTAAATCTACTAGATCATTGGACTAAAAGATCTATATAAAAAATAATGCAATTAAAAAAAACTTGTGAGATTGTTATAATTGGAGGAGGTATAGCAGGATCTAGTCTTGCATACCATTTAGCTAAGTTAAATAAAACAGATGTCACTTTATTAGAGAGACATCAATTAACCTCTGGGACTACTTGGCATGCTGCGGGTTTAATTATGCAATTACGCTCAACACATAGTCTGACAGAAATAGCAAAATATAATGTTGAGCTTTACTCAACACTTGAATCAGAAACTGGGGTTCCTACGGGCTTTAAACAAAATGGAACACTAGGGGTTGCGAGAACTAAAGATCGTATGCATGAAACTAACATAATTGCTTCAATAGCAAAAAGTTTTAATATTGAAGCAGAGATGATTTCTCCATTAGAAGCACAAAATATTTATCCTGAATTAAATAAGGAATGTATTGAGGGTGCAATATATATATCTAAAGATGGACAGACAAATCCTGTTGACACAACAATGTCTTTAATTGCTGGTGCAAAAAAACTTGGAGTAACAGTTCAAGAAAATACAGAAGTTATTGATTTAAAAAAAAATTCTAATAAATCTTTTACAGTAATTACAAGAAATGAAAAAATTAATTGTGAGAAATTAGTAATTGCATGCGGGTTGTGGACAAGAACTCTAGCTTCTAAATTAGGAATTCAAGTACCTCTTTATCCAGCTGAACATTTTTATGTTGTAACTGAACCATCAAAAGATGCTTTAAAAAACTTACCAGTTTTGCGTGATACAGATGGTCATGTTTATATTAAAGAAGATGCTGGCAAATTTTTAGTAGGTGCTTTTGAACCATGGGGAAAAGCAATTTCTATTGAAAAACTTCCACAAAATATCCCATTTATAGAACTTCCTGAAGATTGGGATCATTTTGAATTACCTTATACAAAAGCAATGGAGTTATTAAAACCATTAAATAATATTGGTATCTCTAAATTTTTCAATGGACCTGAGAGCTTTACCCCAGATCTTTTATTTGCATTAGGTGAAGCTCCTGAAATAAAAAATTGCTATATATCGGCAGGCTATAATTCGGAAGGAATTGAATTTGGTGCCGGAGCTGGAAGAGCTCTTGCTGAATGGATAGTTAACGGTTCACCAACTATAGATTTAAGTTCAGTTGATATTGCTCGTTTTCATCCATTTCAAAACAATAGAAATTATTTACATGAGCGTATACCAGAAATTCTTGGTTTACATTACAAACCACACTGGCCTCATTATCAAAAAATTACTTCAAGAGGTATTCGTCAAAGTAATCTACATGATCGATGGAAAAAATTAGGAGCTAGTTTTGGTGAAGCATTGGGATGGGAGCGGCCTATGTGGTTTGCTGAAAATGGTCAATCTACTGATAATATTTATTCTCATACAAAACCTAACTGGTTTGAAGC
>PTKZ01000020.1 GCA_002938205.1 Alphaproteobacteria bacterium MarineAlpha5_Bin5
TCCATAATTTCTTCAAAAAGAAACAATGACTCATCTACTGAAAGATTTTCTAAGTTAAATAATTTATTTTTAATATTTTTAATTTCCATAATTTATAATTTTTAAAAAATTTTTTAACAATATTTTGCCCACATCAGTGCCTATACTCTCAGGGTGAAATTGAAAACCATAAATTGGTAATGATTTATGCGCAATACCCATGATTATTTTTTTTTTAGTTTCAGCAGTGATTATAAATTCTTTATTTAATGTTTTTCTATCAATTATTAAAGAATGATACCTTGTTGCTAAAAAATTATTATCTATTCCTTCAAATAGTTTGTGATTAAAATGTATAATAGAGTCTATTTTACCATGCATTATTTCTTCACATTTAACAATATTGCTACCAAACGCTTGACCAATAGATTGATGCCCCAAACAGATACCAAGAATCGGAAACTTACTTTTTAGTTCATTGATTAATTCAAGGCAAATACCCGCTTCATTTGGTGTGCACGGTCCAGGTGATAATACTATTGCCTTTGGATTTAGCTCTAATATTGCCTTTATGTTAGTTTCATCATTTCTTATAGTATTAACAACTCCACCAATCTCACTTAAATAGTGTTTAACATTATATGTAAAACTATCGTAATTATCTATGAGTAATATCATTATTATATTTATAAGAATCTTCAGCTGCAGCCATTAAAGCACTAGCTTTATTAATTGTTTCTTGATACTCATCTTCTGGAACTGAATCATAAACAACCCCACCTCCTGCCTGTATGTAAAGTTTGCCATTTTTGACTAACCCAGTTCTTAGACTAATGCATGTATCCATATCTCCATTTGAATCAAAATACCCCATACATCCAGCATAAAAACTTCTATTTAAGTTTTCTAATTCTTCAATAATTTCCATAGCTCTAATTTTAGGTGCTCCAGAGACTGTTCCTGCTGGGAATCCTGCTATTAAAGCATCTACTGCATCAAATTCATCTTTAATATATCCTTCAACATTAGAAACAATATGCATAACATGAGAATAGTATTCAATGATCATTTTTTCAGAAACTTTTACAGAATTATTTTTAGCAACTCTTCCTACATCATTTCTTCCAAGATCTAATAACATCAAATGTTCTGCCAGCTCCTTTTTATCATTTAACAAATCTTTAGAAAGATTAAGATCTTCATTTGCATTATTCCCTCTTTTTCTAGTTCCAGCAATAGGTCTGATTGTAATTTTTTTATTTCTTAATTGAACCATCAATTCAGGACTTGAAGCAACTAAGCCTATTTTATCAAAATTTAAATTAACTAAGTAAGGTGAAGGATTTAATCTTCTTAAAGATCTGTACAAATTAACAGCTTCTAAATCATAATTAGTTTCAAATCTTTGAGATGTTACAACTTGAAAAATATCCCCCTCTTTTATGTAATCTTTTGCTTTTTTAATAATTTTAAAATATTCATTTTTTGAATAGTTAGATTTAAAATTTAACTTAGATTTAATCATTTTTTTATTAATAGAATTATTTATCAAACTTACTTTTAAATCTTCTATTTTTCTTTCTAATAAATCTTTTGAATTAATGTAAGCTTTTTCAGCAGAAACATTTTTTGAAGGATAAGTGATTGTCATTAAAAAAATTGTATCTTTAATATTATCAAATACTGCTACAATCTTTGGTCTAATTAATGTAGATTCAGGAATATTTATATTATCTGGATTTGAAAGATTAATCTTTTCCATATATTGAATCATTGGATAACCTAAATATCCAACAAGAATCGGGTAGGGCACTTCTATTTTTTGTTCATGTAATTTTGATACTTTAATTAAATTTTTTAATGATTTAATTGGATTTGATCCAATCTCATAATCATAGCTATCATAAAGATATTTAATTGCAGATTTACCATTTTTTACTGTCCAAATTAGATCTGGATCGCAGCCTAAAAGAGAATATCTACCTTTATTTTCCCCCCCTTCAACAGATTCTAAAAGAAAAGAATATTTTTGATCTTTATTTATTTTTAATAAAGATGAAATTGGCGTTTCGATATCAGCAATTAAATTTTTTTTTAATAATTGAGGTTTATGATTATTATACCCTTCAACAAATTTTTCTCTAATTTCATCCATTAATATTGAGATAACAAAGCATTTAATAAGCTGTCATTTGTTGATATTTTTTTTGTTTTAATAATTTCATTACCAAATGCATTTTTTAGTTGAGGTTTAAGCAATATTGATTGAGATTTTATTTCTTTATTATTTTCTATTATTAATTCATTAATTTGAGCTATAAATACCTCTTCCTCAGTAAAAGAAAATGCAGTTTCATAAATTTTTGTATTAAATAATTGATTTAAAAAATTAATTGGAATATCCGTATTATTTTTTTCTATTAAAATAGATTTAATATCTGTGTTAGTTTTTTTTGAAATAGATTCCAATGGATTTACATCATTTTTGTGCATATCAATTAAATCTTCAATTGCTTTAATTTTTTCAGATTTTATCCAATCATTACCTACCTTATTAATAATTTCTTCAATTTTAAATGGAATAGAAGGATAAACATTATCTACATTCAGAATTAATGATTTATCATCATCTAGATCAATCAAATCACTTACAAAATCTTTGTTAGAAATAAAAGAATGTCTAATTATTTCATTTTTTACAAAATCATCACTTAAATCGTCATTTTTATTATTTATTTTTAATAAAGAATTTATTTTTAAAGAATTGTTATCTGAAATTTCCTTTAAAGAATAACCATTGATTATTTCTTGAGAAATATTATTTTTTAGATCTGAAAAATAGTTATTTAATTCAATATCTAATAGCGTTTTGAATATTTCATTTTTCGATTTATCATAACTTTTTATATTTTGTGGAATAATATTATTTAATATAACTACATGTTTTGCAATTGGTGTTTCAATAATATCTGAAACTTCATTTTTCTTAAGTTTAAATATAATTTTTGATAAGTCTTCATATACTTCATTTTCATACACTCCATTAAATTCACTAAAAATAATATTTTTATTATTAGCAAATTTAATTATTTCCTGATTATTCAAGCCATATATTTTATTTTTAAATTCCTTAGCATCTTCTACTTTTTTAAAATTAAATTGTATGAAATCTCTTTTTTCAGGTTCAATGAATAATTTTTGATTATTGTTATAATAATTTTTAATTTGTTGATCCGTAGGAGTAAATTGATCAATGTAATCTTTTTTATCGATTAATATATAAGATACATCTCGCATTTCATTTGTCATATAGTTATTAAGATTTTGTTTATAATATTTTTTTATTTCTTCATTATCTATTGATATATTTTTTAAATTAACATTTTCAATTTTGAATTTATTAATAGAAAAATTTATTAATTCAATTTTTCTAGAATGATCATCATATATAGAAATTTTTTTTGTTATTTGGCTTGGATAGTTTACATTAAAGAATAATTCATCAAACACTGTAGCTCTTGTTTCATAATTTATAATATTAACTAAATCATCAATCTTTAAGTTTTGATTTTTCAAAAAATTATTTAAGGCAGTATCATTTAATTTATTCTCATTATTATATATCCCTGGAATCCTTTCTTTTGTTTTTTTTGCAACTACAGAATCATCAATAATAAATTCTTTGTTTTGAAATTCATTTTCAAATATAGCATTATTTATTAGACCATTAAGTGATACAGTATGTATTTGAAATGCTTTAATCTCATCACTATTTAATTCTTTTCCAAGCATTTGACTATATTTACTAATATTCATATTCATAACTCTGTTAAATTTTGTAGTCGATATTGGCGTTCCTGAAACTGAAGCAATCACATTATCTGAATTGAATAAATTAGAATATTTAGAACTGCCCCTAAAAAAGAACAGGCTTATTCCAAATAATATTGCTAATACAAATGCAATTTTAGATTTACCTAATTTTCTAAACATAATTTTGTTGCTTCTATAATATTAGTTTCTATAAGGGAAAATAATTATGATAAAATTATCTAAATTTTCATCAATTTTTGTAGCAAATTGGAAATTAAATGGGAATTTAAGCTTTATTAATCAATATTTAGATTCATTGAAAGTCAATCCTTCTCAATTAAACTGTGTTATAATTTGTCCGCCAACTATTTATTTGAATAATTTTAATTCAATTCTTAAAAATTGTTATTTAGGCTCCCAAGATATATCTAAATTTGAAAGTGGAGCTTATACAGGTGAAATATCTTCAAAAAGTTTAAATGATTTTGGAGTTAAATTTTGTATAGTAGGTCATTCAGAGCGGAGACAATATTTTAATGAGAATAATAATGATATTAAAAATAAAGCTTCGAAATTAATAAAAAACAATATCATACCTATTATTTGCATCGGTGAAAGTCTTAAGCAAAAAAATGAAAACAAAACTATAGAAGTTTTATCTTATCAAATAAATAATTCTATTCCATCTGAATCCAATCAACATAATACCATTATTGCATATGAGCCAATATGGGCAATTGGGACCGGATTGACACCAACTATTGATGAAATAGAAAACCTTCATTATCTAATTAGGAAAAACAATATAAAAATAGAGAATTTTAAAATTCTTTATGGAGGATCAGTAAATTTACAAAATTCACGTGAGATAATAAATTTGACTAATGTAGATGGCGCTTTAATTGGAGGAGCCTCTCTCAAGATAGATGAGTTTAATCAAATGATTGCATGATTAATCGCTTGATTTATGCATCTTAATACATATAAGTCATTTTATGACGACTCTAATTGTAATTCAGTTAATTCTTGCTGTTTTATTAGTTATACTTGTATTGTTACAAGGTAGTGACAATGAAGGCCTAGGTCTAGGTGGCGGAGGCGGTATTGGTGGAATGATGTCAGCAAGAGGCTCAGCAAACTTACTTTCTAGATTAACAGCTTTTACAGCTACTTTATTTATGATTATGAGTGTAGTTTTGACAATTACTGCTTCAGTTGGCTCTGATAAAAATGTACTGGAGTCACTGCCTTCTATTAATTTAGGCACTGAGAGCGATTTAGAACCTGTAATTCCTGAGAATAATTAGCAATTATTAACTTGATATGGAACAATCAATTCTGTATCAGGGTATTCCGTAATGCATTATGTATTTATTACGGGCGGAGTTGCATCTTCTTTAGGAAAAGGAATAGCTTCAGCTTCTCTTGCTTCGTTATTACAATTAAGAAATTTTAAAATTAGAATAAGAAAACTAGATCCTTATTTAAATGTGGATCCTGGAACAATGAGTCCATATCAACATGGCGAAGTTTTCGTTACTGACGATGGCGCTGAAACAGATCTTGACTTAGGTCATTATGAAAGATTTACTAATCAATCATCAAAGAAAAGTGACAGCATTTCTTCAGGTAAAATCTATTCTAACGTCCTTCAAAAAGAAAGAAAGGGCGATTATTTAGGCGCAACCATTCAAGTTATTCCTCACGTTACAAATGAAATTAAGTTATTTATCAATAGTGATCTTAATAATGAGGATATAGTTATATATGAAATAGGAGGAACTGTAGGAGATATAGAATCCCTTCCTTTTTTAGAAGCTATAAGGCAGATTAGAAATGACAGAAGTATTTCTTCAGCATTAATACATATGACTTATGTACCATATTTAAGTTCTGCTGATGAGTTAAAAACAAAGCCTACTCAACACTCAGTAAAAGAACTTTTAAATGCTGGAATTCAGCCTGATATAATAATGTGTAGATGTGAAAAAAAAATTGAGAAAGAAGCTTTAGAAAAAATATCACTTTTTTGTAATGTGAAAAAAGAATCTGTAATTCCAGCCCTTAATGCAAACTCAATTTATGAAGTACCTTCAATTTATTCTAAAGCAGGACTTGATTCATCTTTACTGGAACATTTAGGATATGATTTAAAAAAGTATACTTTGAATTTGGAGCCTTGGGATAAAG
This sequence comes from Alphaproteobacteria bacterium MarineAlpha5_Bin5, assembly GCA_002938205.1. Classification (GTDB taxonomy): domain Bacteria; phylum Pseudomonadota; class Alphaproteobacteria; order HIMB59; genus CACPNW01. The sequence goes on from PTKZ01000020.1 coordinate 5,983, forward strand.
TTCTAGAGAAAATAAGTAATTTTAATTCAAAAGTAATAATTGGTATCGTAGGTAAATACACAAATCTAAAAGATAGTTATAAATCCCTAATTGAAGCTTTAGAACATGGTGGAATAGCTAATAACATTAAAGTAGAAATTAATTGGATTAATGCTGAAGAATGTGAAAGTAGATTAATTAAAAATGAATTAAAAAACATTGATGGCTTGTTGATACCTGGAGGATTTGGCTACAGAGGTATAGAAGGAAAAATTGAGGCTATAAAATACGCAAGACAAAACAATATACCATTTTTTGGGATATGTCTTGGTATGCAATTAGCAGTTATTGAAATAGCAAGAAATGTAATTAATAAACCAGATGCAAATTCAACTGAATTTAGTTCAACCGAAACCCCTGTTGTTAGTTTAATGACCGAATGGATTAATGATCATAAGTTAGAAAAAAGAAATTTAGATAGTGATAAAGGCGGAACTATGCGATTAGGAGCTTATAAAGCGAAATTAAAAAAAGGTTCAAAAATTAGTCATATTTATAATTCAAATGAAATTATTGAAAGACATCGTCATAGATATGAAGTAAATAGTAATTTTACTAAAGAATTCTCAAAAGAAGGGTTTGAGTTTACAGGTATGTCACCAAATAATATATTACCGGAGGTTTTAGAAAGTAATAATCATAAATGGTTTATAGGAGTGCAATTTCATCCTGAATTAAAATCCAGACCTCAAGAGCCACATCCTCTTTTTGTCTCATTTATTAAAAACTGTAAAAAATGATTAAAATTAAAATTGGTAATTTTGAAGTTTCAAATAATCTTCCTTTTACTTTAATTGCTGGACCATGTGTGATTGAAAATGAATCTCACAGCATGCTAATGGTAGAAAAAATAGCTAATATTTGTAAAGAAAAAAAAATTAATTATATTTATAAGTCTAGTTTTGATAAGGCAAACAGATCTAGTATTGAAAGCATGAGAGGAGTAAAAATAGATGAGGCTATAAAAATCTTTACAAAAATTAAATCCTCATTTAATTGCCCTATATTAACAGATGTTCATAATGAAGAACAATGTAGAATATTTTCTAATCTTGATTGTATTGATATATTACAAATACCTGCCTTTTTGTGTCGACAAACAGATTTACTAATTGCTGCTGCTAAATCAAAAAAAATTGTTAATGTTAAGAAGGGTCAGTTTTTATCACCCTATGATATTCCAAATATTTATAAGAAAATTGAAAGTGAAAAAAATACTAAAATAATGATAACTGAAAGAGGAGTATCATTTGGTTATAATAATTTAGTTAGTGATTTTCGCTCAATAGATATTTTAAAAAAATATAATTATCCAGTAATATTTGATGCCACTCATTCAGTACAAGAACCAGGCGGTCTCGGCAATAAAAGTGGTGGTAAAAGGGAATTTGTTGATACTTTAGCAAAAGCTTCCGTTGCAGTAGGAGTGGCAGGTGTGTTTATTGAAACTCATCAAGATCCAGACAATGCACCTAGCGACGGTCTCAATATGCTTAATATTAAAGATTTAAACAATCTAGTTGCTAAGCTTAAAGAATTTGATCAGATTGCAAAAAAATAATTTTTTTATGAATAATCTTTAATATGCCAAAAATAAAAAATATTTTAGCTAGAGAAATATTAGATAGCAGAGGTAATCCAACGGTTGAGTGTGATGTTTTTTTAGATGATAATTCTTTTGGCAGAGCTTCTGTGCCAAGCGGAGCATCAACAGGAATTCATGAATCGCTGGAGTTAAGAGATAATGATAAAGCAAGATATTTAGGCAAAGGAGTAAAAAAAGCAGTTGATAATATTAACATAACTCTAAGAAATAATTTAAAAAGCAAAAATTTTGAATCTTTTAGAGCTTTTGATGAATTATTAATAGATTTAGACAATACAATAAACAAATCAAATTTGGGTGCAAATGCAATGCTAGCAGCTAGTCTAGCATTTACTAAAAGCTTAGCTCTATATTCTAAGGAAAATTTATTTTCTTTTTTATCAATTGAAAGTAGTTTTTTATTACCTGTTCCAATGATGAATATTATCAATGGCGGATCACATGCAGATAATAATGTGGATATTCAAGAATTTATGATAGCTCCAATAGGAGCAAATAATTTTTCAGAATCATTAAGATATGGATGTGAAATATTTCATGCTTTGAAATCATTATTAAAATCAAAAGGGCATAATACTAATGTTGGAGATGAAGGTGGTTTTGCACCAAATATTAACAACTCTAAAGAAGTTATAGAAATTATAATTAAGGCAATTGAAGACACAGGTTTAAAAACTGAAGGTGATATTATGTTAGCATTAGATGTGGCTTCGACAGAATTTTATAATGATAATAAATATAATTTAAAAGGTGAAAAAAAAATACTTTCTTCTGACTATATGATTAAATATTTAAAAGAATTAGTTGATAACTACCCAATTTATTCGATAGAGGATGGAATGGCAGAGGATGATTGGGAAGGTTGGGCAAATTTAACAAAAGAACTTGGTAATAATACGCAATTAGTAGGTGATGATTTATTTGTTACTAATATAAAAAGACTTAAATTAGGAATTGAAAAAAAAGTTGCCAATTCAATTTTGATTAAATTCAATCAAATTGGCACATTATCTGAGACAATGGATGCAATTAGTCTAGCTAAAAAAAATAATTACTCTACTATCATTTCACATCGTTCAGGTGAAACTGAAGACACAACTATATCCGATTTAGCAGTAGGAACTGCAGCTGGACAAATAAAAACTGGATCACTTACAAGAACTGATCGTACAGCAAAATATAATCAATTATTAAGAATTGAAGAAATTCTTGGTAAAAATGTTAAGTATGGCGGTTCATTGCTAAGAAAATATTGACATTATCGGTATTTTTTTGATTAGTAAGATATATTTATTATGAATAAATCAGTTGTTTTCAAAAATAAGTTTTATTTATTCCTTTCTTTCTTTTTTACTTTTTGTTTATTTATTTATTTGTTATATTTTTTAATTAATGGGCAAAGAGGTTTATTGAAATTTTTGCAATTAAAGAATCAAAACTTTAATTATATTAATATTTTTGAAAAATTATCAGAAAAAAATTTATATTACTCTAACAGAACTAAGAGATTGCAGCCAAATACTATTGATTTAGATTATCTTGATGAAAAATTAAGAAAAAATACTGGTTTAGTAAGAAAAAAAGAGATTATTGTTGTGTTTGATTAAAAATTTATTTATTGACAAAAATTTACAAAATTTATATTAAAATTTACAAAATTTTACAAATGAAAAGCTTAAATAAAAGAGATTACATTAAAATCTATAATTATATGCTCAAAATAAGAAGATTTGAAGAGAGAGCAGCACAACTTTATGGCATGGGTCACATTGGAGGTTTTTGTCATCTATACATTGGTCAAGAAGCAGTTGTTGTTGGAGTATTAATGACAATAAAAAAAAATGATTCAGTAGTGACAACTTATAGAGATCATGGACATATGATTGCACGAGGCCTGGATCCTAAGAGAATAATGGCAGAATTAACAGGAAGAGAAAATGGATACTCCTCAGGCAAAGGGGGGTCAATGCATATGTTTTCTAAAGAAAATAATTTTTATGGAGGTCATGGAATAGTTGGGGCTCAAGTACCAATTGGTACCGGAATTGCTTTTACTCATAAATATAAAAGGGATAATAATATTTGTAGAACATATATAGGTGATGGCGCCATGAATAATGGACAAGTGTTTGAATCATTTAATTTGGCTTCTCTTTGGAAATTACCTGTTTTATATATTATTGAAAATAATAAATATGGTATGGGTACATCAGTAGATAGGGCAGCTGCAGGTACTGATCTTTACAAAAGAGGGGAAGCATTTGGAATAAAAGGAGATAAAATTGATGGAATGAATGTATTTTCTGTAATAAAGGCTGCTGATAAAGCTGGCAAATATGTACGTTCAGGAAAAGGGCCATACATTCTTGAAGTTCAAACTTATAGATATAGAGGACATTCAATGTCTGACCCCGCTCAATATAGAACAAAAAAAGAATTAGAACTTTATAAAAATCAAGATCCAATAGAAATTGCAAAGAATCAAATGTTAAAAAATAATTTATTTTCAGAAAAAGAATTAGACAATTTAAACAAAAAAATAATTGAAGAAATAAAAGTTGCTGCTGAATTTGCTCTAGAAAGTAATTATCCTAAAAACGAAGAATTATATACAAACGTTTACGTATAATAATGAGTAAAGAAATTTTAATGCCAGCATTATCACCAACAATGACTGAAGGTAATTTAACTAAATGGCTAGTTAAAAAAGGACAAAAGGTAAAAGCCGGTGATGTTATCGCAGAAATTGAAACTGATAAAGCTACTATGGAAGTTGAAGCTGTAGATGAGGGATATGTTTCTGAATTATTGTTTAAGGAAGGTGATATTAATATACCTGTAAGCAAACCCATTGCAATTATTTCACAAAATATTGAAAAAAATCAAATTAAGGATAAAGGAAAATCAATTAATAAAAAAAATACAACATCCAATTTTGATGAGAACTCACAAAATAAAGACTTAAGTCATAAAAAAGAAAATCTAGAGGATAAAGATAATCCAATTACTGCATCATCTAATACAATTACTATGAGACAAGCAATTAGGGATACTATTGCTGAGGAAATGAGAAAAAATAAAGATATCTTTATTATGGGTGAAGAAGTTGCAGAATACCAAGGAGCGTATAAAGTAACTCAAGGTTTGTTAGAGGAATTTGGCCACAAACGAGTAATAGATACACCCATTTCAGAACAAGGTTTTACCGGTCTTGCAATTGGCTCAGCATTCAAAGGTTTAAGGCCAATTGTAGAATTTATGACTTTTAATTTTTCAATGCAAGCAATTGATCAGATAATAAATTCAGCTGCAAAAACTTTGTATATGTCAGGAGGGCAAATAAATTGTCCAATTGTATTTCGTGGACCAAACGGAGCAGCCTCACAGGTTGCAGCACAGCATAGCCAAGATTTTTCATCTTGGTATTCACATTGTCCAGGTTTAAAAGTCTTAGCACCTTCCACGCCATATAATGCTAAAGGTCTTTTGAGATCAGCAATTAAGGATAATAATCCAGTTATTTTTTTGGAAAATGAAATTTTATATGGCTTAAAGGGTCAATTAAGTAAAGATAATGATTTTTTAATTCCGATTGGTACGGCTAATATAGAAAAAGAAGGTAAGGATACGACAATTGTTACTTACTCAATTATGTTACAAAAATCATTAGAAGCAGTAAAAATATTAGAAAGAGAATTTGATTTAAATGTTGAAGTTATAGATTTACAAAGCCTAAGACCAATTGATCAAGGAACTATAATAGAGTCTATAAAAAAAACTAACAGAATGGTTATAGTTGAAGAGTCTTGGCCTTTTGCGAGTATTGGTTCAGAAATTGTAAATATAATACAAAAAGAAGCTTTTGATTATATGGATTCACCTATAATTAAAGTAAACAGTGCTGATGTACCAATGCCATACTCTAGTTCTTTAGAGAAACTATACCTACCTCAAGTAGATGATATTGTAAAAGCAGTAAAAGCAGTTAATTATATTACTTAAATGGCTATTAAAATTTTAATGCCTTCTTTATCACCTACAATGAAAGCAGGAAAAATCAACAAATGGTTAATAAAAATTGGTGATAAAGTTAGTTCAGGAGATATTATCGCAGAAATTGAAACTGATAAAGCTACTATGGAAGTTGAAGCTGCTGATGAAGGTACAATTACTCATTTAATAGATTCTGATTCTGAAACAAATATTCCAATAAATACTCCAATTGCATTAATTAACGGAGTTGAAACTGATTCAATAAAGATAAATAAAACCAATGAGCAAGTAACAGTTAATAAAAATGAAAAAAATATTCCATTAAATGAAAATTCAACAATTAAAAATAATGAAAATTCTAAAAATCAAGAATTTAAAATAGAAGATAAACTTTTTGCATCACCATTAGTTAAAAATTTAGCTATTGAAAAAAGTATTGATTTGAAGAAAATTAAAGGAAGTGGCCCGGAAGGAAGAATAATTAAAAGAGATTTAATTAAATTGGATGATAAAAACAATCTAATAAATGAAAATATAAATAAAAATAATTTGATTATTGATCCTTCAAACATAAGAAATATTATAGCTAAAAGAACTACAGAAACTAAACAACAAGTTCCTCATTTTTATTTAACAATTGAATCACATGTAGATAGACTAATTTCTCTTAGAAAAAAAATAAATAATCACAATAAAATAAAAATATCTTTTAATGATCTTATTGTTAAAGCAGTTTCTTTAGCTATGCAAAAAAATCAAAACACAAATGTTGCTTGGGAAAACAATAAAATTGTTAAATACAAAACTATTGATGTAGCCGTTGCTGTAGCTCTACAAGAAGGTTTAATCACACCAATAGTTAAAGAAGCTAATTTAAAGGGTTTAAATAAAATTTCTAAAGAAATTAAAGATTTAGCAAAATTAGCGAAAGAAAATAAACTTAAACCAAATCAATATGTTGGAGGATCTATTACAGTTTCAAATTTAGGAATGTTTGGTATAACTGAGTTTTCTGCAATAATTAACCCTCCACAATCTTCAATATTAGCTGTAGGATCTATTGTTCAAAAACCCATAATATACGAAAATAAAGTTGTTGCTGGCCATACTTTAACATCAACATTATCAGCTGATCATCGTGTTTTAGATGGCGCAATAGCTGGTAAATTTTTAAAAGATTTTAATAATATTATTGAAAATCCTTTTGAAATTTGGATTGAAAGTGATGATATGGAGATAATATAATAATGAATTTTGTCCGTCATCCCGAAAAGATAAGAAATTTATCAAATCCTATATTAAAAAAACCTTCATGGATTAGAGTAAAAGCTCCTACATCAAAATTTTTTAAATTAACAAACAAAATATTAAAAGAAAAAAAAATTGTTACAGTGTGTGAAGAAGCTTCTTGCCCAAATATTAGTGAATGTTGGCAAAAAAAACATGCAACTTTTATGATTCTTGGTGATACTTGTACTAGAGCTTGTGCTTTTTGTAATATTAAAACAGGAAAACCTGGTTTTGTAGATAAAACAGAATCTATTAAAATTGCTGAAGCAGTTAAAGAATTAAAATTAGAACATGTGGTTGTTACTAGTGTAGATCGCGATGATCTAATTGATGGAGGCGCTGCGCATTTTGTTGCTGTTATAAAATCAATAAGACAGTTAAATTCAAATTGTTCAATTGAAATCTTAACTCCTGATTTTTATAATAAAAAATTCGCATTAGAAATTCTTTCTAAAAACTTACCAGATGTATTTAATCATAATTTAGAAACAGTTCCAAGACTATACCCATCAATAAGACCTGGTTCTCGTTATTATGTAAGCTTAAAATTGCTTGATAATGTAAAAAAGAAAAATAGAAATATTTTTACTAAATCTGGATTAATGGTAGGTTTGGGTGAAAGTAAGAATGAATTATATCAAGTAATGGATGATTTACGTTCAGCTAATGTAGATTTTATTACCATAGGCCAATATTTGCCTCCTTCACCTAAGCACGCTAAGCTTGAAAAATTTATAACCCCTAAGGAATTTGATGAATATAAAAAAATGGCTTATGCTAAAGGTTTTCTAATGGTTTCATCCTCACCATTAACTCGTTCAAGTTATCATGCATCAGATGATTTTAGAATAATGCAAAATAATAGAATTAAAAAAAATAATTATGCAAAATTCTAGTCGTGAAGTAATTATAAATCATAATTCAGAAAAATTATTTAACATAGTTTTGGACTTAGAAAATTACCCTGACTTTATTCCGTGGTGTTCTTCAATGACAGTACATTCACGTTCAAATTCTGAGATTTTTGCAGATATGTATGTAAAATATAAATTTATGATTGCTTATAAATTTGCCTCACATGTTATTTTTGATAGTAAAAAACTTGAAATTCAAACGAACTATATAGAAGGACCGTTAAAAGATTTAAAAACCAAATGGTTGTTTCAGTCATTAGATAAAAATATAACACTAATAAAATTTTCGGTTAATTTTGAATTTAAGAGTTTTATTAATCAAAAAATTGCCGAAACTTTTTATCCATTAATTGAGAATAAAATGATAGAATCTTTTAGATTAAGAGCTAATACAATATTAAATTAAATGATTTATTTTATTAAAAATAAATTTCACTACATCTTTTTGTATTTTAATTCTTGTTCCCTTAAATCTTTTTTTATAAATTTTTGTATTAAATTTATATTTTAACCCAATATAAATTAAACCTACCGGCTTATTTATTGTACCTCCTTTTGGTCCAGCAATACCTGTTGTAGATATAGTTATTAATGATTTTTCAATTTTATACAAATTTTCAACCATACATTTTGCAACTTCATAACTTACCGCACCATGTTTATTTAATACATTTTTTTTAATTTTTAAAAATTTTATTTTAGATTCATTGGAGTAAGTGATGAATCCGAATTTAAATATTTTTGATGCATTAGTGTGTTTAATAAATGTACTAGCTAATAATCCTCCAGTGCAAGATTCAACAGTTGCAACTGAGATATTCTTCTTAATTAATTTATTTAAAGTTTTTTTAAAAAGTGACATTTATAAAATAAAAAGTTAATATTGTGTAAATTGCAGCTATTATATCATCCAGTATTACTCCAAAAGCATTTTTAAATTTTTTATCTATAAGATTAGCTGGAAAAATCTTTGTTATATCAAAAAATCGAAAAAGGAAAAAAATCAAAAATAATGATAGTATATCATTTATAATAAATATATTTTCATAAAATAAAAAAATAAAATATACTCCTATAAATTCATCTATTACAATTATTTTTGAATCATGGCTTTTAGTATGTTTTGAAAAAATATTAATAAGAAATAAAGAAATAATAACAATAAATATTAAAATTGCAATTTTTAAGTTTAGTGAAAAATTAATATATTTAAAGTAAGGATATAAGATTATAATTGATAGCAAAGTTCCAATTGTTCCTGATGCATATTTAAAATAACCAATGTAAAATAAGGAAACAAAAAATTTAGTAAAATTTTTCATTTGATATTTGAACTATAGATTCAGCAGCTATACCCAAACCCTCTCCTATAAAACCTAATTTTTCATTGGAAGTTGCTTTAATAGAGATTATTTTTTTTGGAATTTCTAATAAATCTGCAATATTACTAATCATTTTATTTCTATACTTTGATATATTTGGTTTTTCACATATAAAATTTATATCTAAATTAACTATAAAAAAATTATTTTCCTTTAATTTTTCTTTTGCAAAATTTAAAAATATTTTTGAATTTGAATTTTTCCATTTTAAATCCTTATTTGAGAAATAATAACCAATGTCTTTCATCGATAAAGCTCCAAATATACTATCACAAATAGCGTGAATTCCTACATCTGCATCTGAGTGGCCAACAAGTTTATAATAATCAATTTTTGTACCACATAACTTTAGGCCTTTTTTTATTTTAAAATTAAATTTGTGAATATCATAGCCAATTCCATGTTTAAAAATTTTTTTTTGCATAACTTTAAAAAAACTTAGATCATTTTTAAAAGTGATTTTAAGATTGCTATTTTCACCTTTTATAAAATGTATTTTGTTTGAGTTTAAAAGACTAGAATCATCTTTATAAAAAATATTTTTTGTTTTTAAATGTTTTTTATATATTAAATTAAATTTGAATCCTTGTGGAGTTTGTATATATTTAATATTAGAATTTATTTCATTGTTACTTGAAGATAATTTTCTATCATTATTTATTATGTAAGGTATTGCTGTTTCATTATTTGATAAATTAGATATTATTCTTTTTATTAAATCATTTGAACAAAGCGGTCTTGCAGAATCATGTATTAAAACATTTTTTGGATTATATTGTTTTATTTTTTTTAAAGCTTCAAAAGATGAAATTTTTCTAGTTTTTCCAGGGTTTGAATAAATAATCTTAACTTTTTTTTTCAAATTATTAATTTTATTAAAGTATTTTTTTCTATATTTAGCTTCACAAGCAATTACAATAATATCAAAATAATCAATATTTATATTATTCAAAAAGTATTCAATAAAATTGTAATTATTAATTTTAATGAATTGTTTGGGTATTTTATCTCCAAATCTGCTGCCTAATCCTCCAGCAAGGATAACGAGTGCATTTTTCATCATTTTCATTTATATTATATATGATTATTATTGCATTAAAATTTTGCTTATAAAATACTGTCTTTAAAGTGATTAGTTTGTCCAATATACTTAAACATTTTCATTTAACTAAATTTTCATTTTATTTGTTAATTTTTTTAATTGCGACTAGTTTTAGTATAACTTTTTACTTAATGCTACCAGACAATAATCTTGTCAAAGATCCCCAAAAACTTCAATACTTTTTATTAGCAGATGTAATATTTGTTATTTTATTGCTATCTATAATTATAAGGCAACTTATATTAATTATAATTTATAGAAAAAAAAATCGAGATGAATCTAAACTGTATATAAAATTTGTTAATTTATTTGCAGCTATGGCACTTGGACCTGCTATAGGTCTTGTTATAATTACTTCCTTATTTTTTAATTTAGAGCTACGTACATGGTATGGTGGAGCTGTTCGTGAAGCAGTAGTTAACTCAAATATCGTAGCTAAAGATTATGAGAATGAAATTCAAGCTGAAATTATTTCAGATACTCAATTAATTATGCGTGAAATTCTCAAAGCTTCAAAAAATAATGAGGTAGATATCAATTTAATAAGTCAATCATTAAATGAATTTATAAATTTAAGAACAATTTCAAATATTTATTTTTTTAATAAAAAAGGTGATATTTATTTGAATTTTAAAGATAAGGATAATTTAAACTTTTTACCACCTTCAAAAAATATATATGATATCCTAAATCAAAATAGAGTTTATATTTTTCAGCTAAACAAAAATTCAATTTCTGCATATAAAAAAATTAATTTTCTTAATGATGTTTTTATGCAGGTAAATAGAGAGTTAAATACTAATATTTGGGATCATATTAAGGCAACAAAGGAAGCTTATGAAATTTACACCATCAAGGAAGACAAAAGTACAGGAATACAAATTACTTATTCAATGATCTTTGTACTTTTTTCTATTTGTTTTATTTTAGTAGCAATTTTAATAGGTTTTAATTTAGCTAGAAATCTTTCAAAACCAATATCTAATCTAATAGAATCTGCAAATAAAATCTCAAAAGGTAACTTTGATGCTAAGGTCAGTGAAACAGATCAATTTAATGAAATTAAAGTATTAATCTCATCATATAACAAAATGATATTTGAAATTGAAAATAAACAAAATGAATTAATATCTAAAAGCTTAGATGATGAAGAAAAAAGGTTATTTATTGAAGCAATTCTTAGTTTACTAACTATAGGAGTCGTATCATTAGATAAAAAATTCAATATAATTTTTTCTAATGCTACAGTTTCTAAACTATTTAAAAGTAATAAAAATTTTAACAATGGTTTAAATTTTTTAGAGATAATACCAGAATGGAAAAAAATCTTTCAAAAATTCAAAATTTCAAAAAAAATTTTAGAGAGTTTTCAATATGAATTTCCAATTAATAATGACCAAAGAAATTTCAATATTAGAATTATTAAAGAAATAAAAGATAATGAAATTAACGGATATGTTGTAACAATTGATGATACCACTTCATTTATATTGGCAGAAAAACATGCAGCTTGGTCAGACATTGCGAGAAAAATTGCACATGAAGTAAAGAATCCTTTAACTCCAATAAAATTATCTGCTGAAAGAATTGAGAAGAAATATTTAAATAATAATACCTCTAAAGATGATATATCTTCTTTAACACAAACTATATCTCGTCAGGTAGATGATATTGGTAAATTAATTGATGAATTTTCTTCTTTTGCCAGAATGCCTGAACCTGAAATTAAATTAGATAATATTTCAAAATGTTTAGAAGAATCTTATTTGCTTTATTTTAATTCTCACAAAAATATAAAATTTAATTTTTCTATGACAAATAATAATATTTTTTTTCAATTTGATAAATTTCAATTGACTCAATGTTTCAACAATTTAATTAAAAATGCTGTAGAAGCAGTTGAAAAAATACCTAATCCTTCAATAAGTATTAATTTAAAAACTATTAATGAAAATATATTAATAGAAATTATAGATAATGGAGTCGGAATTAATAAAGAAAAAATTACAAAAATATTTGAACCTTATTTTACAACTAAAAACAAAGGCACAGGTCTTGGTTTATCAATTGTAAAAAAAATTGTAGAGGATCATAGCGGTAAAATAACAATAGAAAAAAATAAAAATATGGCAGGTACAATATGTTCTGTATTTTTTGATAATATTGTTACATAATTTATGAAAAATTAGATATGAATAAAATTTTAATTATAGATGATGAAAAAGATATTTGTTTTTTAATTTCAGAAATTCTAAAAGATGAAAATTATTTAACATATAGTGCTCTAAATTCAGATGAAGCAATTGCAAAATTTAATGAATTAAATCCCGATCTTGTTATTTTAGATGTATGGTTATCTAATAGTAAATTGGATGGCATTGAAATATTAAAAGAGTTTAAAAAAAATAATAATAATGTTCCAGTAATAATTATTAGTGGTCATGGAACAGTAGATTTAGCAGTTAAAGCAATCAAAAACGGTGCTTATGATTTTATAGAGAAGCCATTTAATAGCGATAAACTGTTAATTATAACTAAAAGAGCAATAGAAAGTTCAGCTCTGATTAATGAGAATATTGATTTGAAAAATATATTATCTGTAGAAATTCCTTTAATTGGTAAATCTAATTTTATAACTAAAATATTCAAAAATATAAAAAATCATTCTATTTCTTTATCACGTTTGTTTATTTATGGTGAATATGGAACAGGAAAAAAATTAATATCAAATATCATTCATAAACAATCTGAATTTAAAAATAAATTACCAGTTAGTATAGATTTCAGTCAGGTTTCAAATCAAAATATTGAAAAATTATTTACTGAAGATATTAAGAACATAAATGAGAATTTATTTGTTCGAGGTAATAATAATACACTCTTGCTTTTAAATTTGGATTTGCTACCAATAAATTATCAAAAAAAATTATTATTTTATATTGAAAATCCAAGTTTTTTTAAAAAAATTAATATTGAGCTAAAACAAAAGATAATTACAATTACTGAAAAAAATTTACTAGATGAAATTGAAAAAGGTAATTTCTTAAAAAGATTATATGAAAGAATATGTGTTGATTATATTTTTTGTCCTAGCTTATGTGATAGAAGAGAAGATATAAAAGACATTTTAAATTTTTATATTTCTTATTTCTCAAAAGGAAATAAGAACTTTAATTTTTCAAAATCTGCAATGACAAAATTAGAAATGTTTGATTGGCCAGGTAATGTTGCACAGTTAATTAATTATGTAGAAAAAACAGTTATTCTTAATCAAGGACGTGATGTGAATATTGAATTGGATTTAGATGATTTAGCCTTAGAAATGGGTGAGTTTAATAAAGAAAATTCAAATTTAAATAACTTGGACATGTCTTTAAAAGATGCTAGATCAGAGTTTGAAAGAGAATATTTATTATCGCAAATTAAGAGATTTAATGGTAATATGTCAAAAGTATCAGAATTTACTGGTATGGAAAGAACAGCATTATACAGAAAGATTAAATCTCTTAATATATCTTTAAGTTAATAATTATTGATGAAAACTATTATTTGTGGCTCAGGCGATGTTGGTTACAGTATCGCTAATAAATTATCAAAAGAAAATTTTGAAGTAACAGTTGTGGATGAGACATCTGATAAATTAACAAAAATATCAGAAAATTTAGATGTAAAAGTTATATCTGGATTACCAAGTTTACCTTCAGTTTTAATGAAAGCTGGAGCAAAAGATTGCGAAATTCTAATTGCAGTAACCAAAAGTGATGAAACAAATATGATAGCTTGTCAAATTGGTCATTCACTCTTTGATATACCAAAAAAAATAGCTAGAATTAGACAGCAAGATTATTTGCAGGGAGAATGGCAAAATCTTTATACAAAAAATAATTTACCCATAGATGCAATCATTTCTCCAGAACAAGAAGTAGCCCAAGCTTTACATAGGAGAATAATTTCACCAGGTACAATTGATATGGTTGAACTTTCAGAAAAAAAACTCAAATTAATTGGTTTTAAATGTGAAAGTAATTGTAATCATTTAGGCTTAACTGTTAGAGAGCTTTCAGCAAAGTTTCCAGATTACTTAGCTAATATTTTATTTATTTTTAGAGGTGATAAAAAATTTGTAGTTAACTCAACAACAAAAATTCAATCTAATGATTTAATTTATATGGTAGTCGAAACTGAAAATTTATCTGATGTGTTGGAAGAATTTGGACATAAAGAAATTCAAGCAAAAAAAATTGTAATTATAGGTGGAGGCAATATTGGATTTTCATTAGCAGAACTAATAGAAAAATCAAACACTGATATTTCTACAGAATTAATTGAATTTGATAAAACTAGAGCAGAATTTTTAGCATCAAATCTTCAACAAGTCACTGTTACCAATGGTGATGGATTGGATAATCAAATTTTAGAAGAAGTGAATATATCTGAAGCTGGTTATTGTGTGGCTGTTACAGAAGATGATGAAGTTAATGTATTATCTTCATTATTAGCAAAAAGAGCAGGTGCTGATCAATCAATGGCTATAATAAATAACAGCTCTTACACATCTTTATTATCAAATATAGGTATTGACATAACAATTGATCCAAAAATAATTACAATTTCAAAAATATTGGAAAAAGTAAGAGGAGGAAGAATTAGAAGCGATTATTCTATTGGTGATGGTTTTGGAGAAGTGATCGAAGCTGAAATTCAATCTAAATCACCTATTTGTAATAAAAATTTAAATGAGATTGATTTACCTAAAGGTATAAGAATAGGTTCAATTTTTCGTAATGAAAAAATCATAATCCCAAATAGTAAAACTATTTTTCATGAAAATGATGATATAGTTTTTTTTGCTGAAACAAAATGTATTAAGAAGTTGGAAGAATTACTATCTATAGAATAATTTTATGCCAAGAATTGCTTTTGTTAATAACAAATATGTAAACTTTCAAAAAGCAAAAGTACACATTGAAGATAGAGGTTTGCAATTTTCTGATAGTGTATATGAAGTGGCTAAAGTTTTAAATTCAAACATCATTGATTTAAAATTTCATATAAAAAGACTGAAGTTTTCTCTTTCAGAATTAAAAATTAAATATAACGTTGATTATAAAAAAATATCTAGCATTTTTTCTCAATTAATTAAAAAAAATAATCTAACAAATGGTATTATTTATTTACAAATAACTAGGGGTACTCAGTCAAGAAAGCATGTATATGAAAGTCATCTTAGGCCAAATGTAATTATATATACTGCTAAACATAAATTTAATTTACCCAATAAAAAATACGTAGGTTATAAAGCTATCACATATCCTGATATACGATGGGGAAGGCGTGATATAAAAACAACATCCTTACTAGCAAATATAATGGCTGCAAATGCAGCTTATAGAAAGGGAGCATATGAGGCTATTTTGATTAAAGACAAAAATGTAACAGAAGCTGCACATTCAAATTTATGGATAGTAAAAAATCATTCCATCATTACACATCCAGCTAATTCTGATATCTTAAAAGGTGTAACAAGAACCGTAATAATGGCATTAATTAAAAGACAAAAAATGAAATTAATTGAAAAAGTTTTTAATATTAGAGCTTTATATAAAGCAGATGAAGTATTTCTAACTGGTTCTGGAAGTTTAGTGACTCCATTAGTAAAAATTGATAATGTGAAAATTAATAATGGTAAAATAGGCCCAATTACTAAATTATTAGCTAAAAAATATTTAGATAAAATCATTAATGCCAGTAGTTGATCATTCATTAATTCAAAATATTTTATTTGATATAAGTAAAAAAAAAATTTTACCAAAATTTGGTAATTTAAGTTCACAAAATATTTTTAACAAAAATATTAAAGATATTGTTACAATAGTCGACATAGAAGTTGAATCAGCACTAAAAAATATACTAACAAATATTTTAATAAATTCTAACTTTGTTGGAGAAGAAAGCTATACAAAAAATCCTAAAATATTAAAATATTATCTTGAAGATAAATTTTGCTGGACAGTAGATCCAATAGATGGAACAAAAAATTATGTAAACAAAAAAAGTAAATTTGCTGTTATGATTGCATTAACAAAAAAAAATAAGATATATCAGTCTTATATTTACAAGCCAATTACAGAGGAGTTTATTTATGCAGATTTAGATCAAGGAACTTTTAGCAATAATAAAAAAATAAAAATTCAAGAAAAAAATGATATCAAGAATTCTATTGGATCTATTAGTAAAAAATACTGGAGTGAAAATTTAGAAAAAAAAATGTTAGATATTAAAAAATCATTCAAAAAAGTTAATTCTTATGAATCAATTGGCTGTGAATATTTAGATATTGT
>PTKZ01000021.1 GCA_002938205.1 Alphaproteobacteria bacterium MarineAlpha5_Bin5
CCATAATTTCGAAATCCACCTAAATAAATATTAGAAAAAAAGCATGTGTAATATCGCTTTGATGCCTCAACTAGTGTTACATGAACTGCACCACCAGAGTCTTTAGCAATATATCTTGCTGCGGTTGCACCACCTGCTCCACCCCCAATAACTACAACCTTTGGTACAGCACCAAGTGCAATAGATGGAAATGCAAGTGTTGAAACTGAGGCAGCAGCAAGACCAGTATTAAAAAGACGTCTTGAAATTTTTGACATTAGATCCTCCCCAATTAAATTGACTGATAGATTTTTATCAACTTTTAACCTTAAGTAAATGAAAATATGATTATTTTGGTGGTTCTAATGTACTAAAATAAAGAGCTAATGAGCCAATTTGCTCATCATCAAGTCTCCCAGCGATCATTTGCATAACAGGATTTTCCATCACTTTTGATCTGTAAGCAATCATTAAAGCAACAAAAACCTCTGCATCCATACCGTTAATTGCAGGAATACCTTCACTTGCTCCTGACTGATGATGACATGCCGCACATTCAGCACCTAAATATTCTCCATATTCTATATCACCCATTGCAATAATTTTTTGCTCATCTGATTCTATATCATCCTCTGCAATAATTTGTTGCTCATTTGAAAATGCAAATTTGCAAAAAGATGTTAGTAAAAAGATCACAAATAATAATATTTTCATATCTATGATTTAAAACAATTCAGATTTGATTTGTCAATGAGTTAAATTTACTTAATTAACAATAGATTATAATTTTTTAAGGAATAACTATAATGATAAACTATATTAAATTGGAATTTTGAAATATCTATTGAGCTACGGGCGCTTCTTATTTTTCAACCCTTTATCAAGTTACCTTTGAACATACAATGTTCATGGTACCACCATGGTACCACCGTGTTGCAAAATGGATCGTACTCTTGATAAAAGAAAATTGAAAAAAGTTAAGAAATACAAACAATCTTAGTAGTTATGGTAAGTTGAGCGTACTACTGAGAATGCCATCATTTATGATCCGTAGTCTGGCGCTCTATCCAATTGAGCTACGGGCGCTTTTAATTCTAATAATATATGTATTAATTAATAACAACAAATGCTTTAATATAAATTAAAATGAAAATAACAGCTTCATTAAAAAAATATATTTTGATAATTTTAATTTCTATTCTTACTTTTTCTTTAAATGCGCAAAATAAAGGTGAGGTTACAGGATTTAATATACCCAGATTTGTTTCGATAAAATCAGATGATTCAAACTTGAGGGTTGGGCCAAGCATGAACTATCCAATTTTAATTAAATATATACAAAAAAATATGCCGTTAGAGATTGTTGATGAATATGATGTATGGAGACAAGTAAAAGATTTTCATAATCAAACTGGCTGGATACATAAAAGCCTTTTAAAAGGTGATAGATATGTAATTATTTCTTATCAAAATCTTCAAAAATATAATTTACATAATCAACCAAATGGAAAAATAATTGGATTAATAAATAAAAACAATATTGTTGAATTAAAAAAATGTTTAATTGATTGGTGTTTAATAAATTATGATGGTAATTTAGGTTGGATTTTAAAAAAAAATCTATGGGGAGTTTATAAAAAAGAAATATATAATATTAATCACACACAGCCAATTATTGAATTGTATTGGAAAATAAATGAATCAATATCAAAATACATTATACCTCTTATATACAATAAATAATTAAAATTGGCTGGGGCGGCAGGATTCGAACCTGCGAATGCCGACTCCAAAAACCGGTGCCTTACCGCTTGGCGACGCCCCAAAAGATTAATGTTTCATGCTTTATATAGCTAAATACCAACACAAACACTTTCTTTTTCTACTGTCATATTAGCACGGTTCGGCTTAGGTTGCATTTCATTTTCAGAAATAATGATTTTTTTATATAAAATTTTTTATATTAATTTTAAAATACATTGCATTATTATGAATACTTATGCAATATTAACTGATGGAAACACACGCTAAAGTAGTTATTATTGGTGGTGGTGTAGTTGGTTGCTCAATACTCTTCCATCTTGCAAAATTTGGTTTAAAAGATTGTATTCTTCTTGAAAGAAAAGTGCTTACCTCAGGATCATCTTGGCATGCGGCTGGAAATGTTCATGTCATTTCCAATGATCCAAATATCTCCAGACTAATGGCCTATACAATAAGGCTGTATAAAGAAATTGAGGAAACCTCAGGTCACTCAGTTGGATTTAAATCTAGTGGAGGTTTTTATTTAGCATCAAATGAAGTATGGGATGATTATTTAAAGCGAGAAAGATCCAAAGCAAGATATATGGGTCTTGACCAAGAATTTGTTTCTTTAGATGAGATTGCAAAAAAAAATCCTCTAATTGATCCGAAAAGATATATTTCTGCTTTGTGGGATCCAATAGATGCAGAAGTCGATCCTTCTGGTGTAACATATGCATTTGCCAAAGCTGCTAAAGTCCATGGAGCAAAATATTATATGAACACTATAGTCAAAGATACTACACAAAAAAATGATGGGACATGGGATGTAATTACAGATCAAGGAAATATTAATGCGGAAATTGTTATTAATGCTGGAGGTCTGTGGGCAAGAGAAGTTGGTCAATTAGCTGGAATCAATCTGCCAGTTCAACCAATGGAACATCATTATTTGATTACCGATTCAATCCCAGAAATTGAAGCATTACCAGAAGGTCAAAGATTACCAATTGGCACAGATTTTGAAGGTAATATTTATTTTAGACAAGAAGGTAAGGGAATGTTGCTTGGTACTTATGAACAACAATCAACTCCTTGGAAAATTGAAGGAACGCCAATGAGTTTTGGCCATGAATTGTTAGAACCTAAGCTAGATAATATTCAAGATAGACTTGCTATAGGTTTTGAACGTATGCCTGCATTAGAAAAAGCAGGAATTAAAAATATAGTGAATGGTCCTTTTACCTTTGGTCCTGATGGCAGTCCTTTAATAGGGCCTGTTCCTGGATTACAAAATTATTGGGTTGCAGTAGGTGTAATGGCAGGATTTTGCCAAGGAGGGGGTGTTGGAAAATGTATAGCTGAGTGGATTATTGATGGCGAACCTGAAATAGATGTTTGGGCGATGGATGTAGCAAGATTTGGAGATTATGCTTCTCCTCAGTATGGTACAATTAAATCTTCAGAAAATTATGAAAGACGTTTTATTATGACATTCCCTAATGAAACATTGCCAAAAGGAAGAAAACAAAAAACTACATCTTTATATGATCGATTTATATCAAAAGGGGCAGTTATGGGAGATAGCTTTGGTTTAGAAAGTGTTTTGTGGTTTGCTAATGATTCAAAAGATGCCTACGAAGAACCAACTATAAAAAGGTCTAGATCGCACAAATATATTGCAAAAGAGGTTAAAAATGTAAGAGAGAATGTAGGCTTTATTGAAATTGCAAATTTTTCCAAACATGAATTTCAAGGTTCTGATGCAAAAAAATTTTTAAATCATGTATTAGCCGGAAGAATTCCACCACCAGGAAGAATAACTTTAAATCCTATGCTGACACCTAAAGGAAAGCTGTATGGAGATTTAACAGTTGCCTGTCTTAATGATAATAAATTTATTGTTTTTGGCTCAGGAGCAGTGCAAGAAATGCACAGAAGATGGTTTGAAAATCATTTAAATAATTTTGATGTTGCATATAAAAATAGATCTGATGAATTGCACGGGCTTGCTTTATCAGGACCTAAATCAAGACAATTAATGCAAAAACTAGTAAGAGAAAACATATCAAATGAAAATTTCAAATTTAGAGATGTAAAAGAAATGTACGTTGCGGGTGTACCAGCTATAGTAAATAGAATCTCTTTTACTGGAGAACTTGGGTATGAAATTTATGTTGCTCCTCAATTTCTATTAAAACTATATGAAGAAATAGAATCTGCAGGAAAGGAATTTAATTTGAAACCATTTGGGGGAAGAGCGTTAATGTCTATGAGATTAGAAAAAAACTGGGGTGCGTGGACTTTGGATTTTAGGCCTGATTTCACTGCAAAAGAATCTGGTCTAGATTTGTTTATTGATTGGAATAAAGATTTTATTGGTAAAGAAAGTGCTAAAAAAGATAATAGTAAATTAAAACTAACACCTCTCATTATTGAAACGGATGATATTGATGTCACAAATAATGAAGCTTTAATAAAAGATGGTAAAAGTATTGGTTATATTACTTCAGGAGGTTTTGCCCATTATGTTCACAAAAGTATTGGTTATGCTTATCTAGATGAAAATATTATAAAAAGTCATGAAAGGTTCCAAGTAGAAATTAATGGAACTTTTTATAATTGCTCAGTAATAAAAGAAGCTCTTTATGATCCTAAAGGCGAAAGAATGAGAAGTTAAAATATTATAACAACAATTTTTTGAAGTTGCAAAATTGGCTAATGTATAAAAAAATGGAATTTAGTCTGCTATCAATTTTACCGATTAATTTTAAAAATAGTCGATTTTTATATTAAATCATTAAACTATTAAAAGTAATTATTTACTACATTTGACCATAATCCAGGGTATTTTTTATTAATTTCCTTTTGAGCTTTATTAGCATAAATTAATTCTTTAAAAGCACCAAAACAACAAGAGCCAGTCCCTGTCATTCTTGAGAAAACACAATTTTCACTATTTTGCAAAAAAGTAAGTAAATTTTTAATTTCTTGATTTTTTTCAACTGCTATTTTTTCAAAGTCATTTCCCCAATCATTGTCATCAATAAATAAATTTTTATTCAATTTTTTACTGACTTTTTGATACATGCTTTTAGTGGAAAAACTAATTGATGGTTTTATAAGTAAAAAAAAATATTTAGAAGTTATTTGATTGGTAATATTTTGCCCAATCCCTTGAACTAAGGAATAACCTTTGCCGAACAAAAAAAATGGAACATCTGCGCCAATGATTGAATAATCAAGATCTTTGTTAATTTTTTTAATAATATTTAACTGCTTTAACGCTTTAATCAATGTCGCAGCATTAGTTGAAGCTGATCCCAAACCTCCCTTTACAGGAATATTTTTTTTTATTTTAATTTCTAGATTAACTCTCTTGTATAAATTTAAAAATTCTAGAGTTTTTTTAATAATACAATCTGAATACACTCCTGAAACAGGCTTAAAATCACCATAATATTTAATAAATGTTCTATTGCTTTCCTTAATAGACATTTCATCAAATAAATTTATTAATACTATTCCAGATCTAATGTTGTGATATCCATCACTTCGTTTACCAAGAACTCTAAGAAATAAATTAATTTTTGCAGGAGCTTTTATTTTAACCAGCATTGTATTTATTAATTTTATCAATAATATTGTTAATTATTTCATCTTCAGGTTCAGCTAAATCCTTAGCTTGTTGCCAAAAATATATAGCTTCTCTTTTTCTATTCATTGCAAAGTAAATGTCTCCCAGATGATCGAGCGAAATCGCTTCACCAGGAGCCATGTCTATGACTTTTTCCATTAGTTCTGCAGCTTTTGGTAAGTTATTTTTTTTATAATACGCCCAAGCTAAGCTATCTAAAATATAATAACTATTTGGGTTTGCTGAATATGCTTTTGATAGCATAGTAAAAGCTTTTTCAATATGCATATTTTTTTCAATCCAACCGTAAGCTAAATAATTTAAGACATCTGGAGAATCTTCTTTAATTACAAGTGATTGTAAAAAATCCTCTTCAGCTAAATTCCAAAAGTTTAATCTTTCATAACAAATACCTCTTAAATAATAAATATACCAAATATCTTCTTTATTGTATTTTATTAATTCATCATATTCATTGACGGCTTTTTTATATTTTTTTTCAATTCTATAAAAATCAGCTAATATTTTTTTTAGTTCATAATTATTATTATTTTTTTCTATGATTTGATTAATTTTAATTTCTGAAGTTTGAAAATTGTGAATTTGTCTATAATTAAAAGCAATATTTCTTTGAGCATCAATATAATATTCACTTGATTTATCTATATTTAAGAAAGTAGATTCAGCTTCAGTATATTTATTTATAATTTGAAAAAGTTGAGCTTTTATAAAATGAGCTTCATAATTCTCAGGATTTATTAATATTGCCAATGAACTATAAAAAAGTAAGTAATTGTAATTTGTTTCAATAATATTACTTTGGTTTACGTATGTATTTTTTACGATTTCAATTAAGCTTTTACTGATTTGAATTTTATTTTTTAGCTGATCATTGTTAAAAAAAATATATTCAATTAATTCATTTGTACTGTTATCATTATCAAATCGATATCTATCTATCTTTTCTTCTTGATTATTTAACAAGTGATTAATAATAATCACTAATTTTGATTCCTGATTATCAGGATAGTTAAACAATATTTTCTCTGAAATTTTCTTAGCAGTTATCATATCTGAAGTAATTATAGATGCAATCAACTTATCTAGGTAATTTTCATCTAAAATAGTGTTATTATTACCATTAAATTCGGAAAGAACTGTTGCAAAATCATAATTGCTAAAAGCAGACTTCGATATAAGATAAGAAGAGCTATTTGACGCGATACCATTTTTATATAAAAACAATATTATTATAATAAAAAATAATTTAAAAATTTTTTTCATTTATGTATAGTAATAGTATATCTTGTTTATAATAATTAATTTAATTTTTAAATGAATCAATTAAATAAAGAATATATCCATCTTTTGTTGCATTCAGGAGTTAATTACTTTCAAAATGAAAATCCTAATAATTTTTTTGAAAATTATGGTAGCAATCGTAAAATAGATTCAATTAAAAGTAGCAAAAAAAATTTAAGTGAAGTGAATAAAATTGAAGATTTAGTTAATATTTTAGATTCCCTAAATAATCCTTTAAAAAAAACAGCAAAAAAAACTGTTGTATTTGATGGAAATCAAGATTCAAATTTAATGATTATAGGTGAAGCTCCTGGAAAAGATGAAGATGATCAAGGTAAGCCATTTGTTGGCAAGGCTGGTCAACTTTTAAACAAAATGCTAGATGCTATTAACCTAAGAAGAGAAGAAGTATATATTACAAATGTTGTTCCTTGGCGCCCCCCCAATAACAGGACGCCAACTGAAGATGAAATTCTCGAACTACTTCCTTTTCTGCAAAGACAAATAGATATTATAAAACCTAAGTTTATTTATTTATTGGGTCTTACAGCAGTTAAGGCAATTTTATCTACACCTTTATCTTTATCCAAATTAAGAGGTAAATGGCAAACTTATAAATCAATGAATTTGACTGATCCTATAAATGTTTTAGTTTCTTATCATCCAGCGTTTTTATTAAGATCTCCCCAATACAAAAAAGAAGCATGGTTAGATCTTCAAATGCTTCAGAAAAAAATAAATAATGAAAGTTAAAACAATATATTTAATATTAATAAAGATATTGTTTGTTTTTTTTGCAAATAATGCCTTTGGATATCAAGAAATTATTGCAAAAAAATATGACCAAATCTTTTCAAATAAAATTTTATCAACAAATGATATATTTAACTATCGTCAAGCGTACTATTTTCAAGAACAATGCAAATGGAAAAGTGCAAATAAACACATTTTAAAAATCAATAATAAAGTTTTAATGGGACATATCTTAGCTCAGAGATATCTTCATCCAAATTGCTACCGTTCAAAGTATTTAGAACTATATTATTGGTTAAAAAAATATAATGATCACCCTCAGGCAAAACGCATATACCGACTAGCGATTAAACGAATGCCAAAAGGTTATAAGGGTCCTAATAAACCAATAAAACCTCTTGGTATTGTTGCTGATAATATAATTTCTAAATCAAAATCAAAATACAAAAGTACTAAAAAACTGTCAAAGAATCAAAGAATTGAAAAACAAAAATTAGTTAACGCTATTAAATCTCGTGTTAATCGTGGATGGCCTACTGGGGCAGTTAAATTATTAAAACAAAGAGACGTAAATCTGTTACTTGATCAAGTTGAAATTGATCAGCAAAAAGAGCTTATTGCTAAAGGATATTTTTTAGCAAATAAAAATGAATTAGCGATTAAATATGCTGAAGAAGCGCTAGTAAATTCTTCACTTGATGTACCTTATGCTGCTTGGACAGCTGGGCTAGCTTCTTGGCGCTTAGAACAATTTGATAAAGCGGCAGATTATTTTTCTTTATTTTCGATAAGTCTTAAAGATGATGCTTGGCATCAAACATCAGGAAGTTTTTGGGCTGCAAGATCATATGCAAAGTTAGGTCAATATGAAAATATTAACTTTTGGCTCAAAAGAGCAGCTAATAATCCAAATAGTTTTTATGGTATGCTTGCGCTTGAAATATTAGGCATTGAAAAAAAAATTAGTTGGAAAGAAAATGAAATTTTAAATACAGATAACAGTAATTTACTTGGACTTCCTTCAGGAAAAAGATTGCAAACATTAATTCAGGTAGGATTTGCAAATGAGCTAGAAAAAGAAATTGTTTATATAAATTCTGTTCTCAATAAAGATATTGCAGGTGATTCGATTAAAATTGCCGAACATTTTGATCTAGCTTACACACAGCTTAAAATTGTAAACAAGCTTGAGCATTATGGCTTAAGTATGCCAATACATCTTTATTATCCATCACCAGTGTGGATACCTCGTGGAGGGTTCAAATTAAACAAAGAACTATTATATGCATTTATGCATCAAGAATCGATGTTTAACTCACAAGCTAAAAGTAAACGAGGTGCTATTGGTTTAATGCAAGTTCTTCCATCAACAGCAAAATTTATAACTTCTAGCAAAGATGTTAAGCGAAATAATAGCAATATTTTAAAAAATCCTGAAATTAATCTTGAAGTAGGTCAAGAATATATTCTTTATTTACTAGAATTAGAAATAGTTTCTAATAATCTTATATATATGGCTGCAGCATATAATGGTGGACCTGGAAATTTAAAAAAATGGAAAGAAGAAACAAATTATTTAGATGATCCACTTTTTTTCATGGAGAGTATACCTTCAAGGGAAACACGGTGGTTTATAGAAAAAATACTAACAAAATACTGGATTTATCAAGATAAAAATAAAAAAGATCTGACCTCCCTTAAAATGCTAGCAAATGGAAAAGATCCTCTTTATTAATTAGTCGTGTCAATAGATAAATCAATAGATTTTGTGTCAATCAATATAGCTCTAATTACTATATCAGATACTAGAACAGCAGAAAATGATACTTCTGGTAATCTTTTAGAAGAAAGAATAACTTCAGCAGGACACAAAATTTCATCAAGAAAAATAATAAAAGATGATTTTCAACAAATAAAAAGTGCATTACAGAATCTATCGAAACAAGAAGAGATAGATTGTATTATTACAACTGGTGGAACTGGCTTAACTGGGCGTGATACAACTCCTGAAGCAATAAAAAAAATTGCAGACAAATACATTGATGGATTTGGAGAATTATTTCGTCAAATTAGTTTTAATAAGATTGGAACTTCTGCAATACAATCAAGAGCCGTAGCTGCTCTTATTAATAGCACCTATGTTTTTTGTTTACCTGGATCAACAGGTGCTTGTAAAGATGGTTGGGATGAAATTTTAAAATATCAATTAGATATCAGGCATAAGCCATGTAATTTTGTTGAGATCATGCCAAGACTAAATGAAAAATAGTGGCTGATTTTTCAATAGAAAATACAATAGATGGTCCTGTTATTGGCTTAGATGAGGTAGGAAGAGGTCCCCTAGCTGGACCAGTTGTTAGCTGTGGTGTTATATACAATAGCTATAAAATTTTAGATACAACAATTCCAATTACTGACTCTAAAAAATTAACAAGTAAACAAAGAAAAGAATTATTTAATTTTTTTAAAAAATTAAAAAAAAAAAATATTTTAGAATATTTTTTAGGTATAGCTACAGTAGAAGAAATTGACCAAATAAATATTTTAGAAGCAACAAAATTATCGATGAAGAGAGTCATAGATAAATTTAATAATCCAACCGCTAGTATAATTATTGATGGAAACTTTAAGCTAGATTACAAAAATACTAATGAGAGATCCATTATTGGAGGAGATAAAGTTTCTTTATCAATTGCAACAGCATCAATAATTGCAAAAATTCATCGTGATCGACTTATGAACTTTTTAGATAATAAATATCAACAATATGGATGGAATCAGAATGCTGGATACGGGACAAAAAAACATATTGATGCAATAAAAGAAAATGGTCCTACCAAATTTCATCGGAAAACCTTTGAGCCAACTAAATCACTGATTAAAAAAAAATTAAATATTTCATAATAGTACGTTAATATATAAAAAAAAAATTTATCAATTTTTATTTTACTACTTATCCCAATGAAAAGATTCCTATTGTTGATAAGTTGATTGACCTGATTCAATAACTCCTTAAAGATTCTTTTTAGATGTTTAAAAAAAATTCAATCCTACAAGGTAATAGTTTAGAATTATTAAAAAAAATTCCTGATAAATCAATTGATTTTGTCTTTGCTGACCCTCCCTATAATCTTCAATTAAAAGATACGCTTTATAGACCTGATCAAACTACTGTAGAGGCGGTAACAAATGATTGGGATAAATTTGATACATATCAAGCCTATGACCAATTTTGCTTAAATTGGCTTTCTGAATGCAAAAGAGTATTAAGGGATGGGGGCGCTCTTTGGGTTATTGGTAGTTATCACAATATTTTACGCCTTGGCACATCTATTCAAAATTTAGGTTTTTGGATCTTGAACGATATAATTTGGCACAAAACAAATCCTATGCCAAACTTTAGAGGAACACGTTTTACTAACGCCCATGAAACATTATTATGGTGCACAACTTCGCGAAAAGCAAAATATACGTTTAATTATCAAAATTTAAAAGAACTTAATGAAGGTAAGCAGATGCGAAGTGATTGGTATATACCTATATGTTCTGGAAAAGAAAGATTGCGTGAAAATAATAATCAACGTTCGCATCCAACACAAAAACCTGAAGCACTTCTTTATCGTATTATTGTCTCTTCGACGAACAAAGATGATACAATTTTAGATCCTTTTCTAGGGTCAGGGACAACTGCCGTGATGGCAAAAAAATTACAACGTAATTATATAGGGTTTGAACAAGATAAAGAATACATCAAACTTGCAAAAAAAAGATTAAAGGAAACAAAAGTACTTGATGATGCAATTGTTACGATGAAAAAAAGTAGAAAAGATTTACCTAAAGTTCCTTTTGGTGAATTAGTAGAGCAAGGTGTTATTCCGCCAGGAGCTGTGTTAACTGATAAAAAAGAACGTTATAAAGCAACCGTTACAATTGATGGAAGTATTAAAATAAATAATATTTCAGGATCTATTCATCAAGTAGGTGCTAAATTACAAGAACTTCCTAGTTGTAATGGATGGGATTTTTGGCATTTAAAAGATAAATTATCTTCAAAAGTTTTAGATGATATACGTGTTAAATACAGAAGCAAAAAAATTAATTAATTAATCAGTTAACGACACTGAAACAGATGGGGGTTCAAGCCACATGTAGCAGGTATCTGCTGCTTGTTGGGTAGATTTTAATTGATTTGTTACATCAAATTTAATTGTTATTTTAGGAGAACTATTTATGGACGGTGTATAAGAATTTGTTAGCGCTCCAATCCAAGTCATTGTTGCTGCATTATTAGCTCTTGTAATTCCACTGGCAGCAAAATCAATATCTCCGTAGGGATCTCCATTATCGGCATTAGCTCCATTTGGAACTATATAAGTCATATCAGCATTATCTGTTGAGTCTGATCCATCTACTATACCTCCTTGATTTGCAGCAGAAGCTGTATTTGGTGATGATTCTGTAACACAGTTATCACTGCTTATATCAGAATTTGTTGTGAATCCTGCCATAGTCATCGTTGTGCTTAATGTCGCTTTGATATGTGTATATGTAAGGCCTATTTCTAATGCAAAAGAGCTAATCCAATCCCCTACATCAGCTCCAGCAGTAGCCGAAGCAATATTAAAGGTGCCGTCTTTTTCTGCAAGAAGAGTGGGGTTACGACAACCAGCTGACGTACATAACTCAACTTTTTTCATCGTAACTTTATATGTTGATGGTGTTGCTATATTGTCAGCAGCAAAAACCTGGACAAAAACAAAAGAAAGGTAAGTTATTATAATTTTAATAAAGATCTTAATAATCATGTTCCTCTAGCTACAGTAACTGTGCCCGTTACAGTTTTCACAATTCTATTTTGACGTCTTACACTATCATAAACATCATTACTCATATCTTGAAATTCAAAAAATTTATTGGATATATAAATACCAGAATTTCTTTCAGCTACAGAGCCAAATGTTTTTGTATACATAATATTTGCGGTTGCACTATAATCGCTTTGTTTATCATTATCCTCTGCTCCAATTTCTATTTGTATACTTGCAGATGGTCTTAATCTTAAGCTGATCTTATTTCCTGAATTAATATCGTAATCATTTCCATCCCACTCATATCCTTGAAAAAATAATTTGGAATTTGGCATAAAAGGAATTTGAAAGCCCAGTTCAACATCTATTCCATTCATTGCTCTTTCAGTGTTTGATCCTACTGTTTTATCTCCAGATAGTCTCTGATAAAAATTTGAATTAATTTCAATTGGTGTAGACTTAACTTCTAAACCTAAGCTTGCTCTTTCATGATTATTTGGAAATTCATGGTCATAAAAAATGTTTAAGCCCGAAAGCCATTTATTATCTTCTGATAAATTTCTATACATAAAACCTATATTAACAGTTTCACGATCATCTTGAGTTGAAATATTTGTTTGGTTTAACCAAAATGATTTTTTATCATCACTTTCAGCTAATGATGAAATAATACTAAGACGGATATCACTTTCAAAATTTTTATCTTTTGAGTCAATTTCTATTTCAGCTTTTTTAATACCATCAATAGAAGTTAATCCCTCAAAAGCATCAGTAAAAGGGCTAAAAATTTTATCTAATAAAGGCTTTCTATCAACTTCATCCGCATATACTGCAAAGGACATTGATGTAAAGTATATAATACCTATGTATCTAATTATTATTCCCATAAAACTATAATTTTTTGTTTTTATATAAATATTTTTTAATAAAAACAAACATAAAATTAAAGATTAATAAGCTATAAATACAAACATTTTTTAGGAATTTTTAATATCATATAGCTATCTTAACAATTTTTTTCATAATTGTCGGTAAACCACTCTTATTAAGATTGTTTTTTTTAATCCATATGTGATTTGTAAATAGACTTTTATTAACTTTTGTAAAAAAAACTTCTGTTTCTAGATCAAAATGATTAAATGAATATTTAATACTCCCCTTAGAAATAAATTTATTTTTTAATTTGTGAGCTAACTTATCCTTAACTAAATTCTTTTTACTTAATACCCAATTATCATTAGGAACCTCTAACATTGAAGCTAACATTCCAACAGAATGTCGTTTTCTAACTAATATTTCATTTTTTTCATTAAAAAATATATAAGCCCTTGAATACCTTTTTTTCTTCTTTAATTTTAGTTTTAATTTCTGCGGAATATCATTCTGAATATTTTTTTTATATGATGTGCAAAAATCTTTTATAAAACAATTGGTACAATTTGGATTTCTTGGAGTACATATAATTGAACCAAAGTCCATAAAAGCTTGAATTAAATTCGTTGATGATTTTTTAGAAATAAATTTTTCAGATCTATCTAATATTTTTTTTTTTATTAGAGAATTCAATGCAAATATTCTTGCAATAATTCTCTCAATATTAGCATCAACCGGCATGGTGGGTTTATTATATGCTATACCTAAGATAGCCTTAGCCGTATAATCACCAATACCAGGTAATATAATTAAATTGTCATAATGATCAGGGATAATTCCCTTGAAATTTTTTTGGATAATTATAGCAGCTTTAAGTAAGTTTCGCGCTCTAGAATAATACCCAAGCCCTGACCAAAAAATTAGTATTTTTTCTTCTGATGTTTTGGCAAGGTCATTTATTGTAGGCCAATTATTAATAAATTCTTCAAATCGTTTATTAACTGTAGAGACAGTAGTTTGTTGAAGCATATATTCACTAATAAAAACATAGTAAGGATTTGGAAGACTATTTTTCTTTAATTTTCTCCAAGGAAGATCTCTCTTATTTTTTTTATACCATCTTAATAACTTAGAATTTATTGTTTTTTCCATCTTAATAAATGATTAATCTTATTGCTTTCATATTTTACTAATATACATCTGTTGCATGGAAATAAACAATAAGAAAGAAGTATCAAAAAGATCATTTGTCCCCAAAAAAATTGGGGAGTCCTTACAAAATATTAGCAAGAAATATGCAAACAAATATGGGAAGGTCGAATATTTAATATTATCCAAATGGCCTCAAATAGTAGGTTCGTTTTTTGCAGATCATTCTGAGCCTGAAAAAATTAGTCGTATTCCTGATGGAGAAAATGAAGTGGGTGAAATTGTTTACAGTAAATATCTTCATGTTAACGTATCACCAGCTGCAGCAATAGATTTCCAACATTTCAAAAATAAAATTATAGATAAAATTAATAGTTATTTTGGATACAAAGCAATTATTGACATAAGATTACAACAAAACTTTGTTCCAAAAAAAAATATTCGAGAACTAAAAGTAAAGAAGAGTAATGTAAGAAATAAAAAAATTATTAACAAAAAAATAAACAACAAAGACCTGGAAAAATCTCTTGAGAAATTGGAACAATCAATTATTGAAATGGAAGAATAATGAATAAAATAACAAGCATAACACTAATTATAATATTTTTTCTTTTTTCTTCTCTTAATGCAAATGAAATTTCCGTTTTAGAAATAACTGAAAGTGATTTTGTAGTAGGAAATGAAAATGCACCTATTACAATAATTGAGTATGCTTCTATGTCCTGCAGTCATTGTGCTTCTTTTCACAATAACACTTTAGGTGATATAAAAACAGAATATATTGATACAGGTAAAGTAAGATTTGTCTTTAGGGATTTTCCATTTGATTATCCAGCTTTACTAGGCAGTATGGTAATGCAATGTATTCCAAAAGATATTCGTTATGATTATATGAATGCCCTTTATATGCTGCAGCATAATTGGATATTTAGAGAAAATACAAAAACTAAGCAAGAATTGTATAAAATAATGCAAAGTGGTGGAATGACAAAAAATGAGTTTGATTCGTGTTTAAGCAATGCTGATCTAGAAAACTATATTTTAGAAGGGGTTATGGCTGCACAGAAAGAGTTTGATATTCGTTCTACTCCATCATTTTTAGTAAATGGTAAGCTTATAGAGGGTAATAAAAATATAAAAGAATTTAGACAAATCATTGATAAAATATTATCAGAATAGTTAATGATAAAATTCAAAACTCTTAGGGTTAAGGGCTTTAAATCTTTTGTAGAACCAACTGAAATTGTCATCGAAAATGGACTTACAGGCATAGTTGGACCTAATGGGTGTGGAAAGTCTAATTTAGTTGAGGCTTTTCGTTTTGTTATGGGAGAATTATCTCCTAAACAAATGCGTGGCAGTGAACTAGATGATGTTATTTTTAATGGTACTGCTGGCAGACCAGCTTGGGATATAGCAGAAGTAACAATAGATTTGGATAATGCTGAAAGACAGGCGCCTAGTTTATTTAATCAAAGTGATGAAATTGAAGTCACAAGACGTATATGGCGAGGTGAAGGCTCTGAATATCGTGTAAATGGAAAAGAAGTTCGTCTTAAAGATGTGCAACTGCTGTTTGCTGATGCTGCAACTGGAGCAAGATCAACATCTATGGTAAGTCAAGGAAGAGTAGGCGCTATTATTGCAGCAAAACCGGAACAAAGAAGAACTTTGTTAGAAGAAGCTGCTGGTATTACGGGATTACATTCAAGAAGACATGAGGCTGAACTTCGCCTAAATGCAACAGGAACAAATTTAGAGCGTGTTAAAGATGTTTTAAAGGCTCAAGAAGAACAATTAGAAATATTGAGAAAACAATCTAAACAAGCTGAAAGATACAAAAATATACAGAAAGACATCACAAAAGCTAGAGCTGCAGTATTTTACAGAAAATGGGAATTAGAAAAAACAAAATTGGAGGATGCTTCAGAAAAAATGAAAACCCAAAATGATTTTGTTTTAAATCAAACACAGGTAGTGGCTAAAATTAATATTAGTTATGAAAAAGTTCAAGAAACCCTTCCTGACCTAAGATTAAAAGAGAGTCAAATTGCTGCTGAATTGCAAAAACATACAATTAATCTCGATAATCAAGAAAAGGAAATTGATAGAGCAAATAATGCTGTTGAAGAAATACAAATTAGAATCGAGCAAATAAAAAATGATATAAATAGAGAACAATTTTTATTTGATGATGCAAATCAAAATATTATCAGGGTTAAAGAAGAAAAATCAATATTAGAAAAACAGCAAGGTGATTTGTTTATAGAAACTAATGACACTGAAAGTTTAGATACAGCTAAACAAAGAAACAATAATCCAATAATTGATTACATTGACTTTGAAGATGGTTTTGAAAAAGCTGTTGCTGCTGTTTTTTCTGATGAACTAATTGCTTCGATAAATGAAGAACAAGTGAACTATTGGCGTATCTTAGATCAAAAAGAAAATTCTACATTTCCTGACAACATTAAAAAATTTTCAACAATTATAAAAGCTCCTGAAAATTTGAAAAAAAAATTAGATTTTATAGGTTTAATTGAAGATAAAACGAATATTTTAGAGCTACAAAATCAATTAAAACCAGGGCAGATTCTGGTAAGTAACTTAGGTGAAATTTGGCGTTGGGATGGATATGTTTCAAAAGGTAAGCAAAATTCTTCAACAAAAGCGGTATTAGAACAACTAAAAAATAGACGTCTAAAACAACTAACAAAAGAAGAAAAGCAATGGATAGACATATTTACACAAGCAAAGCAAAGATTGGATGAGTTAAAAGAAAGAGAAATTAATTTAACGAAAGACTTAACTAATCTTCGCTCTATGCCAAAAACTATTACTTCTGAAAAAATTCGTTTACAAAAGTTAATTGAGGAAAATAAAATTTCTTATGATAAAATTGCAAATCAACTACAAGAAACAGAACGTTCAGCTAATGAGATTAATAAAAAATTAAAGCTAGAAGAAGTAAAATTAAATGAATTTAGAGAAGAAAAAATACGAATAGAGGGATCAATAGCAACTATAAATGAAGCTATAAAACAACTTAGTACACAAGTAAAAGAACGTCTTAATGCAAATTTAGATGAATTGTTTAATATAGCTGAACTTAATCCAAACAAAAAATTAGGTGACATAAATGATTTAGAGCGGAGACTGGAGAGATTAATAGCAGAGCAAGAAAGACTCGGAGGTGTTAATCTGTTAGCTGAGCAAGAAGCAAAAGAACTACAAGAAAAAGTAACAAACATAAAAGCTGATCAAAATGATCTACTAGCAGCAATAGCAAAATTAAGAGAAGCAATTGATTCTTTAAATACTGAAGGTCGTCAACGTTTGCTTGCTGCATATGGAGTCGTAAATGATAATTTTCAAAAATTATTTAATCAACTTTTTGGAGGAGGAAAAGCATACTTAAAATTTACAGATGAAACTGACCCTTTACAAGCTGGTCTTGAAATTTATGCAAGCCCTCCAGGTAAAAAATTGCAAAATCTAACTTTACTTTCTGGAGGTGAACAAGCTCTTACTGCATTATCATTGTTGTTTGCTGTATTTTTATCAAACCCAGCCCCAATATGTGTATTAGATGAGGTAGATGCTCCATTAGATGATACAAATGTGGACCGTTTCTGTACACTTGTCGAAGAAATTGCTAAAAGTTCAAAAACTAAATTTTTAGTTATCACGCATCACAGAATGACAATGGCAAGAGTGAACAGACTCTTTGGAGTAACAATGCCAGAACAAGGTATTTCGCAGATTGTTTCAGTAGATTTAGAAAAAGCTATTGAAATTCGTGAACAAGATCCTGAATGATTGAAAATAATAAAAAATTAAAAGAACTAAAACACAAGTTGGATAAATTTGAATCTACTAAAGAAAAAATTGCAACAACAAAAAAAGAAAGTGGTGCTGGATTCGGCTTCAAAATTAGTACTGAAATTATTGCAGCATTAGCCGTTGGAGTTGGTATAGGATTAATTGTGGATAATTTTTTAAATACAAAACCCTTTGGTTTAATTATTTTCTTTATACTTGGTGCATTAGCTGGATTTTTAAACGTATATCGTGTAATGCGTCGCATTGAAAAACAATAAAAAAAAAGTAATCAATTTTTATAATTTATGGCAGCTAAAGGCGAAAAACACAGTCCACTAGAACAATTTGAGATCATTCCTTACTCTAAAACAGAATTTGGTGGATATGATATTTCATTTACCAATTCTTCTTTATCCATGATTATCACAGTTGCTGTGATTACTCTTTTTCTAACACTGACTGTTAATCCGCGGTCTATAGTTCCTTCTAGGATGCAATTAATTTCAGAGTTAATGTATAATTTTATTGCACAGCTACTTAGTGATACTGTTGGAGATAATGGAAAAAAATATTTTCCTTTTGTTTTTTCTCTTTTTATGTTTGTTTTAATAGGAAATATGGTTGGAATGATTCCTTACCAATTTACTTTTACCAGTCATATAATAGTAACTTTTGCACTTGCTTCCGTGGTTTTTATAGGAGTTACTATTCTTGGTTTTGTTAATCATGGTATTAAATTTTTTACTTTTTTTTATATTCCAGGTGTGCCTTTTTACATGCACCCATTGTTAATTCCAATTGAGGTAATCTCTTATTTATCTCGTCCCATCAGTTTGTCTGTAAGACTTTTTGCTAATATGTTAGCGGGTCATACATTACTTAAGGTCTTTGCTGGTTTTGTTGTTGCAATGCCATTTTTCACAGGCGCACTTCCGCTTGCGTTTATAGTTGCTCTAACCGGTTTAGAAATTTTAATCGCATTTTTGCAGGCGTATGTATTTGCTATTTTAACGTGTTTATATATAAACGATGCATATCACTTACACTAAAATATAGGAGGATATATGGAAATTGAAGCAGCAAAAGTTATTGGAGCCGGTCTAGCCGTTATAGGTGTTATTGGTTCTGGAATAGGAATTGGAAACATCTTCTCTTCTTTTATTGAAGCAGTTGGAAGAAACCCTGCAGCTCGTGGAGAAGTTTTCACAATGACAATGTTAGGTTTCGCGCTTGTCGAAGCAATCGCACTTTTCGCGCTTGTTATTGCTTTAGTTATTTTATTTGGTTAATTAAAAAAAATGCCTCAATTAAATCCTGAGTTCTTTATTTCGCAGCTTTTTTGGCTTTTTGTAACTTTTTCATTTCTCTTAGTTTTTTTATGGAGAATTTCTTTGCCGCGTATTAGCACTGTTTTAAACAAACGTGAAAAAAAAATTAATGAAGACATAGCAGAAGCCAAAGAGTTACAAGCTGAAGCTGAGAAAATTCAGCAATCTATTGAGGATCAACTAAAAAAAGCGCATCAAGAAACTTCAGATATGTTGAAAACTTCTTCAACTTCATTTCAGGAAAAGACAGCCGATGAACTGAGTAAAATAGATGAGGCATTGGATTCTAAAATTAATGAATCAGCAAATTTAATTGAACAAAATAAAAATGAATCATTATTAAAAATTCATGAAAATATTAAAGATATTACAAAATTAACTCTTTCTAAAATAGCTCAATTTAATGTGTCAGATAATGATATTAGTAATGCAGTTAAATCTGCAGAAAGAAAGATTAATTAATGTTTTCAGATCCACAATTTTGGGTAGCTGTAGCTTTCATTGCTTTTATTGGAGCTGTTTTCAATCCTATACGTAAAGTTGTAACTAACAATCTTGATTCACAGATAAAGCAAATTAAAGAAAGAATTGAGGAAGCTGAAAATTTAAAAAATGAAACACAAATAACATTAAGTAAAATTAAACAACGTCAGAAAGATGTAAAAAATGAAATAGAAAACATATATGAAGAAGCAAAAAATAAAATTAACCATTTAGAAGCTAACGCTGAAACAAAACTTAAAGAACAAATTGAAAAAAGAGAAATTCTTGCTAAAGAAAAAATTGAACAATTAACAAGAGATGCAAATAATACAATTCAGGAATATATTACATTTACTGCAATTGAAGCTACAATTAATTTGTTGCAAGAAAAAATGAATGAAAATGAAAAACAAAAAATATTAGATATATCTATTTCTGAGTTAGGCTCAGTTTTAAAAAACTAATTTATTATTCCTAATTTCTCTTTATCTAACATAAAGCCAATAATAATACTATCTACAAAATCTTTATTGGTTATAATTTCTAATTTATTTACAATTGCAGTTTCTACAAATGTTTTTCTATCTTTTGTTTGATCAACAACTCCTTCAATAGAAAAAAATTGCGTTTCTATAAGATTGTTTTTTTTGTCTAGTAAAGCAACATATACTGGTAATATGATATCTGGCTGATTTAATAAAATTGGCTCAATTATTATTAATATATCTAAAGGATATATAAATAGATTATTTAATTTTGTACATGAGTGATTGTATGCAAAATTATTAAGATTAGCTTTATATGCAAGATTATCTAAATTAATTTTTTGGTCTTCAGTGTCAATATAGTTACTATGCTCAGATGAGAAAAAAATACGTGGACAGTTAAGTTCTGTGGAACTTTGTTGTTTTTTTTCCTTTGCATTACAACCAAATAAAAATATTAATGCAGTAGATATAACAAAAAAATATAATAGATTTTTCATGAATATTGTATTTGTACTAATATATCTTTTTTTATAAACCATGGTCAAAATAAAAAGTAAATGAATAAAATAATAGATGTATATTTAGCTGGTCCTCGCGGTTTTTGTGCCGGTGTAGAAAGAGCAATTTTAATGGTACAAGAAGCTATAAAAAAATATGGTGAGCCAGTTTATGTACGTCATGAAATTGTTCATAATAAATTTGTCGTTGAAAATCTAAGAAAACAAGGGGCTATTTTTATAGAAGAATTAAAAGAAATTACACAAAAAGATCGTCCTGTAATCTTTTCTGCTCATGGTGTGCCAAAATCAGTACCAGAAGAAG
>PTKZ01000022.1 GCA_002938205.1 Alphaproteobacteria bacterium MarineAlpha5_Bin5
GCTTTAATCGGCATTAACTGCACAAAAATTGAAAAAATAATTCAAGATAAGAATTTAAATCTTGAAATTGCAAATGATAATTCACCAATACAAATAGTTGTATCTGGATTAATAGAAGATATTAATAAATCCGAAAATGATTTTCTATCAAATGGTGTAAAAAAATTTATAAAATTAAATGTTTCTTCAGCCTTTCATAGTAATTTCATGAAAGATGCTCAAGAGAAATTAAATTATTATATTAATAAAACAAATTTTAATGAATCTAATATTTCAATTATTTCAAATTTTAATGCATCAATTAATAGAAATATCGATGATATTGTACATTGTCTAAAAAATCAGATGGCCAATAGAGTAAGATGGACTGAAAGCACTAAAACATTGGAGAACACAAAAGAGAAAAAAATAATTGAAATAGGTCCCGGTAAGATTCTTTCAGGATTAATTAAGAGAATCTCTAATACTTTTGATATAATATCTATAGATAAAATTGATGATTTAAAACAATTAAACAATTATGAACAAAATTAATAAAGTACTAATTACAGGCGCATCTGGAGGAATTGGCTCGGCTATTTGTGAAAAGTTTAATCAAAACAATTATCATCTAATTTTAACTTCTTCATCATCATCCAATCTTGAAAAACTTAAAGTAAAATATGGAGATAATCATAGTTATTTTCTTTTAGAATTATCAAATAAGGATACTTTAGAAGAAAATTTACAACTAATAAAGAACTCGCATAAAGATCTTTCTGTCATTGTAAACAATGCAGGTGTAACTGATGATGGATTATTACTTAGAATGAAATATGAACAATGGAGTAAAATCTTAGAAATAAATTTAACTTCAAATTTTTTAATTATTAAAAACTTACTTCCAAACATGATTTCTAATAAAAGAGGTAAAATAGTCGGTATTTCTTCAATAGTTGCTTTAACTGGGAATCCTGGGCAATCAAATTATGTTGCTTCAAAATCTGGTATGATAGGTTTATATAAATCCATTGCTAATGAGGTAGCCAGCAGAAATATAAATGTTAATTTAGTTTCGCCAGGTTTTATTATTTCACCAATGACTGAAAAACTAAATGATATGCAAAAAAATAAAATGTTACAGAATATACCAATGAAAAAATTTGGTAATCCCTTTGATGTCGCTAATATGGTGTATTTTCTTTCTACTGATGAAGCTTCATATATCACAGGACAAAACTTCCATGTAAATGGTGGTATGTTGATGGTTTAATTAGTTGACATATACTGAATTAATAATTTATTAAACATTTATTAAGGAGTTATTATGAGTGAAGTACAGGATTTAGTAAAAAAAATAGTAGTAGATCATTTAGGTATAGATGAGTCAAAGGTTGTACCAGAGGCTAAATTTATTGATGATTTAGGAGCAGACAGTCTTGATACAGTTGAATTAGTAATGGCATTTGAAGAAAAATTTGGAATTGAGATTCCCGATGATGCTGCTGAAACTATTCAAACTGTTCAAAATGCAATTGATTATATTGAAGACAAAAAATAATTAATCTTCATTATGAGACGTGTTGCTATAACGGGAGTTGGTTTACTAACATCAATAGGCAACGATAAAAAACAAACTTGGGATAACCTTATAAATTGTAAATCTGGAATTAATAAAATTCAAAATTTTGATACATCAGAACTCTCCTGCAAAATAGCGGGATATATCTCTCATGATGAAAATGATAATTTTTACTATGATCGATCGATTCATTTAGATACAAAAGAAATTAAAAGAAATGATAGATTTATTCAATATGGTATTGCCGCTGCTAAAATGGCAATTAAAGATTCTGGAATTGAAAATTTATCAGAAGCACAAAAATTGAGAATTGGAGTTAGCGTAGGATCAGGAATAGGTGGTTTAGAAACTATTTATGAAGGTTCATTAACTATAAATAATTCAAGCCCGAAAAGATTATCACCTTTTTTTATTCCATCTTCCTTAATCAATTTATTATCTGGGCAAATTTCAATTAAATATGGTTTTAAGGGACCCAATCACTCAGTCGTAACAGCTTGTGCAACAGGAGCACATTCCATAGGTGATGCTGGAGAAATGATTAAAAGAGGTGTAGCCGATGTCATGGTTGCAGGAGGTGCTGAAGCAGCAGTTTGTAAACTAGGCCTAGCAGGTTTTTGTTCAGCCAGAAGTTTAAGTACTGCTTTTAATGAAACTCCTACCAATGCTTCAAGACCTTGGGATAAAGATAGAGATGGATTTGTCATGGGTGAGGGAGCAGGAATAGTAATACTTGAAGAACTTGAGTTTGCAAAAAAAAGAGGAGCTAATATTTATGCTGAACTAATTGGCTATGGTATGTCAGGGGATGCACACCACATTACAGCTCCTTCTGAAGATGGCGAAGGTGGTTATAGGGCTATGCTTGAAGCTTTAAAGATGGCAAAGGTATCAGCTGAAAATATTAATTATTTAAATGCTCATGGAACTTCTACAAAAAAGGGAGATGAAATAGAGCTGAATGCAATTATAAAATTATTTAAAAATCATAGTAATTTATATGTAAGTTCAACAAAATCATCGATAGGACATTTATTAGGAGCAGCTGGAAGTGTTGAGGCTATATTCTCTATATTATCTATATGTGAAAATATTGCACCAGCTACATTAAATTTAGATAACCCTATAAATTCTGAAAATATTCACTTAATATCAAAAACACCAAAGAAAATGCAGATTAACTATGCTCTTAGCAATTCTTTTGGTTTTGGAGGAACTAATACTGCGTTACTATTTAAAAATATTTAGTATTATTTTTGCTATTTCTTTTTTTTACATTATTTATATTTTTTTAATAAAAGATATAAAATTAAACAATCCAAATATATTAATCAAAAAAAATCAAAATATATCAAGTTTATTAAGTTACAATCTAAATGATTCAAATAGATTTAATATTTTTCTATACTCTAATTTTTTAAAATTATACAATCACTTTTCTTTTAAAATACATTATGGTGAATTTTTATTAAAAAAAGATTCGAATTTTTATCAATTTACAAAATTAATTACTCAACCTAGCAATATAATAAAAAGAATAACTATTGTTGAAGGTTGGACATACACTCAGCTTAATGAACTTTTAAAAAAACATTTTGAGAATTTTAATAAGATAGAACATAGTGCTATATTAGCTGATACATTTTTCTTAAATTCATCACAAACATTTGATGATTTTAAAAAAAAATTAATAAACTTTAAAAATTCATTCTTTAAAAATCGTATAAATAATCCAATTTTTAATGATTATACTGTTAAAGATTTAATTATTCTTGGTTCATTAATTGAAAAAGAAGGCATTGATTATATTGACAAAAAAAAAATATTCTCAGTTTTAATTAATAGGTTAAATAAAAATATGAAATTACAGATTGATGCTACTGTGATATATGCAATAACTGAAGGAAAATATAAACTAAATAGGAATTTAACATATAATGATTTAAAAATAAATCATCCCTACAATACCTATTTTATTTATGGACTGCCTCCTGAACCAATTTCCTATGTAGGATTAAAAACGATTGAATTAATGCTTGAAAATTATACAACTGATTATTTATTTTATTTTTATAATAAGTTTGATGAAAAGCATATATTTTCAAAAACTTATTTAGAACATAAGCAAAAATTAAATGAATATAGAGCAAAAGAATAAACTAATTATTATTTCATCACCGTCTGGAGCTGGCAAAACAACTTTGTGTAAGTTGTTATTAAAAAAAATGAATAATGTATCATTATCAATTTCTTACACATCAAGAAATAAAAAATTAAATGAAATAAATGGTAAAGATTATAAATTTGTTAATAAGAAAGATTTTTTAAAATTAAAAAAAAATAATTATTTTATAGAGACTGCAAAAAATTTTAATCATTATTATGGTTCTCCTTTCAATAATTTAAAAAAAGCTTCTAAACTTAATAAACATTTATTATTTGATATAGACTGGAAGGGAGCAAGAAAAATACGAAATAAATTTTTAAAAAATGATATTATTGATTTTTTTATTTTGCCACCATCAGTAAAAGAATTAAGAAAAAGATTAATAAAAAGAGGTAGAGATAATAGAAATGAAATTGATTTAAGACTTTCTTATGCTTTAGATGAAATTAAGCACTATAATGAGTACAGATATATTTTAATTAATCAAAATATTCATCAAACAACTAAAGATATAATAAAAATTATAGAGTATCATCTTTTTTTAAATGATAATAAAAAAATATTAAATAAAAATTTAAAAAAACTTATAAACTTTAAATAGATCATCAATATTTAATTCATCAATTCTTTTATCTTTCAATTTGATTAAATTATTGTTTTTTATATTAATTTTATTTTTTATTTTTTTTCTATTGTTAGTAAAAATAGTTTTAATAAATAATTCTAATTTATTTTTATTAATTTTAACTTTTTTAAGCTTAAAACCTACCACTGATGATTTTACTTTTGGTTTTGGGTAAAAAACATTTTTTGATACATCAAAATAAATCTGATATTCTGAAAATAATTTAATCAAAAATTTATATTTATTCATTCTTCCATTATTGTAATTAAATTTTTCAGATAATTCTTTTTGAATCATGAAAATCATTTCATCAATATTTTTATTCAATTTAATTAATTTAATTATTAATTTTCTGCTAATATTATAAGGCAGATTTGATACTATTAATGCATTATTTAATTTATTAAAATTATAATTAAAAATATCGTCATTAATGATTGTAATATTTTTATAATCTTTAAATTTATCATTTAATAAATCATATAATTTTTCATCTTTTTCTATAATTATAAATTTCTTAGGATTTTTTTTAATAATTTTTTCTGTTAGAAATCCTAAACCAGGACCTATTTCTACAATTGTTTTATTATTAAAATTTATTATATTATTAATTTTATTAATAATATTTTTATCTTTTAAAAAATTTTGTCCAAGTGATTTTTTTGGTATTATCAAATTTAGGATCTATTTTTTTTTATTTTTTTTAATATCTTAAAAGCATTTATTAAACTTTTAGATGAAGCAATTCTCTTGCCCACTAAGTCATATCCAGTACCGTGATCAGGTGATGTTCTAATTATATTTAAATTTGCAGTATAATTTACTCCGGAGTAATTGCTTAATATTTTAAAGGGAATTAAAGCTTGATCATGGTATGTAAATAAGAAGCAATTGTATAATTTAATATTTTTTTTATTAATCATTGAATCTCCAGCTATTGGACCTGTAATATTAATTTTGTTTTTTTTAAGATTATTAATTATAGGAATTAGATTATTAATTTCATCTTTACCTATAAAACCATTTTCTCCACAATGAGGATTTATACCAGAGATTAAAAATTTAGGCTTCTTAATTTTAAAATCATTAATTAATGTTTTATTTATTAAATTAATTTTATTAGTAATATTTTTTTTATTTTTATAAAATTCCATTACTTTATTTAATGGAATATGAGTAGTTAAAGGAATAAAAAATTTATTTTTATAAATAA
The DNA here is from genome assembly GCA_002938205.1 of Alphaproteobacteria bacterium MarineAlpha5_Bin5. Lineage (GTDB taxonomy): Bacteria > Pseudomonadota > Alphaproteobacteria > HIMB59 > CACPNW01. The sequence goes on from PTKZ01000022.1 coordinate 5,567, forward strand.
AGATCATATTAGAAATTTTTTTTCTATCTTTATTTTTAAAGAATTCAGTTTGATCAATAAAATTTTTATTAATTTTGCTAATAATTAAATTCTTATTAATAGGTAAGGTAACTATTCCGATAAAGTGTTTTTTTTTAGTATATTTGTAACTTTCATTCAATGAGTTATATGTGTTAACGACATTATTTTCTGCTTTAATATTAAAAATATTTAGTTTATTTTTTATATATTTGAAGTTAGATTTATCCTTATTGAAATGATTAATTTTAATATTAATATTTTTTTTTTTTAAATATTTCCTAATTAATTTTATATTTGAAAAGATTACAAAAAAATTAATGTTATTTTTTTTCCATTCTTTTAATAAAATTTCAATACCAATTCCATTAATATCACCAATTGTAACTGCTATTAATTTATTCATTTAATATTATTATATTATATAATTTGTAATATTTTTTTATAAAATTATTTTCTATATTTTTTGCAAAATTTTGTACTTTTTTATTTATGTTTATTTCATTAAGTATATTTTTATCAAATCTCATTTTACATAAAAAGATATAGTTAAAAATATCATTTTCTTTTAATAATATATAATCATTAATTTTAAATAAGTTTTCTTTAATAATATTATTAAGAGATGAGTATTTATATTCATTGAAAATGATTTTATCTTTAAGTTCATTAATATAATTACAATTTAGATTATTATTATCAATTTGCTTTTTTACTTTTAAATTAACCAAGGTTACAAATATATTTTCATAACTTGCAAATTTCTTTTCTATCGAAATTATAATAATATTACTATTATTTTTTTTAATTAGAATTTTTTTATCTTTTTCTATTAAGTTTTTTAATTCAGATGATAATTTCCCTATATTATTTATTTCTTTTTCTTTCAATAAATAATTAATTTTATTTTTTTTTAGTTTTTTTTCAAGATTTAATAAATCACTCCTATTAAAAATATAATCTAAGTTCGAAGTTATTATTACATTTTCTTTTGCTGTTAAATATTTTATATTAAAATTATAAAGTAAATCTAAATCACTGTTTTTTTCAAATATTTCTTCTTTTTTTGTATTTAATATTTGTTCAATTTTTCTTTGTCTAATTAAATCCATTTTAATATTTTCAATAATAATTTTCTTATCTATCTTTGTTAGAGCATTATTGTTATCATCATAATATTTTTTAAATTTCTCAACATAATTTTTGTGAATTTCTTCATCTAAATTAATAATATTTATTTTATTTATATTGTAATTTTCAAAAAAAATTAAAGCTGATATGTAATCATTTAAAATTGAATCTTTTTCACTGTCATCAATTTTCACATTATTTAAAATCTCTAAATATATCTTTCTATTTTCTAAATCAATTGATGTAAAAGCTTTATTATTTAATTTGAATATTATTTTATTATTTGATACAATATTTTCGTTAGCATAAGAAATTCCATGAATTATAGCAAAGATAATTATTGTTAATCTAATTAAATAATTCATTATTTACATCCATATTTTCCCAATTAATGTCTTGTTTGTCATTTTCTGAAACAGCTAAATTTGTAGATTTATATGATCCAACATTTTTAAATGAAAACATTATAGTCAAAATATCCTGTGGTTTTAAATCTTCTTTTGCATATGAATTTCTTTTAAAATCAACATTTATTCCAAAACATTCATCAAAATAATTATATCCTATTGAATATTCTTTATTAATACTTTCTTTTAAATCATATAAACCAGAAAAATTTATTAATGAAAATTTAGCAAATTTCTTTGAAGAAAAAGAATAATTTAATGTTTCTTTATCAGTAGTGATGATTTCATCAGTCTTGCTTTTTTGATCTGAGTATTTTAAACTGATATTTCCTAATTTATTATCATTACCAAAACTAACATTTTGTTCTTTAATATAATCTTCATGAACATCTAATCTAAAATTATATCCAGCATTAATGTTTTGTTGATTATCAAAAATAAAAGAACCAAGTAAATCGCTAAGTCTTTTTTTATTACCACTTGCACTGTGAAAACTACTATTATCTGTAAATTCATATGTTTGGTTTAAGTCTGCAACAATAGTTGAATTTTTAATATTAAAACCATATGCAATTCTTTTTGAATTATCTAACTTATCAGATCCTGAATATCGATTTAAATTGTTACTATTGTTTATAGAAAATGAAGAAAGTGACGAATCTTCATTTGAAATTTTATTTGAATTAGGTGGTCCAAATGATGAAGCTAGCAAAGCATGTGGCTTATAAATTAAATTAAATACATTTTTTTTAAATTTAAATGGTGTATTAAATGATAATCCAACTATTGGAAAAATTCTATAATAATTACCTGTATGATAAGTATTGTCAATTTTCTTGTCTTCAGTAAAGAAGATTTGGTTATGCAATTCAGATAATATTTGAATGTTACTTGCATATTTAATAAAATTACGACTAAAAGATACTTGATGCGCTACTTTTTGTTGATTTTTAGCGTGAATATCTGTCGGTATATCTCTAAAAACATTATAAAAAACTATATTATTGTCTATATTATAATTCTTATAAATAGTCTGTCCACTATAATAGTTTACAAAAGGTAAAACAGTAGGAATTTTTTTATTATCTTCATTTTGTTGTGTTACCTGATATGTTGTAGTTTTTATTAATAGTTTATCATCATATTTTTTTAAACTGTAGCCACTCAAACTAATATTAGTAGATAAAGAGCTTTTATAACTTATTTCATCATATGGATTTGTTGTTTGTAAATAGTATTTTGAAGTTTGTAATGCTGAATTTATATCAAGATGAAAATGTTCATTAATATTAGTATTATAATTTGTTATTAGACTAGCTTCATTAAACCATTTATTGTTATTTTGTTTTTCTAAATTAGTATCAACAGATAGATCAAAATTCAAATTACCACCTGAAACTATTTGGTTATAATCAAATAATAACCTTTGAGAACTATCTACCCCCCCTCCGTAATTAAATGAAGGTGTGAATGTTAATTCTTTATCTTCAGAAATATTAAAATAATAAGGAGTCGATATTCTTTGTGATGTTTTAGTATCAAGAAAATTAAAACTTATAGAAGGATTTAGAAAACCTGATTTTCTTTCTTTTCTTAGTGGTGAAGGTGTAACAATATATGGAAAATAATATGTAGGAATATTTAAAATACGCATCTTTGAATGTTTTTGATATAAAAATAAATTCTCACTATCATGTAGGATTTTTTCACTTTCAAGTTGCCAAATAGGGCATTTAAAATTTTTTATATTTATTCTACTAGTACAAGGTGAATAAACTCCTTTGCTTATAATATCAATTTGACCATCTCTTTTTGCTTTACTACCTACTATTCTTGAACCATCATTCAATAAAATTTTTACATCATTAATATCTCCTTTTTGAAAGTCTTTTGTAAAAAAACCTTTGCTACCATAGTAGTAGTTATCTTTATTATCTTTATAGCTAAATTCACTTGGTAATAATATTATTTGTTTTTTTTTATTATATATAATATTTTCTGACATTATAATTTCATTTTCTCTAATTATCTTCGCCTTACCTTTTCCTATAATATTGTCATTTTCATCATACGAGATATTGTCAGCATAAAATAAAATTTCTGATGCATTTTGAGATCTAAAAGATATTGTAATTATAATTACAAAAATAATTATTATAATATTTTTTAATTTAAAAATATTAGTCATTTTCAATTTTAATAACTTGATAAAGACCTATCAAAAAAGGGATTAAAAATATGCTACTATAAGATATCATAACGTTTATATTTAAAGAAATAGTAAGTTTAGTAATTATTTCTTTTAAAAAAAATACAAAAAAACCTATTAATATCGCGATAAATAAAATTCTAAAAAAATTATCATTTCTTTTAAATTTTCCTGAAAAACCAGTCACCACAAAAGCTAAAATAACTAAAAAAAAAGGTTTTAATATTTCAGATACATAAAATAAACTAATTTCTGATGAATAAAGATTGAATTTTTGTAAAGTTTTAATATGATTAAAATAATCAAAGAATGGAACATATTTAAAGTTCAATATTGAACTAAGAACATTTTCTTTAGTAAAATTTAATCTTAATTTATAATTTGCTATTTTTTTAAATAAATCATTTGATAGATCATATAACTTAACATTAATTAAGTTAAAATTTTGATTATTTATAATTCCTTTTTCAGCTAAAATTAATTTTGTTTCATTTTCATTAATTGTTAATATTTTAATATCTTTTGCATCCATGTTATTTAAGTCAATATTTTTGATATTAATATAATTAGATGCTTTTTCAGATATTTTATTTTTTATCCACATATCATTTTCAGAAATTTTAATTGAATACATATTATCAATTTTTTTGTTTAACATTGATTCATATTTTAATTCAAAATATGCAGATAAAGGATTTATAAAAATTAAAATAAATATACCAAAAAATAAAACACAAAAAGCAATTGGTTTAAAAATATCAAAAATAGAATAACCAATATTTCTCATAGCTATTAATTCATTATTATTTATTAAATATCTAAATAAAAAAGTAATTCCTATAATAATTACAAAAGGAATGATTTCGTTTATAATAGATGGTAGTTTTAAAAGCGAAGTTATTATATAGTAATATAAATTTTGAGAATCTTTTTCTAGTATACGAGAAATTTCGATTAGATTTAAAAAAGCAACAAAAAAAGTAATTATTATTAAATTTAAAAGAATGTATTTTATTGAAAGAAAAAATAAATAAAGATTAATTTTATACATGCTTCTTTCTTCTAAAATAAATTAATATTAATAATAAAATAATTAAAAAAGTAATTAAACTTAAGTAAATAGATATTTTTAGTCCACTATTTTTAAATAATTGATTAATTATTAATAAAAAAGTTGATAAACTAACAAAAGTAATATTGTTTTTTATATCAAATATGTTTCTTGAAATGTTATTATTGTAAAAAAAAAATATTATAATTATTATAAATAAAGTATCAATTGATTTGTGTGAAATATTTCTATAATTTTTTGATTTAAAATCTTCAAAAATATTATGTGTATTTGAATCAATATTATTATATTCAGTGTTATTTTCATCTTTTATTTCTAATGAATAATTTTCAAATTCAAGCTTTTCTATTTCTTCATCAGATTTTATACTTAATTTAAATCCATCACTTAATTTAAATATATATTTTTTATTATCTTTTAAAATTTTTCCATTTTTTGCATAAACTAAATTGTCTTTACCATCATAAAAATTTATAAAAATTTTTTCAAAAATATTTTGTTTTTTTTTGAAATCAAGAATTGTATTATTTCCAATTTTAAGGAAATTTGAAATTAGAATCTTTTCTAAGTTAATTTCATTTCTAATTTCAAATTCTTTAATTTTATATTTCTTATAAATATTTGGTGAAAAATAGAAATTTAATATTATAAAAAATGATGTTAAAATAATTGTAAAAAAAATTATAGGCTTTCTTATAGAATTAGTTTTTAGTCCTAAAGTATAAATTGCAATTAACTCTCTATCTTTACTTAATCTAATAAAACATAATAAAATACCAAATATTAAAACAAAAGGCATTATAATAGTTATTAAATTAGGAAGTAAATAAAAAGATAAAATTATAATTGTATATACATCTACTTGAATAAGATTTGTTAAAGAAATTAATCTAGTTAACTGTAATAACCAGGCAATCGCAACAAAAATAAAAAAAATAAGTGTACAACTTTTAAATATTTGAATAAAAATATATGAGTTTATTTTATTCATAATTATTATACCTACCAAATTAATTCAAAAAAGTTTAAAATTTAATAATAATATTCATTTATTTATATCAAAAAGTCATGATTTAAATATAATTTAAAATATGCCAGAAATTCATTGTCTATGAGAGGTGGACAAAACTATATATCTGAAATAGATAGTCTAAACTTAACATTAAATTTATTAGATTGTTTAAGAATTTTTGAAAGGAAAAAATTATGCAAAACACATTTTCAATTATTAAACCTGATGCAACTAAAAGAAACCTTACTGGATCAATTAATATGATTATTGAAAATTCTGGACTAAGAATTGTTGCTCAAAAGAGAATTAAATTAGATAGGAAACAGGCTGAAGAATTTTATTATGTGCATAATGATAAACCTTTTTTTAATGATTTAATTAGTTTTATGATCTCTGAACCAGTTGTTGTTCAAGTTTTGTCAGGAACCAATGCTATAGAAAAATATAGAAAAATTATGGGAGCTACAAACCCTGATAATGCAGAAGAAGGAACAATAAGAAAATTATATGCATTAAATGTTCAAGAAAATTCTGTTCATGGATCTGATACAATAGAAAATGCTATTAAAGAAATTAATTTTTTCTTTACATCTAATGAAATTGTAGGTTAATTTAAGAACATATATAATTAATTTTACTATTATTATTTTTTTTCATTTTTTAGCCTTAACTTTTAATATAATGTCTTGAAATATTCATGAAATATAATTTTCATAAATTATTAATTAAGATTAATTTACTTTTCTGTTTTTTATTTATTATTTTTTCTAAAAATGTTTTTGCATCAGATATTTTCCAATCAGATTATTATATTGTTGAATTTCAATCTACTAATATTGAAAATAATAAAATGACTCGAATTAATGAAATTAAAAAAAATAGTTTAGATAAAATCTTTAAAAAATTATTAATAAATAAAGATTATAAAATTATTAAAAGAAAAATTAATAATGATTTTGTTGATAGTTTTATTTTAAATATTTTAATTAATGAAGAAAAAATAATTAATGAAAATTATTATGCAAAAATTAAAATAAATTTTAATCAAGAATTTATAATTAATTATTTACGATTAAATAAATTTAATTATGTTGAATATGAGCCAAAAAATTTTTTAACTATAATATTTGATGAAAATAATATTAGTAAAAAACTATTATCTACTGATAATCAATATTATAAATTTTTACTTAATAACAATAAAGATTTATTTAATTTTTATTTGTTACCAAATTTAGATATTAATGATAGATTTCTTTTAAAGAAAAAAGATATATTAACTCTTGATTCAAATAATTTTGAAAAAATTATTTCAAAATATAATAATAATAATTTAATTTTCATTCATTCTATTAATAAAAATGAATCTATTTTTTTTAAAGTATACTTGTATAATAAAAATTCATTTGATTTAGTTGATAGTTTCAGTGTGAAAAAAATCAATTTTAATTCTTTTTTTGAAGATTTGATACCCAAAATATTAAACCAATGGAAAAAAAATAATTTTATTTCAACATCATCATTAAATATAGCTAAATGTAAAATAAAAACTTTAAATATTTATGAGCTAAAAAAAATTAAAAATTTAATCAATTCCAGTTTAATAATAAAGGAATTAATTCTAAAAAATATATCATTAAATTCTAATACTTATATAATTAAATATTATGGTAATAATGATACTTTTATTAAATCATTAAATAGAAAAAATATACGAGTTAATTATAACGAAAAAATTTGTAATATAACCTTAAAATGACTAAACAAAAATATTTTGATTTTAATATAAATGAAAATAAAGATTCATATAATTTTTATGTAAATGAATCTAATATTGAAGCATATAATCTGATAAACCAAGATTCCATAGCAAATAATATATTTCTTTATGGTCCAAATAAATCCGGCAAAACTCATTTAGCTAACATATGGGCAAAAAAAAATGATGCAATAATATTTTCTGATAATATATCAAATATAATTTCTAATAAAAAAAATGTTTTAATTGATAATTTTTTGTTAAATTTAAATGAAGAGTATTTATTCCATATTATTAATCATTGTATAAATCATAATTTAAAAATTTTAATCACATCTAATAATGATCTATATGAATATAATTTTCATATACCAGATTTAAAATCACGTTTGAAAACATTTCATTATGTTAAAATTAATGAACCTAATGATGAAATGATTTTTATTATATTAACTAAATTACTTACTGAAAAGCAATTTATAATTAAAAATACAGAAATTTTTGAATATTTGATTAAAAGAATAAAAAGAACGTATGAAGAAATATATATTTTAGTTAATAAAATGGATAAACTATCTTTAGAAAAAAAACGTCAATTAACAATACCATTAATAAAAGAAATATTGTAAAGATCCGATAAATGAACGTCTATAGAACACATAAATGCTCAGAATTATCAGTTAGCAATCTAAATGAAAAAGTCATACTTAGTGGATGGGTTGACACTATAAGAGATCATGGTAATTTAATATTTATTGATTTAAGAGATAATTTTGGTTTAACACAATGTGTCATAGATGCTAAACAAGGGATTTTTAACAAAATTAATGAATTAACTCATGAAAGTGTTATTAAAATATCAGGTCAAGTTATTAAAAGATCTGATGATACTATTAATACAAAACTTTCAACTGGTGAAATTGAAATAAAAGTTAATGAATTTGAGTTGTTATCAAAGTCAGAAGTTTTACCTCTTCCAGTTAATTCTGACATAGAATATGGTGAGGAAGTAAGACTTAAATATCGATTCTTAGATTTAAGAAGAAAAAAATTACATAATAACATTCTCTTAAGAAATAAAATTATTTCTTCTATTAGAAGAAAAATGATAGCTAATGGATTTATTGAATTTCAAACACCTATTTTAACATCAGCTTCGCCTGAAGGAGCTAGAGATTATCTAGTACCATCTAGAATTCATAAAGGTCAGTTTTATGCTCTTCCTCAAGCACCTCAACAATTTAAACAACTTTTGATGATTGCCGGTTTTGATAAATATTTCCAAATTGCACCATGTTTTAGAGATGAAGATAGTAGAGCCGATAGATCTCCAGGCGAGTTTTATCAACTAGATTTTGAAATGAGTTTTGTAACCCAAGATGATGTATTCAATGCAATAGAACCTGTATTGTATGAAGTTTTTAATGAAAATAATAAGTATAATAGAGAATTACCAGCAACTGTTAGTAAATATCCTTTTGTAAGAATAGGATATGAAGATGCTTTAGAAATTTACGGAACAGACAAACCAGACTTGAGAAATCCTTTAATCATTAAAGATTGCACAAATTCATTTATAAATTCAAATTTTAAAATTTTTAATGATCAAATTAAAAAAGGTTCTATTGTAAAAGGTATAGTAGTTGATGATACTGCTGATAAACCAAGAAGTTTTTTTGATAAATTAAATCAATGGGCAAGAGAAGAGGGAGCTGCTGGATTAGGTTATATTAACTTTGTTGATAATTCTTATAAAGGACCAATAGCAAAAAATTTAGATCAAGATCAATTAAAGTTATTGGATTTAAAAAATAACCAATCTATATTTTTTATTTGTGATAAACGCAAAGATGCACAATTGTTTGGAGGCAAAGTTAGAGAAAAAATATGCTCAGATTTAAATTTACTAAATAAGAATTCTTTTGAATTTTGTTGGATTGTTGATTATCCTATGTATGAATTAGATGATAAAACTAATAAAGTTCAATTCAGTCATAATCCGTTTTCTATGCCTCAAGGAGGTATGGATGCTCTTGAAAATATGAATCCTCTTTCAATAAAAGCGTTTCAATATGATATTGTATGTAATGGAGTAGAATTATCTTCTGGAGCTATTAGAAATCATAGAACTGACATAATGTATAAAGCTTTTGAAATAGCTGGTTATTCAAAATCTGATATTGAAAAAAAATTTCCAGGAATGTTAAATGCTTTAAAATATGGAGCTCCACCACATGGTGGCAGCGCTCCAGGTATTGATAGAATTGTTATGTTACTAGCTGATGAACCTAATATTAGAGAAGTTATAGCTTTTCCTATGAATCAACAAGCTATGGACTTAATGATGGATGCTCCAGCAAATGTTGATAAAACTATACTAGAGGAACTTGGAATAAAACTAATAGATAAAAATTAAACCTGTTCCAAAAATAGCTAATATAGTACCTATCCAAGCTCCAAAAGATGGTATTTTTTTAGTTAAAATCCAAATTAAAAATAAGATCATAATTGGACTAGTTGATGATAAAGTAGCTACGATACCTGCATCTGCGTTTTTTAAAGCTATAAGTAATAAACTCATTCCTAATGCCATACCTAAAAATCCACTTATTATTGATTGATATATAGTTTTTAAATCAATTGATTTTTTAGATTTAAAAATTTCTACATTAAAAAAAAAAGTTAAAGATAAAAAAATAAAAGATATAATTGTTCTAATGGAAGCAGAGGCAATAGGATCAGCTCCTGCGTTTAAAATTGGTTTCATCATTATTAAACCAATTGCTTGACAAAAAGCTGCAAAAATTCCGAAAATTATTCCAGTATATATTGATCCTTCTATTTTCTCCCATTTATGGTTTTTATTTGAAGTATCACCATATGCAATTGCAATTATTACACCTAAAAAAACAGCAAAACATCCAAATAATTGGTTAAAAGACATTATTTGCTTAAGAAAAAATATATTTAAAATTACTGTAAAAGGAGCCGCTAAAGAAAATAATATGTTATTTCTTCTAGGACCTATTTTTTCTAATGCAATAAATAAAAATGTATCACCTAGAAAAATTCCTATAATACCAGAAAATATAATTGTAATAAGGAATTCTGTATTTATTGATAACCAAGTATCTAAGTAGAAAGTATATGCAATCAACATTAATGATACAAAAAATAATCTTATTCTATTGAAAGCTAAGGCACCTATTGATCTAGTTATATCAGCTGATATTAATGATGACACTGACCAACATAAAGCTGCCAGTATTGCGATTAAGTAGTAATTAATCATATACTACTTTTTTAAAAAAAGCTCAGTATTAATCTTGTAGGTAACGCTAAATATTCTCCTAGTAAGTGCTCTTGTAATAAAAATCTTTTTATTAAACCGGTCCATCTAAGAAATGCATAAATTATTAAAACCCACAAATAAATTCCAAAAAAATAATTTATGTAAGATATTATTTTTTTAAATTGATTATAATAACTCATAATATGAAACCTATATATTGGAATAAAGGCAAGATTTATCTATCAAACAAAGATAAAGTTTTGAAGAAAATTATTGATCAATTTCCTAAACAATCATTAAAACTTAATGATAATAGCTTTCACGCTCTAATCAATTCCATTATTGGTCAACAAATTTCTGTATCTGCTGCAAATTCAATGAAAAGTAAATTATTTTCTCTAAAAAAAAATATTACTCCACGAACATTAAAAAATTTCAAAAATAGTCAATTAAAAAAATGTGGCCTTTCAAAACAAAAAATACTTTATATAAATAATATTTCAGAATTTTTTATAAATAATAAGAAATTTGTAAATGAAATGAGAAAAACTGATGAAGATATTATTCGAGAAAAGTTAATTGAAATAAAAGGTATTGGTAATTGGACAATTGATATGTTTCTTTTATTTACACATGGTAGTTCTAATATTTTTCCTTCGGGAGATCTTGGATTTATAAAAGCTATAAGTAAAAATTATAAAAAAGATCTACCTCTTACAGATAAATTTTTATTAAGCTTATTTAAAAAGTGGTCACCTTATTCTTCTATAGCAACATGGTATCTTTGGAGATCTCTTGATCCATTACCTGTTAGTTATTAATATTTGCTCCTTTTTCTATCCAAACTCTTAATATGTTTCTTTCATTTTCAGTTATACCAGTTATGTTACCTGGTGGCATAATATCTGAATCTATTACTTGATCTTTAATACCTTTAATGTTTTTTATGATATCTTCTGATGTATCAAAAATAATACCTATAGGAGGCTCTTCAAATCCTTCATAAGTTGGGTTACTTGCATGACATACTCCACATCTATATTTAATAATATTTCCTACTTCATTAAAATTAACTTCTTCAAAAGTATTTTCTTCTAAATTATTATTTAATTTAGGAAGAGATACATATAACATTAAACATATCATACCTGCGGCAGAAGTTGGTAATATCCACACATTATATTTCTTTTTATTACGAAGGTTAAAGTAGTGTCTGACTGAAGCTCCAATAACTGAAATTATAGCAAGAATTAACCAGTTATATTTATGTCCATAGGTAAAAGGAAAATGTGCACTAATCATAATAAATAATACTGGAAGTGTTAAATAGTTATTATGAATTGAGCGTGTTTTAGCAGATAATCCCTTTTTCAAATCTGGATTCTTATTATCTAATGCAGCATTAACCATATTTTTTTGTGAAGGTATAATTACATGAAAAACATTTGCAGCCATTATTGTTCCTAAACATGCACCCACATGTATATAAGCGGCTCTAGATCCATATATTTTAGTAAGAGCATAACTAACAATAGTTGCTAATATTAAACCTATTGTAGAAAATAAAATTTTATGATCAATTAAAGATGATTTACATAAAAAGTCATAGACCAGCCAAGATCCTGCTAAAAAACTTAAAGAAATTATTATTGCTGTAAATGGATTGATATCACTGATTGTTTTATCAATCATAATGCTTTCAGCATTTAAATAATATACAATTATTAATAGAGCGAAACCACTAATCCATGTTGTGTATGCCTCCCATTTAAACCAATGTAATTCTTTTGGAAATACTTTTGGAGGACCCTGTAATTTATTAATATGGTAAAAACCACCAGAGTGTACAGACCATAATTCGCCATCTATATCTTTACTATCTATTTCTCTGTCTAAGCGACTATCAAGCCAATTAAAATAAAATGAAGTTCCAATCCACGCTATTCCAACTATTATATGTATCCATCTTACAACTAAATCAAGCCAGTCTAAAAAAAAGGGGAATAGAGAAGTTAATATTTCCATTTAGTATTCGATTTTGTCTACTTTTTGTTCCCAATCTAAAAAAGCTTTTTTAGCTTCATCTTTATAAATTTGTTTCATAGGAATTTTTCTGATTGATAAGTCTTTACCTAATTCATTATATATAAAATTGTCATCAAATCCAATTTTTGCAGCATCCAATCTAGTATTTCCATAATAAATAATGTTTATATGAGACCAATAAATTGCACTTAAGCACATAGGGCATGGTTCACAACTTGTATACATTTCTGAACCTTCTAAGTTAAAATTATTAATACTTTTGCAAGCTTTTCTAATTGTCACTATTTCTGCATGTGCCGTTGGATCATTTGATAAGGTTACTTCATTTGAGCCTTCTGCGATGATGTTATTATTTTTAACAATAACACATCCAAATGGACCTCCGCCTATTTGGACACTATTTATTGACAATTCAATTGCTCTTCTCATAAAATCAATATTTTTCATATTACTTCTTTTATTTTTTTATTTTTTAAAATTTTTAAATTATTTTTAATTGAAATAAGTCTTGTTATAATTGAAAAAGCTATTTCATCAGGTTCTTTAGAATTACCTATATTTATTCCAATTGGACATTCAATTTTTTCAACTAATGATTTATTATGACCATTATCTATTAATCTTTTGAAAAATCTATTCTTCTTTGTTTTAGATCCAATTAATCCTAAAAAGGTAAAATTTTTTTTCAGTACTTCATTTAATATTTTTAGATCATAATCGTGACTATGGGTTAAAACTACAAAATATGAATTATCTTTTAAACGGTAAATTATTTCCCAGGGTTTTTTTGAAAGTAAGTAATTTATATTATTAATATTCGTCATTTTTAAAAAATCTTCTCTAGAATCTATTAAGAAAGTATTGAAATTAATATTTTCTAATTTTGAAATTAATGCTTGACCAATGTGCCCAGCTCCAAAAATATATAAATTAGTATTCTTTTCATCATATAATTTTTCATTTTTTAAAGCCTCTGAAGAGTTTTGATGTAATGATAGTTTGATTTGAACATAACCTCCACAACATTGACCTATGCCTGGTCCAAGAGGTATATTAAGTGACTTTTTATTTATTTTTTTATCTATTAATCTTTTTGCTTCTTTTACAACTAAATATTCTAGATTTCCTCCACCAATAGTTCCA
>PTKZ01000023.1 GCA_002938205.1 Alphaproteobacteria bacterium MarineAlpha5_Bin5
TATCAATATTTATTTCTTTATTGGATTCTTCTGTTAATTTTTTAACAGTTCCACAAGAATGAACAAATAAAATAATAAAAAATGAAAAAAATTTAATTATATAATTGAAACTCATGAATCTTATTAACTCTTTCTTTAATAGTAGAGGAAATATTTTCAGTCTCCATTATTAATTTGTATAAATCACTTGCTTGATTAAAATCTTTATAGGATAATTTATTATGATCAATTTCTGCAATCGCTAATAAATATTTTAATTCTAACTTTATTCCTTTGTAATTATTTAAGCTATCATCAATAAAAGAAATAAATTGTTCAATATCTTTTAAAAAATTAAATTTAGAATTATTATATTGGATTTCTATAAAATTATATGAAGCAATAGATGATATTGCAGCAATATATGTTTTATCTAATTTTTTGTTTTGCAATATAGAGTAATAAATTTCTAAAGCTGAATTATAGTCATTATTAATTACATTTAATTTAATAAGTTCAAGATTTGCAAGAATAGAATAGAAATCATTTTTATTACTAAGTTCATCTAATAATTCATATATGCGTTTTTGGTTTTCCGAATCTATTGCTTCATAATAAATTATACTATTTTTTTCTATTTGATTGATTTTATAATAGGAGAAAAATTGAAAAGATAAAAAAATAACAAACACAGATATTAGAAAAAATAATAAAATTTTAATTTTTTCTCTTATATATTTTTTAGTTTTTAAGAAAAAATTTGTCTGAATTTGAGTGCTGTTATTCATTATTTTTCCATTTAATTGAGCACCCAAAACTATTATATTGTTTTGTTGGAGCCCTACCTTCTTCTTTAATTTTAATCATAGCGTCATACATTTCTCTATCAATTTTTTTATTATCTTGATTGATAACACCTGAATCAATTCTACCTCGATACATTAATTTAAGAGACTTATCAAAACCATAAATATCTGGTGTACAAACTGCTCTATAATTTTTTGCAACTATTTGAGTTTCATCATATAAAAATGGAAAGCTAAAATCATATTTTGATGAAAATTCTTTCATTTTATCAAAAGAGTCATCTGGAGATTTATTAACATCATTTGACATAATTGCTATTGTGTTTATTGAATGTTTTTTAAGTTCTCTAGATTCTTTGTTGAACCTTTCTGCTATTGCAATCACATAAGGACAATGGCAACACAAAAAAGCAATAACAGTGCCATTAAGACCTTTCAAGTTACTTAACTCATATACCTTATTATCTATATTTATAAGCTTAAATGAGGGTGCAATCCATCCTAATTCATCATTTGAAGCATTTACAGACATAAAAAAATTAGTATATTTAATTATAATGAGCCTAGTATCATCTAGAAAACAATCTAACAATCATAAACTATATTTTTCTAAATCAGAAATTAGCAAAATCCTTAATTGTTATGCGTTAGGAGTAACTAAAGGTGATTGGAAAGATTATTCTTTAGATTTTAATTCTAATGAAGCTATATTCTGCTTTTATAAACATACTTGGGCAACACCAGATTGTAAATTAAGCAAACTTAGGGAAAAAAGAAAAAAACGATTTATTTATAAATTAATAATTACAAATAAGAAATATAGTAAATATAATGATTTAAATTCATTAATTGTTTCACTAAAAAGACAACAATTAGCAATTATTTAATTTAAAAAACATTATGTAATGAATAATATAACAATATTTCTAGTAATTTAAATTACTATTTAATGAATTTTGTTGCAACTAAAAATATTTCAGAAGAATTTTTTCTAGAAGATTTAGGTTTAAAATAACTTACTTTATCAAAATTATTATTAAGGATTTTTAATATTTTTTTCTCTTCTGAACCTTTCCAAATTTTAGTAATAAATGATCCATTTTTTTTTAAAATTTTATCAAACAAATAAATAATATCAAAAACAAGTCCACTTATTCTTAGGTGATCAGTTGATCTATGACCAGTAGCATTTGGCGCTACATCAGATAAAACTAAGTCAAATTTTTTTGAAAATTTACTGTAGTCGAATTTATTTATATCTGATTTAAAAAAATTAATGTTAGAATGATTTAATTTTAATTCTAAAAGATCAATAGAAGTAATTTTTGCTTCAGGATTGGTATTTAAAATTACTTGATTCCAACCCCCGGGCGCAGCACCAAATTCAATTATTTCAAATGCTTTAACAATTAAGTTAAATTTTTCTTCAATTTCTATTAATTTAAAGGCGGAACGGCTTAAATATCCCTGCTCTTTGGCTTTTTTTACATAGTAATCACTTTTTTGACGTTTAATCCATTCATTTGATTTCATAAATTATTTGTACTTTAAGACTATTGTTTTTTATTACTTATTTAATATATAAGGCCTTAGAAAAGATTCATATGAAAAGATCAATTATTATAGCTGCTGCCATATTTTTGTTAGTTGTTGGTTGGATTGGATCTGGACAAATAACAAAAGTAAAAGCTCAAGATGAAGATTCAGAAACAAATATTGGATTGGAAGAAAAAAAAGAAGATGTTTTAATTGATGACAATACTAAGGTTGAAATAAAAAAATATAAATTTAGTCAAATAGACCAATCTATTGAATTACAGGGACAAACAATACATAACAAAAGAATTGATGTTAAATCAGAAACAACTGGTAATATTATTAAAATAAATTTCTCAAGAGGTGATAGAGTATCTAAAGGAGATGAACTAATTAAAATTTCTTTAGAAAATAGAAAAGAACTACTTAATAGTGCTAAAAAAGATTTGGACAGACTTAATAAAGAATTAGATTTAAACGAAAAAAATAAGTTAAATAGATTATCTCAAAATAAAGAACTAATTAAATTATATGAAATAGAGTATGCTTCAGCAAAGCAATTAATTGATAAAGGTTTAAGCTCTAAATCAAAATTAAGTCTAGCTTCATTTAATCTTGCAAATGCGAAATCTGATCATGAAGATATATTAATTAAATTTGAATCTCAAAAATCTAGTATTGAATCTCAAATAGCTAATGCAAAATCTCATCTTAAAAATATTGAGTTAGATATAGGCAATACTTCAATCAAATCCCCTTTTAACGGTATTATTTCAAATAATATGATTGAAGTAAGTGAATATATAACTCCTGGAAATATTTTATTTACTATAATTGATTTAAACCCAATAAAAATCCAAGGATATTTATCAGAATTTGATGTTAATAAAGTTAGTATAGGTACAAAAGCAATTATTGAAAATACAAATGGTGTAAAAAAAATCGGAAAAATTACATTTATTTCACCTTCTGCTGAAACAAGCACAAGAACATTTGAAATTACAATTGAAGCAGACAATTCTGACTTATCATTCAAAAGTGGTATAACTACTAAAATAACTATTGCTGGATCTGAATTAAAAGCACACAAAATTCCTCCTTCTATTTTAACTCTTTTGGATGATGGTACAGTAGGTGTAAAAGCTATAGATAATAATGATAATGTTATTTTTTACCCTACTAATACTGTAAGAGACACAATTGATGGAATGTGGGTGACTGGTTTACCTGATGTTGTTAATTTAATTATTACTGGTCAAGAATACGTAGCAATTGGTGATAAAATTTCAAAATAATTAGATCATAATGAATATAATTGACTTTTCTTTATCTCATGCAAGGGTTGTAATTGGTATTTTGCTTTTTGTAATATTTGCAGGTTCATCCACATACATAAATATTCCAAAAGAAGCTGCTCCCGATGTAAACATACCAATAATATATGTTTCACTTAATCAAAATGGTATCTCAGCAGAAGATTCTGAGAGACTTTTGGTCAAGCCAGTTGAAGATGAGGTTAAAAGTGTAGAAGGTGTTAAAGAAGTTAGATCTACTGCTTATTCTGGAGGTGGTAATGTTCTGTTAGAATTTGATCCAGGTTTTAATCCAGATCAAGCAATGCAAGATGTAAGAGAGAAGGTTGATAGAGCAAAAGGAAATTTGCCAAATGAAGCTGATGATCCAACAGTAAATGAAGTTAATATTAGTACCTTTCCTATTTTGCTTATTTCACTAGTTGGAGATTTACCTGACAGAACTCTTCAAGATTTTGCTGAAAAACTTCAAGATGAAATTGAAACGATACCAAGTGTATTAGAGGCTAAAATAGGAGGTAAAAGAAGTGAGCAAGTTGATATTCTAATAGATACGACAGCTTTAGAGAGTTACGGAATAAACTTGGAAAACTTAATTAATACAGTCAGACAAAACAATATGATGGTTTCAGCCGGAGGACAAGACACAGGAGATGGAAGTTTTTCTATAAAAGTTCCAGGTCTTTATGAATCAATTGATGATGTTCTAAATACACCTGTTAAAACTTTTGGAGATTCGGTAATCACATTTAGAGATATAGCTAAAGTAAAAAGAACTTTTGAAGATAGACAATCATATGCAAAAGTAAATGGTTCTAATTCTGTGACTCTTGAAGTGTCAAAAAGGATTGGAGAAAATATTATTGCAACAATTGATGAAGTAAAAAGAATTACAACTATAGCATCCAAAAATTTTCCGCCAGCAATAAATATTTTATATAGTCAGGACAATTCAAAATATATTAAAACTATGCTAGGTAGTCTTCAAAACAATGTTATTGCAGCAATAATACTAGTTTTAATAATTATTTTAGGTGCATTAGGTGTGCGATCTGGATTATTAGTTGGAATATCTATACCTGGCTCTTTCTTATCAGGGTTATTAGTTTTATCTATTCTTGGTTTTACAATTAATATAGTAGTTCTATTTGCTCTTATACTATCTGTAGGTTTATTGGTTGACGGAGCAATAGTTGTTGTTGAATATGCAGATAGAAAAATTAAGGAAGGATCATCGATTAAAGAAGCATATTCAGATGCTTCAAAAAAAATGGCTCTACCTATTATTTCTTCAACTGCAACAACTTTAGCAGCTTTTTTACCATTAATATTCTGGCCGGGATTAGCTGGCGAATTTATGAAATATCTTCCAATAACTCTTATTTGTGTCTTAACTTCTTCTTTATTTATGGCTCTCTTGTTTGTGCCAGTGTTAGGTACAGTGTTAAATAATATTTCAAGAACAGTACTGCAAATATTAATTCCACTAATATTTGCAATAATAGTATTTAATTTAATTTCCTATGGAATAAAATTTAATTCATTAAATTATCTATTTTTGCCAATTAAAATTATAAACTATATATTGCCTGTTATAACTTATATATTCATTTTTATTAAAATTATTCCGCGTGTATATAAGTTAACAGAGAATATAAATTCTAAATCGTTAACAATTACTGAATCGGCTAAAATTTTATCTTCTGATTCAAATGAACCTATTTTAAATTTAAGAGGATTCATTGGTATTTATGCTAAAGTAGTTAACAAATTACTAAACCACCCTTCTAAAGTTATTTTATCAGCTATTTTAATTTTAATATCTGTAAATTTCACCTATTTTAGAATTGGTTCTGGCGTACAATTTTTTCCAGATATAGAACCTGATTTGGCAAAAATTGTTGTTTTTGCCAGAGGTAATTTATCAGTTGAAGAAAAAAAATCTTATGTTTCAAGAGTAGAAAATATAATTCTTGATATTCAAAATAGAAACAAGGAATTTAAAAATATATATTCTTTAAGTGGAAATGTATCAGAACAATCTGAAGCTTCAGAAGATTTTATTGGTTCTATAAGCCTTGAATATACTGATTGGAACAAGAGAAGGAAGTCAAAAATAATACTAAATG
This sequence comes from Alphaproteobacteria bacterium MarineAlpha5_Bin5, assembly GCA_002938205.1. GTDB lineage: Bacteria > Pseudomonadota > Alphaproteobacteria > HIMB59 > CACPNW01. Next base: position 5,764 of record PTKZ01000023.1, read on the forward strand.
AAATTCTGGAAGCTACAAAATCTATTAAAGGTATTAAAATTGAAACAAGAGAACAGCAAGGAGGTCCTGGTGGGGGTAAACCAGTAAGTATAAAATTAACTAGTGAAAATAAAAATCTGTTAATACTAGAATCTACAAAGCTAAAGAAATTTATCGAAAAATATCCTGAATTAATGAATGTTGAAGATAATCTACCGGCTCCTGGAATAGATTGGGAAATAAAAGTTGATAGAAAACAAGCATCAAAATTTGGAGTAAATATAGGTTCTATAGGTAATGTGATTAAAGTAGCTACAAATGGACTGAAACTTGGTGAGTACAGACCAGATGATTCTAATGAAAGTATACCTCTTTATCTAAGATATCCAAATGAAGGTAGAACTTTAGAAACTATTGAAAATTTGAGAATTTCAACTCAAAATGGTTTAGTTCCAATTTCTAATTTTGTTGAAATTTCTCCATCTAATAAAACTGGTAATATTGTAAGAATTGATGCTAAAAATGCAATAAGCATTCAAGCAGACGTAAAACCAGGTGTCTATTCTGATTTTAAAATAAGAGAATTAGAATATGTTCTTGGCATTACAAATAAACCTCCTTTTATAAAAGGTAGACTAATGACAGATCTTCCAAAATATTCTCTTGATCCGAATGTGCGAGTAGAATTAGTAGGTGAAAATGAAGATCAGAAACAAGCTCAAGAATTCTTAACTAAAGCTTTTACTGTTGCTTTATTCATGATGCTTATGATTTTATTGTTACAATTTAATAGTTTTTATAGTGGTTTTTTAATATTGTTTTCAGTTGTAATGTCAACAGCTGGTGTTTTTATTGGATTAATGATTACTGGTCAAGCTTTTGGTATAGTAATGACAGGTGTAGGTGTCATAGCTTTAGCTGGTATTGTAGTAAACAACAATATTATATTAATAGATACTTTCGATTATCTGAAAACCAAATCAAATAATGTAAAAGAAGCAATAATTAAAACAGGAGCTCAAAGACTTAGGCCTGTACTCCTTACTACAACTACAACAGTTTTAGGATTACTTCCAATGGTTACAATGACAAACGTTGATTTTGTTACTAGAGAAATAACTGTAGGTTCGCCAGATACTCAATGGTGGGTTCAACTTGCTACTGCTATTGTTTTTGGATTATTATTTGCAACATTTTTAACTCTCATAGTAACGCCCTCAGCTTTGATGTTAAGAGAAAATATTATCAATTGGTATAGAAAAAAAATTTCTAATTAGTCTTTTTATTTATAATTATAGTATAAAAAATTGATAAAATATAAATTATTAATATAACTGATAATGTAACCCATAAATTTGAAATTAATGCAACAGTTACAATAACTAAAAACAATAATATCCAGGTTTTAAATTTATTTTTAATACTAATTTTTTTAAGAGAAATTGTTGGAATTCTACTTATCATTAAAAAAGCTATTAATATTGTATTAACTAAATTAAGATATGCGTTCTTCAAAATAGACAGCTCGAATTCACAATAAATTAATAATGGAAGTATTAAAAGTCCTGCTGCTGCTGGTGATGGTACACCAATAAAGTAATCATTACTATTAATAGGTTTGTCAATCACATATATATCTGCAGTGAATCTAGCTAATCGAAGAGAAGCACAAATAACAAAAAATAGAGTAGTTGCCCAACCTAAAGAACCCAATATAAATGTTGACCACATATAAATTAAAATGCTTGGAGCAACTCCAAATGAAATGAAATCACTAAGTGAATCTAGTTCTGCTCCAAAATTTGAATCTGTTTTTAATTTTCTTGCAAACCAACCATCAAAAAAATCAAAAATTGTTGCAATTAGAATTAAATATATAGCTATCTTCCATTCATTATTTAATGAATACATAATAGAAGTAAATCCGCTACTTAAACAAAGTAATGTTATAAAATTTGGAATATATTTATAAATATTATTATCTGTCATTTTAAACTATATGAATTTATTTTTTTAAGAGAATTGGGATTAGAAACAATAGTTTCACCACCTATTACATTTTGATCTTTGGCAACTAGTAGTTCACATTTATTTGGCAAATATAAATCAACCCTACTTCCAAATTTAATTATTCCTAATTTATCACCTTTATTTAATTCTTGATTTTCATTAACCTCACAAACAATTCTTCTTGCTATTAATCCGGCAATTTGTACAACATAATATTTTTGAGAATTATTTTCTATAGATATTATATTTCTTTCATTCTTATCAGATGATTTATCTAATGAAGCATTGAAAAAATTTCCTGAAAAATATTTTATTTTCATAATTTTTCCATCAACGGGCATTCTATTAACATGCACATTAAAAATACTTAAAAATATACTTATTTTCTTATAAGTATTTTTATCATCAGTATCATTTAACGGAGATTTTGTTTCTCCTATATATGTAATAATACCATCGGCTGGTGCAACAATAAAATCATCTGCAGGTATTGATCTTTTAGGATCTCTAAAAAAATAAAAAATAAAAATTGATAATATTAATAAAAAAAACCCTAAAATTTTAAAAAAAGGTAATAATATAATTGTTAAAATTGCTGATGAAACAAAATATACCCAACCCTCATTATGTATCTTAAATTGCATATTTTATATAAATAGGCTCATATATAATTATGAAAATAAAATCTCTAACAATTTATTGTTCTTCTTCTAATAATTTAGATAAAAAATATTACAAAGTTACCAAAGAGATTGCTGAAATCATATCAAAATTTAATTTATCAATCGTATATGGCGGAGGAAATGTAGGTTTAATGGGTGAATTAGCTAGAACTTCAATTAAATTAGGAACTAATATTAAAGGTATTATTCCAAAATTTTTAATAGATAAAGAAAAAGGATTTGTCAAAAATATAGATTTAATAACTGTTGAAAATATGCAGGAAAGAAAAAAATTGTTATTTGAATTAGGAGATGCTTTTTTAATTTTACCAGGTGGTACTGGTACTTTAGAAGAATTAATAGAGGTAATTTCATCAAAAAAATTAAAACTTCACAATAAACCTATAGTATTTTTAAATTTTGATAATTTTTGGGATCCTTTATTTGATCAATTTAAAATAATTATTAAACATAAATTTGGAAATAAAAATTTACAAAATTTATTTCAAGTTATAGATAAAGCTAATCAATTAAATAAAATAATACTTTCATGGAAAAAATAAAAGTTAAAAATCCTATTGTAGAAATAAATGGGGATGAGATGACTAGAATAATTTGGGATTATATTAAAAAAAAATTAATACTTCCTTATTTAGATTTAGATATAAAATATTTTGATTTAGGTATTGAAAATAGAGATTTTACAAATGATCAAGTTACAATTGAAGCTGCAGAAGCAATAAAAAAATTTGGTGTTGGAATAAAATGTGCAACAATTACACCGGATGAAAATAGAGTTAAGGAATTTAATTTAAATAAAATGTGGAAATCACCTAATGGAACAATAAGAAACATACTTGGAGGTACCATATTTAGACAACCAATAATTTGTAAAAATGTTCCTAGAATTATTACAAATTGGAATTATCCAATTGTTGTTGCAAGACATGCTTTTGGTGATCAATACAAAGCTACTGATACATTAATTAATAAACCAGGAACTTTAAAAATGATATTTGAACCTAAAGATGGATCTAAAGGATTTACTAAAGAAGTATTTAAATTTGATAAATCAGGAGTTGCATTATCTATGTATAATCTTGATAATTCTATAAAGGATTTTGCTCGTTCATGTTTTAATTATGGTATTGAATTAGGTTGGCCAGTTTATCTATCGACAAAAAATACTATACTTAAAATTTATGATGGTAGATTCAAAGATTTATTTCAAGAAGTTTTTGAAAAAGAATTTGAAAATAAATTTAAAGAAAAGAATATTGTTTATGAACACAGATTAATTGATGACATGGTTGCGTCAGCACTCAAATGGGATGGAAATTTTATTTGGGCATGCAAAAACTATGATGGTGATGTGCAATCTGACTCAGTAGCTCAAGGTTTTGGTTCACTAGGATTAATGACCAGTGTTTTAATGACACCTGATGGTAAAACAGTTGAAGCTGAAGCAGCTCACGGGACAGTTACAAGACATTTTAGAAATCATCAAGAAGGTCTAGAAACATCTACAAATCCAATTGCTTCAATATTTGCTTGGACAAGAGGACTTCAGTTTAGAGGTAAATTTGATTCAAACAATAAACTTATTGAATTTGCAAAAAAATTAGAAAAAATTTGTATAACAACTGTAGAAAATGGACAAATGACAAAAGATTTAGCTATATTGATAAACAAAGATCAGAAATGGTTAAATACACAAGATTTCCTTAGTGCGGTAAATAATAACTTTCAGGTTAATTAATAGTAATAAGTTTTTTTTCTATATATTCTATACAATTATCAATTTGAGAAATATCAGATCCTCCCCCTTGTGCCATATCTTTTCTTCCTCCACCACCTTTGCCACCTAAAATATTAGAAATATTTTTAATTTCTTTAGATGCATCAAATATATCTGTAATGTCATTAGATACTCCTAAAACTATAGATAATTTTGTTTGATCTTTAGATATAATTAAGGATATACTTTTATTTGGATACTTTTTCTTTTGTTCATCGATAAAATTTTTAAGAGATTTATTTGGAAAATCTTTGGCAACTAAGTAAATAAAATTTATCTCATTAATTTTTTTAGTAATAATATTATTAATATTTTTTGAAATAGAAATATTTTGTTTTATTTTTTCATAAATTTGATTTAGTTCTTTTAAATATAAAACCTTATCATCATATGAGTTTTTAAAAGTATATTGCGGGTTTATATCTTTAATCTTTAATATTAATTCTTCTATCTGCTTTGTTTGTTTATTATCTGTTTCAATATTATTTTTTTCTAATTGGTTTAGAAACTTTTCTACTGAAATATTAGAAACTGCTTCAATTCTTCTTATGCCAGAAGCTACGCTAGACTGATTTGTTATTTTGAATTTATTAATTTCTCCAAGTTTAGCAACATGAGTACCTCCACATAATTCTTTTGAAAAATATGAACCATTTTCTTCACCCATAGTTACAACTCTTACTTCATCTCCATATTTTTCACCAAACAAAGCTACTGCACCTTCATCTATTGCTTTTTTTTGATCAATAATTTTTATCTCTACATCACTATTTTTCTTTATTTGGTTATTTACAATTGCTTCAATAGTTAGAATTTTATCTCTATCAATGGGATTATTGTGATTAAAATCAAACCTAAGTTTTTCAGAATTCACTAAAGATCCTTTTTGAGTAACATGATTACCTAAGGTTTTTCTGAGAGCTGCGTGTAACAAATGTGTAGATGAATGATTATATTTAATCAGGTTTCTGTTTTCATCATTTATTGATGCTTTTATATTATGATTAATTTGGCAGTTTCCATTTATAACTTTACCCGAATGAAGAAAATAATTTCCAAATATTTTTGTTGTATTTAAAACTTCAAATTTAAAATTATCATTTTCTAAAAAACCCTGATCTCCTACTTGACCGCCACTTTCACCATAAAAAGGAGTTTGATTTAATATAATTATTGCTTCTTGATTTTGTTTAATGTTATTTATTTTCTTTCCACTAGATACTATAGCTAAAATTTTACATTCTGCTTCTTTATCTTTGTAACCTAGAAATTCAGTTGGTTCTATTTCAGAAGTTATCTCATACCAAATCTTATCATCTTGGATATCACCTGTTCCTTTCCAATTTTGTCTAGCTCTTTGTTTTTGATCTAACATTTTTTTATCAAATGTTTTTAGATCAACCTCAATATTTTTACTCTTTAGGTAATCTTGAGTTAAATCTAAGGGAAAACCATATGTATCATATAATTTGAAAGCAACTTCTCCATCAAATACATTTGTTGAATTAGAAATTTCTTCTTCTAAAATCTTTATGCCTTTTTCAACAGTTTCTTTAAATTTAGTTTCTTCATTTAAAAAAGTGTTAATAATAAGCTCTTTAGCTCTGTCTAATTCTGGATATGATCCTTTAATACCTTTTAAGAATGTAGGGAATAATTTGTGAAATATAGGATCTTTATTTCCTAATGAATGCGCATGTCTCATACCTCTTCTCATAATTCTTCTGAGAACATATCCCCTACCTTCATTTGAAGGCATTACGCCATCTGCTATCAAAAAAGAAGAGGACTTTAAATGATCAGCTATTACTCTATGGCTTGGATGATTAATTGAATTTTCATCACCGCATAAATTAATGGACTCAATTATAATGGGTTGGAATAAATCTGTTGAATAATTATCATTTGATCCATCTAACAAAGCAGTCATTCTTTCTAAGCCCATTCCAGTATCAATAGATGGTTTTGGAAGAGCTATTCTTTCAATTTTAGATATTTGTTCAAATTGCATAAAAACTAAATTCCATATTTCTATAAATCTATCTCCATCTTCATTAGAAGATCCTGGAGGTCCACCTTCATATTTATCTCCATGATCAAAAAATATTTCAGAGCAAGGACCACATGGTCCAGTTTCGCCCATGGACCAAAAATTATCTGCTGTACTAATTTTAATTATATTATTTTCAGATAATCCAGCAATTTTCTTCCATAATGTAAAAGCTTCATCATCTTCAGAGTAAACAGTGACCAAGAGTCGATCTTTACTAATTGAATATTCTTTAGTAATTAAATTCCAAGCAAATTCTATTGCTAGATCTTTAAAATAATCACCAAATGAAAAATTTCCTAACATTTCAAAAAATGTATGATGTCTTGTAGTATAACCAACATTTTCTAAATCATTATGCTTACCACCTGCTCTAACACATTTTTGAGCAGTTGTTGCTCTTTTGATTTTTCTTGTTTCTTTACCAGTAAATACATTTTTGAATTGAACCATCCCTGAATTTGCAAACATCAATGTTGGGTCATTATCAGGAACCAATGAACTTGAATGAATTATATCGTGACCATTTTTTTTAAAATAATTAAGAAATGTAGATCTGATTTTATTAGAATTCATGAAAAACTATTATAACTTGCAATCTACATTGTCTAAATAAAAAAGGCATCTATTAAAGATAGATGCCTAGAAATTAATAATAATAATTATTCTTTTATTTCTTCTTTTTCTTTCTCTTCTTTTTTCTCTATTTTACCTTCCATCATAGCTTTTTCAACTATACCTGCATTCTCAAGTATACGATTTTCAATTTCCTTAGCAATTGTTGGATTATCATTCAAAAAAGATTTGACATTTTCTCTTCCTTGACCAATTTTTTGATCTTTGTATGCAAACCAAGATCCTGATTTATCAATTATTTCTGCCTTCACACCTAAATCAACTAGTTCACCTAACTTAGAAATTCCTTCACCATACATAATATCAAATTCAACAACCTTAAATGGTGGAGCTACTTTATTTTTTACAATTTTTACTCTAGTTTGATTGCCTATAATTTCATCCTTATCTTTAATAGCTCCAATTCTCCTAATATCCATTCTCACAGATGAATAAAATTTTAAAGCATTACCTCCAGTTGTTGTTTCTGGACTACCAAACATGACACCTATTTTCATCCTAAGTTGATTTATAAAAACAACTAAAGTATTGGATTGCGCAATTGAACTTGTTAATTTTCTTAGAGCCTGACTCATTAGCCTTGCTTGTAATCCAGGTAAAGAATCCCCCATATCACCTTCTAACTCAGCTCTAGGCACTAAAGCCGCAACTGAATCGATAACTAAAACATCAATTCCACCAGATTTAATTAAAGAATCTGCAATTTCTAAACCTTGTTCTCCAGTATCAGGTTGTGAAATTAGTAATTCTTCAAGATTTACTCCTAGTTTTTTAGCATAAGCAGGATCTAGAGCATGTTCAGCATCTATAAATGCACAATTCCCGCCTTGTTTTTGAGATTCTGCAACAATATGTGTTGCTAGAGTTGTTTTACCTGAGCTCTCAGGTCCATATATCTCAATGATTCTACCTTTAGGAACACCTCCAATTCCTAATGCTATATCTAAACCTAAAGAACCAGTTGAGATGGCCTCAATATCAACGTTTGCTTTAGATCCCAACTTCATAATTGAGCCCTTGCCATAGTTTTTTTCAATCAGATTAACTGCAGCTTCAAGCGATTTGGTTCTATTTTCTTTATCCATTGTATTATTTTCTATAACTTTTAATTTAGCTTGAGACATTTCTTTTCTCCATTTATTTGGTATTTTTTTATTAAGATTCTTGCAAATCTTGTTTTTTTGTACACCTTTTGTTCTCATTTTAAAAGTTCTATTTTTGTTCTCATACTTATTTTTATATAACCTATTGATTTTATTATATTATTTTTTTTATATAAATCTTGAAATATAAAAATCTTTTGATAAATCGTCCTCACTTTATCAGATGACAAAAATTCCTAAAAATTACAAACCCACTCAAAAAGAAAGATTTATGAGTGCTAAAATGAAAGAATATTTTAAGCAAAAACTTCTAAACTGGAAAAATGAACTTTTAAAAGAATCCTCTCAAACTCTAAATAATTTACAAAATGAGAATGAATCAAAACCAGATTTAACAGATAGAGCTTCTGAAGAGATTGATAGAACATTTGAATTACGAACTAGAGACAGGGAAAGAAAATTAATAAATAAAATTGATTCAGCCCTTCAAAGAATAAATGATGGTTCTTATGGGTATTGTGAAGAAACAGGTGAACCAATTAGTATAAAAAGACTAGAAGCAAGACCTGTAGCTACTTTAAGCTTAGAAGCACAAGAAATGCATGAAAAAGCTGAAAAAAGATTAAATTAATAATAAATAAATATATAACATTATAATGTCTGAAAATTACTACGGTGATTTAGTACCTGGAGTATTTGTAATTAATAAAGATAAAAAGTATGAATGGGGGATTGGGCAAATTCAATCTGCTATAAACGATACTTTAACAATTAATTTTGAAAATGTTGGAAAAAAAACTGTAAATCCATCAATTATTAAACTTAAAATAATAAATATTAATGGAATTAGTTGATCAATTTTTAAGAAAAATTAACTATTTGAGAATTTCTGTAACAGATAGATGTGATTTAAGATGTGTATATTGCATGAAAGAGAATATGAATTTTCTTCCAAAAAATGAAATTCTAACATTAGAAGAAATAGAAAGATTGTGTGATAATTTTATAGATTTAGGAGTAGAAAAAATAAGACTTACTGGAGGAGAACCACTAGTTAGAAAAGATATAATTAAATTAATTGAAAAATTAAATTATAAAAAAAATTCTACAAACTTAAATGAGATCACTTTAACAACTAATGGAACATTATTAAAAACTTATTCTTATAACCTAAAGCAAAATGGGGTTGATAGGATTAATGTATCACTTGATACTATAGATGAAGATAAATATAATCAAATTACAAGATTTGGAAAAATCAATAACGTATTGGATGGTATTAACGAAGCAAAAAAAAATAATATAAAAATAAAAATTAATACTGTTGTTTTTAAAAATTTTAATGAATCAGAATTAGAAAAATTAATAGAGTGGTCTAATTTAAATGATCTTGATTTAACATTTATAGAAGTAATGCCTATGGATGAAACTGATACACCAAGAGATTTGCAGTTTGTTCCTTTGAATGAAATATATGATAAACTAAATATAATTTATAATTTCACAAAAACTAATTATAAAACTGGTGGTCCCGCTAAATACTTTAAAAGTGATAAATTAAAAATCAAAGTTGGATTTATTACACCTTTGACTAATAATTTTTGTGAATCTTGTAACAGAGTAAGAATATCAAGTACTGGAAAACTTTATATGTGTTTAGGACAAAATGAATACGTTGATTTTAGAGAAATTATGAGATCTGACAGAAACGATAATTTTATACAAGATAAAATCAGATTTGCATTAAGTTTAAAGCCAAAAAGACATGATTTCATAATCAATTCAGAAATTAAACCATATATGAAAAGACACATGAATGTTACTGGAGGATAATGAAATATTATTTTACTTCATCTAATTCTCCCGGAGCTATTAACGCAAAGAAAAAATTTATAAAAAAATATGGTCAAACTAATGCTAAAAAAGCGGATTTCTTAATACCTATTGGTGGAGATGGGTTTCTATTAAAATCTCTGCATGACTTTAGTAATTTAAAAAAGCCTTTTTTTGGAATTAATTATGGATCTATAGGTTTTTTAATGAACACAATAAAAAATGAAAATATTAACGAAATAATTAAAAATTCTAAAAAAACAGAATTTAAACCACTTAAAATGGAAGCTGTTAATTTATCTGGTAAAAAATTCAAATCAATTGCTTACAATGAAGTATCGTTAATGAGACAAACACACCTTGCTACTAAAATTGAAATTAAAATTAACAAAACTACAAGAATAAAAGAGTTAATTTGTGATGGAATTTTAGTTTCAACTTCTGCAGGTAGTACCGCATATAATCTATCAGCCCATGGAAGTATATTACCGTTAAACTCTAAATTATTAGCTTTAACTCCAATAAGTGCTTTTAGACCGAGAAGATGGAAAGGAGCTTTGTTATCTGAAAATAATTCTATTGAATTTAAAGTTATATACAGCAAAAAAAGACCTGCTAGCGTTACTGCAGATAATAATGAATATCGAAATATAAAATCGGTTAAAATATATTCTTCAAAAGACAAAAGTTGCGAAGTATTGTTTGATAGCAATCATTCAATGGAAGATAGAATATTAAATGAACAATTTGAGTATTAAAACTTAATCAGAACAAAAAGCGCATATTTTATTTCCATCGAGATCTCTAAAATATGCATAATAATGCTCATCATGTCTCGGACCAGGTTTGCCTTCATCTACAGCACCTAGTTTTAAGGCTAAATGATAGAATGAATCAACGGCTTTTTTTGAGTCAACGCTAAAAGTAATCATTGTACCATTGCCAAATGTTGCTTCTTTTTTATTATGAGGTCTTATAAGATAAAATTCAATTTTATTTAGACTTGTTTTTTTTGCATATGCTGAAAACCAACCATCTTCATTTTCAACATTAATTATATTTATAGACTCAAGTAGTTCATCATAAAAAGTTTTACTTTTTTTTAGATCATTTGTGCCAAGAGTAATAAAACTAAACATATATAATATTACATAATATCTATCAAAAAGATCAATAAATATCAGTAAAATTCTATCAAAAAAAATTCTAAAATAATCTTAGAGTGAACTTCATTAAAGTGGTAGAAAAGGATAATATGAAAAAAACAATCTTCATTATTTGTCTACTTTTTTTATTTTCAACATCGTTGTTATCTAAAGAAGAAAAAATTTGTGATTGGATAATCACTAATGGAGATTATCAAAAATATCTAGATGATTTACCTAAAGCAGACTTTCATTCTGCCTTTCATGTAGCCGTTGGCAGTGATGGCAAATGTGTATTTGGATGGGTATGGAATTATACACGACAAAACATGATATCAACCAGAGGAGTACAACAAGATACAGTGCAAGGATCATTTAATGAGTGTGAGAAATGGAGGAAAGGATACGGAATCGATGGTGAATGCAAGCCTTATGATATTGATACAGAAATTGTTTGGAACAAGCCTGAGCATAAAATACTGAAGTTACTTAAAATTCATAAAAAAGAACTAAATAAGTTTGTTGGAACAAGCTTTAAGTGTCCACAAACAAAGAATGTAGGTATGTGGGATGTTCCTTGTATTATTAATTCTAAGGATCCATCAACATTGCAAAAAATCATATACATAGGGGAGGAAAAACGCAATATGCGTGAACCATATCGCGTAAGAGAAGATAAAAGTCGACGTTTTTTATTTAAAGCTACCCCTTATGTCTTTGATGCTTATTACGAAAATGGAAAAATTTTTGAAATACTTATATATTTTGAAAAGGAAAAAAATAAATCAAAAACTAAAGCTGAATCCCTAGCCAACAGTTATGCTTTTATAATTGGACAAATGCCTAATGTGCTTTTACAAAGATTAGACGCTGCACATATTTACGCAGATATAAAAGGGGTTTCAAACGCTTCGGCTCACGATAGAATAATAAAAATACATAAAAGTGACCCGTCTTGGAAGTCAGTTGAAGAACTTTTTATGCATGAACTTGTTCATGCTTCTTTAGATAAACCAATCTATGGAGTTTACAAAACTATGAACAAAAAAAGACATAAGAACGAAACCATTGAATATAAAAAGCTTAGTTGGAGAGATTGGCGCGAAGCTGTGAAAAAGGATAAAAAAAATATATAAATGATTATGCAAAAACCTCAATTCATGAAGATTTAGCAGAAAGTTTTATTGCCTGGGTAGCTTTACGCTATAAAAGTAAAAGACTTCCAAATATCAAAATACAGGAAATAGAAAATAACATTCCTAATCGTATTATATTCTTTGATAAACAAAATTTTGACATGTATCCACTTACTCTTAATAATTAAAATTCTTTTAATCAATTTATTTTAATATTGCTTAAATTAAAATTTTTCTTTTTATTTAAAACAAATAACCAAATCTTAATCGAAATGAATCTAATTTAACAACTTCTAGATAATCAGTGTCAGGATAATAAAGATCTAAATCAGTTTCAGAAACACTGAATCCCACAAATGTATCTTTGTAATTTTTCTACTTAATTCTATGCCCTTAACTTCATAATCATGTGTTGAGGTGTCTTCATTAGCGTAATCTGACCAATAAACGTTTAAATCACCTGAGCCGTAAAAAACAGCAGCCATATTTCTACCAAATGCATAGCCAAGTTTTAATTTATATTCAAACAAATCATCGTACAAAACAAAACCATTTAAATTAGTTATAGCCGCATCT
>PTKZ01000024.1 GCA_002938205.1 Alphaproteobacteria bacterium MarineAlpha5_Bin5
AAGATAATAGTTTTTGTGTTGAACTATTGGCGTATGACCAAAGAATGTCCAAGCACACTTATCATTAATTAAAAATTCCTCCCCTGTACTTTGTAAATTTTTCATGCAAGTTATATTAAAAATTTTGTTATCTTCTATGCAATCAAGATAAGCATTATTTAGATTAGCTTTATCTACAGAATTAAATTCTCTGGCATTCTCAGCAAAAGTAATAAAATAATGAATATACATAAATATATCATCACTGATTTTTTCATCATAATGCTCTAAAAAATCATATTTTATAGATTGGTATCCTTGGCGTATGGGTTTTAATTCATTGTGATAAGCATCCTCTATTGGTGTAATCATATAGACAGCAATAAAAAATAAAAAAACGTAGATTGGATATTTAATTAGCTTGGGCATTAATTAATTTAATGGCACTGCGAAGGAGTAATAAATGAAATTTACGACGACAACATAATGAATATTCCTTCTACACAGTGCCACATGTATTTTCTAAATTTCAAATTAGGCAAATTCGAGTTTCAATTGTGTTCTTTTTAAGAAATTTAAATTCTTATTTAGTGAAGTTTTGTCCATAGAATTGGATAAAAAATAATATATATACAAGGTGATGTTTTTTTACCTTGTGACACCTTTAATATTAATTGCCTCCAGTTCGCTTGGTCTTCTTATCAATCCTTCTTGGTCTGTCTCCCCTTTTATTTGGGTTTTTATTTTAGTACCTATTATTGATTTGGTGTTACCATATTTAAGTAAGCAAGATGTGGATCTTAAAGAAAATATGTTGCATAATTTTTCTATTCTCATCATCTTGCCTTGTATCTTATTTTTAATTGTATTTGGGTTAATAGTAGTTTCTGATTCTAGCATAAGTCTTTTGGTTGCAGCTGCTTTAGGTGCTGCTGTAGGAATGTCTGGTGGCTCAATTGGTATTACTACAGCTCATGAACTCATTCATCGACAAAATAAATATATGCGTGGTATCGGTGTTTTATTATTAGTATTATGTTGTTATGGTCATTTTCGCATTGAACATGTTTACGGTCATCATAAAAATGTAGCTACAAAAGAAGATCCTGCTACGGCAAGAAAAGGTGAAAATTTTTATTTCTATTTTATTCGCTGTGTCATTAATAGTGTAATTTCTTCTTGGAATATTGAAAAAAATATTCTTGATAAAAAAAATATCAATACATTAAGTCCTCAAAACAGAATGCTACATTATTTTATTTTAGAAATTATTTTTTTATTCATTGCTTTTTTTATTGCTGGTATTAACGGCTTAATATTTGTCATCTTTCATTCTTTTGTTTCTATTACTTTACTAGAACTTGTGAATTATATTCAACATTATGGTTTAGAGAGAAAAATGCAGAATGGAAAGTACGAGAGATTTACTGATCATCATTCATGGAATAGTCGTCATATTTCAGCTAATTGGTCCACGTTTAATCTAGGTTTACACGCAGAACATCATCAAAGTGCATCCAAGCCTTACCCCCTATTATCACAAGAAGAAAAAGTAATTGAGATGCCAGCAAATTATTCCATTATGCTAATCATGGCTTTAATTCCACCTTTATGGTTTTTTATAATGGATAGAAAAATAGATAAACTAAAGACAATTAATAGTTCAGCCTAAATAATGTATTTAATAAACATATGAGTATCATTCTAACTTATAGTTTTCTTCTTGCTGCTGTTGCTTTTGGTACCGCGTCAAATATTTTTGCTAAAGAAGCAGAAGGTTTTACAAAACTTTTTCCTTCCCTATTAAGTGCCTTAACAATTGTTTTGTGTATGTATTGTTTATCACAAGTGATGAAAACTATATCTGCTGGTTACACCTATGCTACATTTGCAGGCTTATGTATTATTGCCACAACTATCTTAGGTATCCTAAGATTCCACCAATGGCCAAATTTTTATGCTTTTATAGGATTAATTTTTATTATTATTGGTGTGGTTATGGTAAATCTATTGGGAAAAAATTAAATTATTAGCGAAGATATGTTTGTAGGAATTGATGTTGGTAGCACAGCTATAAAATTAGGCCTAGTTGATACTAAAGGAAAATTAGTTTCATATTTTACTTCTCCATATAATACAGACAAGATTTCAGAAGAACAAATTGAACAAAATCCTAATGATTGGGTAAATCTAATACTAAAAGGTTTAAGCGAGTTTAAAAATACTTACCCAAAATATGAACTTAGTGCACTTTCTATATGTAGTCAGGTTAACACTCATATATTTGTAGATCAATATGGTGATCCACTATTGCCTGCAATTTTTTGGCAAGATGTAAGAGCAAAAAATGAAGCGAAAGAAATAAATGATAACATAAATGATGAACAAAAAATTTCTTGGTGGGGATCTCCCATGCCTATTGATGCAAGTCATGCAATTTCAAGAATGTTGTGGGTTAAGAAAAACAAACCTGAAATTTGGAAAAAAACTAAATATGTTATGTTGCCAAAAGATTATTGTATTTTTAAACTTACAGGTGAAGTTTCAAGTGATCCTCTTTCAAATATTGGTTTAGTTGATAATAATTTAAAATATATTGATGCATTATTAGAATTAGTACCTGACGCTATTAACAAAATACCACCTTTAAAAAAAATTACAGATTTTGTTGGACAAATAAAAAATGATTTTCCATTTAAAGGAACAAAAATAATTAATGGAACAATGGATGCATGGGCAGGTATTTTGGGAACTGGAGGGTTTGAATCTAAAAAAAATATTTATTTAAGTGGGACTAGCGAAATATTAGGGATTAATTCTAAAGAGGTTAAGCCAACCACTGGAATTATTGTTTTTCCAGAATATGAAAATATAAAGCTACATGCTGGTCCATCTCAAAGTGGAGGTGCATCAAAACTTTGGTTTTGTAATCTATTTAATTTAACACCGATTGAAATGAATAAACTTATTGAAGAAGAAAATTTTAATAATACAGCCCCAATATTCTTACCACATTTACAGGGAGAGAGAGCGCCATTATGGGAACCAAATTTAAAAGGTATTTTTTATGGCATGACGTCAAAAACTAATAAAGCAAACTTAGCTAGGTCTGTTTATGAAGGAGTTTCTTTTTCTGCTAGATTAATTCTTGAGTCTTTAGAGCAATCGTCAGGATGTATAAATAAAGAAATCAATTGTGGCGGTGGTGGATTTCAAGCTGATATTTGGAATCAAATTAGAGCTAATGTTTTAAATAAAAAAATTAACCGGTTAACAATTAAAGATCCAGGTATTATCGGTTCTGTAGGAATAGCCGCTTATGGTTCAGGAATATTTTCTAGTATAAATCAAGCATTTGAAGAAATTATAACTTTTGATAAATCTTATGAGCCAGATCAATCAAAAATAAATTATTATTCAAATTTATTTGAAATTTTTAAAGATCTTACGGAGAGTAATATCAAAATAAGTGAAAGATTTTCAAAATTTTCGGAATAAAAAAAATAAAACACAGCAAATTACTTGATAAAGGTACCCTGACTGTATACAAAATATATCAATTATGGAGGAAATATGAGATCGTGTATTAAGTTTTTAAGTTTTACTTTGCTTCTCTTTTTTTTATCTATGTCAAAAGCATGGTCAGAAAAAGTTACAGTAATTACTCCCTATTTAGCTCAACCAGGTACCCAAATGTACGTAGAAGGTTTTAAAGCAGAAGCCTCAAACAAAGGTTGGGATTTAAATATTATAGATACTAAAGGAGATGTTGCTGAAGTAATTAGCAGAATTGAAGATGCTGTGAATCAAAAGGTTGATGGAATTGTAATTAACGTTGATCCATCGCAAGTAGCAGCTGGTCTTGAAGTTGCAGCAGCAGCAAATATACCAGTTGTTGGAATGGATTCAGGAGCTAATCCCCTTTTAGTGACAAATGTTACTTCAAATGGATATGCTATGGCAGCTGAAACGTCAGTTTATGTTGCTAATCGAATTGAAGGAAAAGGTAATGTTGTTATGTTTGTTTTTGATGCTTTCCCACCAGTTCAAATAAGAGGCGTAGTAGCTGATGCAATATTTGGTAACTTTCCTGACATAAATGTAATGGACCGCATTACTCCAGATGTACAAGATGGCGGTATAGCTGATAGTCGTGCAAAAATGGAAGCTCTTTTAGCGGCAAATCCTGCAGAAGGATCTATTGCAGCTGTTTGGGCAGCTTGGGATCAACCTGCAATTGGTGCAATGCAAGCAATTGAAGCTGCAGGCAGAACCGATGAAGGTATTGTTATTGTAGGAATTGATGCAAACCCACAAGCTCGTGATGCAATTAAACAAGGTGGTAATTTTGAAGCTTCTATCGCTCAAGATTTTGTTGGAATTGGATCAGCGACAGCTAATGCAATTGGAAGAGCTATGAGTGGAGAGGAAATTAAATCTAAAGTTATTTATGTTCCTACTGTCTTAATTACTTCTGCCAATGTAGGTGACTAATTTATTAAATAATCATTATGCGCTAAATTCTTTTAGCGCATAAATATATTTTTAATTTAAATGCAAAAATTAGAACTTTTAAATCTATCTAAAAGTTTTTCAGCTTTTAAAGCTCTCTCTGATGTAAATATTGAACTGCTATCCGGAGAAACACATGCTCTCATGGGTGAAAATGGAGCAGGAAAGACAACATTAATTAAAATTTTAGCCGGTATATTAAAACCCGATCAAATGGTGATGAAAATTGATAATAATATACAAAAAGTTAATTCAGCAATAGATTCAAAAAATTTAGGATTTAATTTTATTCATCAAGAATTAAATATTGTATCTTATCTCTCTGTTGCAGAAAATATGTTTTTAAGTCATCCCTACCCTATGCGGTATGGCGCATTAATAAATTGGAATAAAATTTATAAATTATCAAAAGATGCTCTTAAAAAATTAGATATAACGCATATTAATGTTGAAGATAAATGTGCCAGTTTATCAACAGGAGATCAGATGTTAGTCAAAATTGCATCTTGTTTGATAAAAACAGAAACCTCTCCTACTCTATATGTTTTTGATGAACCAACAGCAGCATTAACAATTCAAGAATCTGAGAAGTTATTCAAAGTTATTTCTAACCTAAAGAAAAAAAAAGCAATTATCCTGTATGTTTCTCATCGAATGAATGAAATTTTAGAAATCTCAGACAGGGTTACAATTTTAAGAGATGGGTTAAACGTTTTAACTGAAGAATCTTCAAAACTATCAAAGGAAAAAATTATTAGAAGTATGATTGGTAAAGATTTATCTGATAACTTTCCAAAAAAAACTGGCAAATTGAATGATAAAGTTATTATTGAAGTAAGTAATGGTCATACTAAAAATATTAAGAATATAAATTTTAAAATAAATGAAGGAGAAGTTTTGGGTATTTCAGGTTTAGCAAATTCTGGACAACGAGAAATATTCAATATGTTAATGGGTATTGATAATTTAGTAAAAGGAAAGCTAAATTTTTTAAATAAAATATACAAACCTACGGGCCCCAAAGATGCTTGGAAAAAACTAATTTCTTTTGTGCCTCGAGAAAGAAGAAGAGATGCTTTAATTTTAAAAATGTCTGTTAAATTCAATACAACACTTCCTCATTATGCAAAATTATCTAAATTCTTTTTTTTAGCTAATAAAAAGAAGGAAAATAATATTACAAACGAATTGTCTAAAAAAGTTCAACTAAAGTATAAAAATAACAACCAATCAATTTATCAATTAAGTGGTGGTAATCAGCAGAAAGTTGTTTTTGGTAGAGCTCTTGCTTCAAATCCCAAACTATTACTTTTAGATGAGCCAACAAGAGGTGTTGATGTAGGTGCAAAACTTGATATTTATAAGTTAATTAGAAAATTGACGAAAAATGGTTGTGGTATAATATTAAATTCAACTGACTTATCTGAAATTATAGGTATGTGTGATAGAATTCTTGTTTTAAAAAACCATGAACAATATAAAATTATAGAAAACCTTGATGTGACAACTAAAGATTTATTGTCAAATTTTTACGAAGAAAAAAAAATATGAACATAATGAATATAATAAAGAAATATGGAACATTAATTGGTTTTTTGAGTATAATTATTTTTTTTACCATAAATTTACCTACAACTTTTCTTACAGCAAATAATTTAATTAATATTAGCCAACAAATTAGCATGTTAGCTGTAGTTGCCTTCACTATGACAATCGTAATGGTGATGAATGATTTTGATTTAAGTGTAGGCTCCATGGCAAGTTTATCTGGAATAGTTGCGGCAGTATTATTTTCAATGGGATATCCCATTTGGATAGGTATTATAGCGGCTTTACTTGTTGGTATTATCGGAGGTTTATTTAATGGATTTTTAGTATCTATAATTGGCATTTTACCTTTTGTTGCAACACTTGGAACACTTACAATGTTTAGTGGTTTTGCCTTTTTAGTTAGTGGTGGAAAAACTATTTTTGGAAGAGATATACCTACTGAATTTTCTTCATTTGCAAGAACAGGTTTAGAGATAACATCTTTAGATATAAAGATTCCATTTTTAAGTATTCTTGCACTTTTAATTCTTTTAATAGTTTGGTTTATTTTAGAGCAAACAATTTATGGGAGAAGATTGTATGCTATTGGAGGAAATACTGAAGCATCATTCCTCGCAGGTATAAAAGTAAAACAATTAAGACTTTCAGCTTTTGCATTAACCGGATTAGGTGCTGCTATAGCAGGATTAATGTATTCTAGTCGCGTAGCTTCATCAAACCCGACACAAGGTAGTGGATTAATGCTTGAGGCTATAGCTGCGGTTTTTTTAGGAATGACAATGAGTGAAGAAGGTGAACCAAGAGTTTTATTTACATTATTAGGTGTTTTAATATTAGGTGTACTAGATAATGGTCTCACACAAATGAATGTTGATAGTTATATAAGGGAGATATTAATTGGTTTTATTGTGATTTTAGCAGTTGCTTTTTCAAGTATTACAAAAAGAAGAAATTAATTTACTAGGAAAGAATTAAAATATGAGTCTTACTGATGAGGGACATTACGGACCAAAACAATTAAATTTATTAAAGGTTGTTTGGGGTGAGGGTTTTCTCTCACCAGGTGGTACTGAAGAAATAGATGAAATTATAAATAATACTAATATCGCTGCTAAATCTGTTCTTGATATAGGATGCGGATGTGGTGGTGCTGCTTTTCATCTCATTACAAAACATGGTGCAAAATCTGTCGAAGGTATTGATCCTGAACCTTTAGTAATAAAAACTGCTGAACAATTAGCTTTAAAAAATAATCTTTCTGAATTAACAACATTTAAATGTGTTCAGCCAGGACCTTTGAAATATGATGACGAAACATTTGATATTGTCTTTAGTAAAGAAGTTTTTTTACATATTCCAGATAAGGAAGCATTATTAAAAGATGTACATCGCGTTCTAAAACCTGGCGGTATGATTATTGTCAGTGATTGGATGCGTATTGATGAGAATCCTCCTTCAGAGCAAATGCAAGACTATATTGCTGCAGAAGGATTAGATATGCTTATGTGTTCACTTAATAAATATAAAGAATTATTAGAACTAACAAATTTTACTGATATTAAAATTAGAGATCGTAATGAATGGTATCTTCAAAAAGCAAAAAAAGAGCTAGAACAAATTGAGGGCCCTCTTTATAAAAAAGTTTTAGATGTTCTTGGTAAAGAAGAAACAATTGGCGCAATAGAAATTTGGAAAAAGTTAATAGGTGTTCTAAAGATTGGTGAACATCGTCCAGGTCATTTTAAGGCTAAAAAAATTACTTAAGAATAGTTAATGAATGGAAGAATAGATCATATAGTTATTGCTACTGATAATCTTATTTCAGGAACTAGTATTTTAGAAAAAAAGCTTAATACTAAACTGTTACCTGGTGGAGAGCATAAGGTTATGAGCACACATAACAAGTTATTAAAATTACAATCGAATATGTATCTTGAGGTCATTGCGAATAACCCCAATGCTGATGCACCCTCTCGTCCTAGATGGTTCTCATTAGATGAATTAAATATTAAAGAAAAAATAAAAAATACTCCAAGAGCTTTATGTTGGGTGTTAGAAGTTGCTAATCTGGAAGATACGGTAAAAAAATGTGGTTATAATCCAGGAGAGATACTGCAATTATCACGGGATGATTTAACGTGGAAAGTCACAATACCATCTGATGGTAAGTTAATAGAGAATGGTGTGTTGCCAATCTTAATAGAGTGGTCAAATGATCAGCATCCGTCAAAAAAACTTAATAATAGTAATATTTCTTTAAACAAACTTACTCTCTTCCATCAAGAACCTAATAAAATACAAAAAATTATCTCTAATTTAATTCAATCAGATTTAATTCATGTATCTGAAGGGTTAGCAAAAATAGAAATAAATTTAACAACTCGAAATGAAAAAGTAGTCATTGATTAAGATAAAATAAAAAATATGAAAAATATAAGCGAAACGATAGTATTTCCAGTTTCTGGCAAAGGAATGTATGACATAACAAATGATATCATTGAATGGGTAAATAAAAAGCAATTAGAACAAGGACATTTAAATTTATTTATTAATCATACATCTGCTTCACTTACAATTATGGAAAATGCAAGTTCTGATGTTCTTGAAGATATTAATAGTTTTTTTTTAAAATTAGTTCCAGAGGATTCAGCTCTTTATAAACATGGGTATGAAGGAAATGATGATATGCCCGCACATATAAAAAATATGCTTACTCAAACATCTATTACTATCCCCATCAAAAATAAAAAACTTATTTTAGGTACATGGCAAGGTATTTATCTTTTTGAACATCGTTATAATTCGCTAGAAAGAATAATAACTTGTAGTTTTATTGGAAATTAAATATAAATTAAAAAAACGAGCAAGTGTAATCATCAAGAGAATTTTAGCACGATAAAGAAACCTATTAGAATTATGATAAGCAAATCTATAATCATCATAAAGCTTTCCAATCTTTAAATTCTTCTTGTTTGTTATTTTTACCGCGATAATTTATTTCCCCTAGTAATTTTCCACCATCATCAATTTGAATACTGCCATAAAAAACTTTTCCATTTACTGATCCTTTGGTTCGAATATGTAATTGATCATTTATATTCATCTCACCTTCGAACTTCCCTTCTACTTTCATTATTTCCGCTTTTAATTTTCCTTTCATACTACCTGTTTTACTCACGATTACTGTATGACAATCCACATCACCGTCTACGCTCCCCTGTATTGTTACTTCATTTTCAGCTTTTATAGTGCCTGTTATATTAACTCCTTCTCCAATTAAGAGAGAGCTTGATGTATTTATTGGATTTTTTTCAGTGATAGTTTCTTCTTTATCTATAAATGAATTATTTTTTACTGTCTCTGATATATTGTTAAAATATTGTGGTTCTTTTTTTGATTTCAAATTAATTAATGACATATAATATTTTTTTCCTTTTATTATTTTTATTAATAAAATAACGAGGCCAAATGATGCAGAAAGTATGTTGAAAAAAAGAAATATTAAAAAAAGATTTTTTTATTGCTATTTTTTTTAAATGACATACTTTCGCCTAGATTCATTTTTAATGAAATTTCAAACGGTTTTTTGATTAGTGATTATTTAGAAAGGAAAAATGACGACTATTAGTATTATTGACGACCATAATCCAATTCTTAACTCTCTATCCCTGCAATTTCAAACTCAAAATTATTCAACAATAACATTTAATTGTCCTGAAAAAGCATTAACTTATCATGCAAAAAATCCTGTTGAGGGGTATGTTATTGATATGAAAATGCCAAAAATGTCTGGGATAGATTTTTATGAACAACTTTGTTTAAAATTAAAAAAAGAAAGTCTTCCAGCCTTATTTTTAACTGCTGTAGATAATTTAGAAGAAAAAGCTTTAAAAGAAACGACTATAGGTGATTATGTTTTGAAGCCATTTAAATTCAATATTTTATTAACTCGCTTAGAGAAAATAATGGCTAATTTTGGATTAGAAGAAAAAAACAGATCTTACAAAGTTGGAAATTTAGAAGTTCTTCAAGATCAAATTATGGTGAAATGGTTTGGAAAAGAAATTGAATTAACGAAAAGTGAATTTAATCTTCTTAATCAACTAACTAAAAGACCACGTGTTGTATATACTAGAGATCAATTATTAGATATTTGTTATGGAGAAGATATCGTTATGGTTGATAGGAATATTGACTCTCATATAAAACGTCTTCGAAAAAAATTTCGAAAGACTAATCCCAAAATAAAATTCGATCGGATTAAAACTCATTATGGTAATGGATATTCTTGGACACCAAAATTTCAAGGCTAGAACACCATAAAGAAATCATAGTATAGGCTTTTTTTCGCCTAAATTTATTATTATTTCTTAAAATGTGGCATTAATAAAACGAATATTATTATTTCTTCTATCCATAATATTCATTACTGTCTTGCTTATTGGTGCCACAACCTCATTTTAAGATAATATTTTTGTTTATAAAAATTATAAAATATGACAAAATTATTAAATGTATAAATATGTATTATGCATTTTTTTATTTTTGAGTACTTTTGCAATTGCAGCATCAAAAAAAGATTCTTTAAATCAAGATAAGGCCTTAATTGAAAAAGAAACAATGTTTAATGCAGGTACTTGGAAATTATATATGGAAAAATGTGATGGAAAAGCTCAAAAAAGATTAATAAGCGAATTACAAAGATTATCTTGGCCTGATTTTAGAAATTATACAAGAGGAGCAGCTAAATATGCTTCTGGATGGTCTTCAGGTTCTTGTGATGGTGGTGAAACTCAAAAAGGAAGAAATTTTTATAATTGGGTTATTGATGAACTAGTACATCTAACAGGAGACAAACCAACTAAACAAACTGATAATAAAAGAAATGTAGAAAAAATTGAAGATGTTGATGATTTAGATAACGTTGAAGAAAAATTAAAAAAATTAAAATCTTTATTTGATAAAAATTTAATTACAGAAGAAGAATATACAGAAAAGAAAAAAGAGATACTTGATTTAATATAATAAGATTAGGACAATCCTTATTTACACCACTCACCTTTTTGAAAAATAGGTATTGATTTTCCTTCTAAATTAATCCCATCAACATCAACTTGTTCTGAACCAATCATCCAGTCAATGTGAATCATGCTAGAGTTACCTCCATTACTTTTGACTTCTTCTGATGATAAATTTTTATCTTTAAAACATTTTGTATAACATTGACCTAAAGCAATATGAGAAGCAGCATTTTCATCGAAAAGAGTATTAAAAAATATAATTTCTGATTGAGATATCGGAGAACTATTGGGGACTAACGCTACTTCTCCTAATCGTCTAGCACCTTCATCAGAATTTAATACCTTTTGCAAAACTTCCTCTCCTTTACTTGCGTGTGCTTCTATAATTTTACCTTCCTTAAAAGTTACTTTTATTTCATCAATTAGCGTTCCTTGATAAGATAAAGGTTTAGTAGAACAAACATGTCCCTCTACTTTAAAAGCATGAGGTGTAGTAAAGACTTCTTCAGAAGGAATGTTAGGATTACAAATAATACCATTTTGTGCAAGTGAAGCGCCGCCCATCCATTCATGACCATCAGCTAAGTCTATTTTTAAATCTGTGCCCGGTCCCTTATAGTGTAATGTTTGAAAATTATGATTATTTAACCAATCTGTTTTGATTTTAAGTGATTTATTGTGCTCATCCCAAGCAGCAATAGGATCTTCAACTGATGCTCGAGAAGCATCAAAAATAGCATCTGCGAGTTTAACTATTGCTTCATCTTCTTGTAAATTTGGAAAAACTCTTTTAGCCCATGCTTTTCCTGGCCAAGAAATAATATTCCAATTTATTTTAAATTCAGTAATTCTTTCTCTAGCAGGTTTGTACGCTTTATTAGTCGCTTTGTTTGCTCTTGACACTTTATCAGGATCCATTTCAGCAAGAAGCATAGGATCATCTCCAGCAATAGCCATACGTGCAGTGTTATTATCAAAAGCTTCACCCATACCGTTATACAGCCAGTTTGTGGCAGTATCAAACGACTCATCAGGAGCATATTTGAAACGGGATAATGTAATTTCATCATCCGAGAAAAGAGGTGTAACTATATTAGCACCTTCCTTATAAGCGTGTTCTGTAATTTTCCTGACCAAAGGGAGAGCTTCTATGGGGGCACTAATTAAAAGATTTTGGCCTTTTTGTAGAGACACCCCTCTTTTTACAGCTAAGTTTGCAAGTTTATCAATTTTTTGTTCATCAATTTTTTTCATATTTACAATTTTATATAATTAAAGATAAAGATTAGTAAACAAATTATGCAAATAAAATTAATTATATATTCAAAATTAATAGCTTTAATTATTTCTATGCTTATATTCTCTAAAGCTATGGCATATGAAGAACCAAAATACACTGTGATCAAAGAAAATAAAATCTATGAAATCAGACATTACACAGAACGTGTAGCAGTACAAGTCACATATAATTATGATGGTAATGGGTTTAGAAAGCTTTTTAATTATATTTCAGGTGCTAATACCCAATCACAAAAAGTAAAAATGACAACTCCAGTTACTGAATCGACGAAAATAGCTATGACAATACCTGTAACACAAACTGAAGAAAATAATCAGCGTATTATGCAGTTTTATTTACCTAGTAAATTCACAATTAATTCAGCTCCAATACCAACTGATCCTAAGGTTGAGCTAATAACTATTCCTGAAGGATATTTTGCTGTGATTGAATATTCAGGAAGATCAACTGATAAAAGATTTATAAAATACAAAGAAATTTTAAAGGAAAAACTTATTGAGGATAGCATTGAAATCAACGGTATTGCAATTAAAGCTACTTACAATGGTCCTTTTACCTTGCCTATTTTACGAAGAAATGAGGCTATGTTCAAAATAATATGGCAATAAAGTTATTTATGAATTGCAGCAGATCCAAGCAATCCAGTTTCTGATTGTAATTTAGTAGTAAGAATTTTTATTTTTTTAACTTCATCTGAAAAAATATAATTTCGTATGTGTGTTATTAGTATTTTTTTAAAGTTTAAATTATGAACTACCACCCCTCCCCCTAGAACTATTAATCCCGGATCTACAGTATTGATTAAATTACCTATTAAAGAACCAAGTGATTCAGCAATATTATTGATAATTTTTTTAGAATTTTTCTTATTATTTAAAATTTTAATGATGGATTTTCCTGAATAAAAATCTTCTGGAATAAGAGATATTTTATTATTTTTCTTAGGATTATATAAAGATATTTTAGATGAAGCAAAATGGATTGCATAACCATTTGCTCCTGAATAAATTTTTTTATTTTTAAAATGAGAATAACTTAATCCTGTGCCTATATTAATATATATAAAATTATCTAAATTTTTACCATAACCATAAAATCTCTCTGCTCTTAGATGACATCTTACATCTGAATCTACTTTAACGTTAAATTTTCCTGAAAAATAATTAGATAAATTTTTATTGTGCCAATTAAAATTATAATTTCCTTTAATAATTCCTTTATTATTGATTAATTCTGGAACACCAATACCAATTTTATTAATTTTATGATTACCAATTATATTATTTGTATTCTTGATTATATTATCTAAATTTTTTTTATCATTTTTATATTTTTTGGAAGGAATTATTATTTTTTTTAATACTTTTCCATTTTGTATATCAACTATCCCAATACTTGTTTTTGTACCTCCTATATCTATTCCTATAACTTTCATTTTAAATAGCTAACTTATCACTATAAATTCTATATTTTTTACATTTAAAAACAATAGAGGCAGGCCATTTAATATTAAATTTATTTAAATTTTTAATTTTTCTATATGCAACTCTTTTTTCTTTTCCAGATAAAACTAAAATAGCTTTTTTACTTAAAGAAAAAATTGTATTTAAACCTACTGTTAATCCATATTGGGGAACTTCATTAATTTTATTAAAATGCGTAAATGTTTTCATATTATCAGATCTAGTTTTTTTGGATAATTTCGTAATATGTGTTTTTTGATATAATTTACTATAAATATTATTAAACGCAACATGCCCATCAGAACTACCAGAAGCCAAGAGAAAAATATCTATACCACCTAGTTGCTTTATTTTTTTATCATAATTTTTTGGATTTTCTATTGGTGGAAATAAAATATTTTTGAGTTTGAGAGAATTTGACTTATTTTTTTTATAATTAAGTAATTTTTTTATAACTTGTCTTGAAAATCTAACACAACTAAAATGCGATTTAGGATCTACTAGTCTATACTTTCCTTTATATTTAATTACGTATTCATCCATCATAATAATGATAAGTTTATCTAAGCTTATTTTTAATTCATATGAAAGTTTACCTAAATAGTAGTATGTTTTTTTTAATGAACGACCTCCTGGACATCCTAAAACAAGTTTTTTATTTTTTTTTAAATGTTTTAATATTTCTAATGCAAGATATTTAGCTAATTCATTTTCATTTTTATATGTTTTAAACACTATTCTTTAACAGCACCAGTTACCATTCCTGAAATAAACTTTCGTTGAAGAAAGATATATGTAATTAACACTGGTAAAGCTACCCATATTGCAGCTGCTGCAGTAATGGCCGGATCACCATATCGTTTATTTCCAGCAAAATAACTTAAAGCTAATGGAGCTGTACGCATTTCAGCATCTTGAATCATAATGAGTGCTAATAAAAATTCATTCCAAGTCCACATAAATAGCAAAACTGTTAGTGTTAATATGGCAGGTATCATTTGAGGAATTAAAATTTTAGTAAGAATTGTAAAACGAGTAGCACCTTCAATCATTGCTGCTTCTGATAAACTCTTTGGAATTGCCCTAAAACTAGCTCTCAACCAAAAAATACTAAAGGGAATAGATAAACCTATTTGAGGTAAAATTAATGATAAATGTGTATTGGTTAGATCATAACTCTTCATAGAGTAATATAAAGATATAACAATTGATTCATATGGTAGTACTAAACCTATTAGTAATATTGCAAATAGAGGTGTTACACCAAATATATCAAGTTTTTCAAAAGCATAAGCTGCAAGAATACTACAAAGTATTGCTATAGAAACAACTCCAACAACGACAATAAAAGAATTCAATAAACCATTAGCAAAACCTCCCCCTGTCCAAGCTTTGATAAAATTATCAAAATATATACCTGAAGGGATAGTAAAACCTGAAACTCTGGTACCAGGTTCACTTAAGGCTAAAAATAAAATTGAGATAAAAGGATATAAAACAATCAATGAACCTAATAAAAAAATAGAATGGGCTATGATTTTTTCTCTGTTTTGATAGTTCATTTTTTTTCTCTTAGTATAATTAAAATTAAAGAGACCAGGGTGAATATCAATAACGTTAACATTATTCCAAGTGATGAAGCAGAACCTACCTGATTCATTTGAAAAGCTTTTTTGTAAATAAACATAGAAGGAATCATAGTAGATGTTCCAGGTCCTCCTCCAGTAGTTATATAAATTAAATCAAAATTTCGAAGTGCTAATGTAACAGTAAATATTAATGCTACAATTATTTCCCCTCTTAAGTTAGGTAAAGTTACATTAAAAAATTCAGCTATTGCGCCAGCACCATCAACTTTAGCTGCATCATAGAGTTCGGTAGGAATTTTTTGAACTCCTGCAATAAACAATATCATTGTAAAACCAAACATAACCCATGTGCCTATTAAGCCAACAAAAGGCAAAGCATAGTCAAAAGATCCAAGCCATGCTCTTGAAATGTTTTCTAAACCAAAAAAATCTAAACCTGAATTCAGTGGTCCTTTAGGAGCATAAATCCATCTCCATGCTATACCAACAACTATCATTGATAAAATTTGTGGTAAAAAAAGAATAGCTCTGTATGTAGCCATACCATAAATTTTAACACGTATCATTATGCCTGCTATTACAAGACCAATAATAATTGGTAAAAATGAATAAAATATAATTAAAATAAATGAATGCTTTATTGAAGATGTAATTTTTTTATCAGATAAATTATTTATATATTGATCAAAACCTACCCATTTTTTTTCCGAAATACCATTCCATTCAGTAAATGATGTGTAGAGAGTATCCCCTAACGGAAATAAAACAAATAAGATATAAAATATAAAAGCTGGTAAAATGTATAGGTATGAGGAGTATTCAGTTTTGCTTTGAGGTCTATAAATAGTTTTATTACTCATAGACCTCAAAAAAGATTAAATTAATTCAAACTTTCAGCTGCCATTGCACTGATAAAGTCATCTGCAGAAGCTGCTCCACCAATAAGTTTTTGTAACTCTTGTGTGACAGTATCATACATTCCTGGTGTAGACCAATCAGTATAGAAAGTTTTAGCATTTGCACCAACTAAAGCATTTGAAGAAGCTATCACTTCAGCTTGTAGATTAGATGTTGGTGCAATAGTTGGTGCCTGAGCAGGAACCCTTCCAACTTGCATTAAATCATCTACAAAATCATTACTCATTAAGTGAGCTAAAAATTTTGCTGCTAAATCTGGATTTGAAGCTTTTGAGCTAATATGCCAAGGAAGAGCGAAAGAACCTCCGCCAGCAACTCCGCCGCCACCTGCAATAGGCATAGCGAATGCTCCAACATTATCTCCCATTCCTTCATCCAATTGTGCAGTCATCCATGTTCCAGTTAAGTTAAAAACACCATCACCATTCATAAACATAGCATTAGCATCATCATAACCTATTCCTAATGAATCAGAACCAAAGTAACCAGCTGAAGCCATTTCAGCTAATTTTTTAGCAGCAACAATTCTTGCAGGAATATCAAAAGGTGTGTTATTCGCATCAAAAATCCATTTTCTAGTTTTATTTGGATCAACAAATGCGCCTTCAACTAAACCCCATACATGGATTATAGGCCAACCATCTGCGCCTCCCATAATAATAGGAAGTTCTCCAGCATCTTGTGCTGTAGCAAGAGCACTCTCAAATTCTTCAAAAGAAGTTGGTACAGATAATCCAAGAGCATTGAGTTTAGATTTGTTATAATACACTATAACATCTTCAGCCACAGGGCTTACACCAAACAAGCTTCCAGAACCCCATTTAGAACCATCTTCACTCCACATGAATTCAGCTAGAGCGCCAGCAGCAAATAAATCTTTCCACCCATATTGATCAGCATATTTTTCAAGTGATATTACCAAACCATTTTGAATTAATGTTCCATCAACAGTAAATCCTTGGTTACCATGAGCAAGATCAGGAGGATCATTGTCAGCTAATTTAAGTTTAATAGTAGCCATAAAATCATCCCATCCTAAATAACTAGCTTCAATAGTTACGCCAGGATTTGCAGCTTCAAATTGAGCAGCTGCTTTTGTTAAAGTAGCTTCATCTCCTGCTTCAGCTAAAATTCGCAAAGTTTCTGCGCTTGTTCCAGTTGAAAAAAACAAAGTAGATAAAAGCAAAACTATAATTTTTTTCATATTACCTCCCAAAAAAAAAT
>PTKZ01000025.1 GCA_002938205.1 Alphaproteobacteria bacterium MarineAlpha5_Bin5
CTTTTAGATAACTCAGATAAGCGAAGTGATGAATTTTTTTGAAGTTCTTTTAATATTTTCTTATCAATATCATCCATTCTATTAATATATATTAATTTAGAATAATTTTCTATATTTATTTAAATAAAAAGAAAAAAAAGGAAATTTATATTTTTTTTCTTTATTATATAGAAAATTTTTCTATATTAATAATGTCGGTATTTGAATTTCAGATTGTACACCGATTAAACAATGTACTAAAGAGAAAGGAGGTCTATATGACCACAACTTCAAAACATCCTGAAACAATTGCTGTTCATGGTGGAAATTATAGAAAAGATGAATCTACTAATTCAGTAGCAGTACCAATTTATCAGACTACTAGTTATCAATTCAATAATCAAGAACATGCGAGTAATCTATTTTCATTAAAAGAACTTGGCAATATTTATACAAGAATTATGAATCCTACTACTGCTGTTTTAGAGGAAAGAATGGCACAGCTAGAAGGAGGATTAGCTGCTCTTGCTGTTTCTTCAGGACAAGCAGCTTCAGCATTTGCAATTCAAAATTTATGTCAAGCTGGCGATAATATTGTTTCTTCTACAGATTTATATGGAGGAACTTGGAATCAATTTGCTAATACATTCAAACAATTAGGTATTGAGGTTAGATTTGCAGATCCAAAAGATCCGAAATCTTTTTTAAAATTAACTGATGATAAGACAAGAGCTTATTATGCTGAAACACTACCAAATCCAAAATTAGATGTATTTCCAATTGAGGAAGTTGCTAGCATTGGCTTAAAAATCGGAATACCATTAATTGTAGATAACACTGCAGCTCCAATTACTTGCAAGCCTTTAAAACATGGTGCAGCAATAGTCGTTCATTCACTAACGAAATGGATCGGTGGACATGGAACATCAATAGGAGGAGTTATTATTGATGGTGGAAACTTTGACTGGACTCAATTTCCAGAAAGACATCCTTTGTTTAATAAACCTGATCCAAGTTATTGGGGTTGGATTTTAGGAAAGGTTGTTCCAGAAGTTCTTGGAGCAAATATTACTTTTGCTGTAAGAGCAAGATTTGTAATCCTTAGGGATTTAGGATCTGCTCTTTCACCAACAAATGCTTTTAATTTTATTCAAGGTTTGGAAACTTTACCTCTACGATTTAAACAGCATCAAGATAATGCAGAAAAAGTAGCTGAATATTTAAAAAGTCGTAAAAATGTTAATCGAGTCATTTTTCCTAAATTTAAAGAATCTTTATATAAGGAAAGAACCGATAAATATCTAAAAAACGGTTATGGCCCTTTAGTAGGATTTGAATTAGAAGGCGGTTTAGAGGCAGGAAAGGAATTTATAAATAATTTAAAACTTATTTATCATGTCGCTAACATAGGTGACGCTAGAACTCTTGCTATTCATCCAGCTTCTACAACTCATTCCCAATTAAGTGTAGAAGATCAGTTAAAAGCAGGAGTCACTCCTGGCTATATCAGATTATCAGTTGGCATTGAACATATAGATGATATTGTTGAAGATATTGAACAAGCACTTAAGGCTTCAGATAACATAATTAAGAACGTAGCGTAAACTGTACTCCTTAAAATATTAGCTCGTTCTTTGTAAATAAAGGGTAGACAACCTACCCTTTATTTTAATAATAATACTTACGAATATGTCCTCAAGTCATGATTACAAAAAAGATAAAAGAAACAATAATATAAAAATCTACATTAATGGTAAATATTATTTAAGAAATAAAGCAAAAATATCAGTTTTTGATTCTTCTGTGATGTTAGGAGATGGTTGTTGGGATTCTCTACGTTATCATAATAAAAAATTTATTTTTTTAAATGAACATATGAAAAGATTATATAAAGATGCAAAGTTACTAGATATAAAAATACATCTTAAGCGTAAAGAATTAATTAAAGCCTTATATAAAACTTTAAAAATTAATAAGATGACTACAGACGTACATCTTAGGATAATCGTTTCAAGAGGTTTAAAATCTACACCTTATCAATCACCTAAAGTAACAATTTCAAAACCAACTATCATAATAATTCCTGAATATAAAAAACCAGATAATAATATTTATAAACGAGGGTTAAAACTAGTGACGGTTAGAACAATCAGAGGGCCAAAAAATGTTCAAGATCCACAAATAAATTCATTAAGTAAATTGAATTGTATATTAGCATGTATTGAAGCTTCAAAAAAAGGAGGTGAAGAAGCTTTAATGTTTGATATAAATGGAAATATTGCAACTAATAATAGTACTCATTTTTTTTATATTAAAAATAATATAGTTTACACCTCTACAGGCAAATACTGTGTTACAGGAATCACTAGACAAAAAGTTATTGATTTATGTAAAAAAAATAAAATTATAGTTAAGGAAATGAATTTCAAATTAAAAAATATTTTAAATGCAGATGAAGCATTCGCGACAGGAACATTTGCTGGAATAGTTCCTATTAGACAAATTAATAATAAAAAATTTTCAATAAAGAATGAAAATCTAACATTTAAAATACTTTACTTTTATAATCAGTTAATTAATCAATAATGATTATTTTTATGTGGTCTGGTCCGCGCAATCTTAGCACTGCATTAATGCGCTCATTTGAAAACAGAAAAGATACAATCGTGTTAGATGAGCCTTTTTATTCATATTATTTAAATAAAACAGGTCTTAAACATCCAATGTATAAGGAAATAATAAAAACATATTCTATTGATGAAAATAAAATTATTAAAAAAATAACAAAAATACCTAAAGACCATAAAATTTTTTATCAAAAACATATGACTCATCATATTTTGGAAATTAATAATTTAGAATGGTTGAATATGGGAAAGAATTGTTTTTTAATTAGACATCCTGCAAAAGTTATAAATTCATATTTAAAAAAAAATAATCTTACTAATATCAGAGATATTGGTTTTAAAAAACAATTTGATATTTTTCAATATGTTAGAAAAAATTTTGATTTAAATCCCATCATAATAAATTCTGATGATATTTTAAAAAATCCAAAAAAAATATTAAAAAAATTATGTGATAATTTAAAAATAGAATTTAATGCTAGCATGACTAATTGGCCAAAAGGAGCAAGAGAGAGTGATGGAATTTGGGGTTTAGTATGGTATGAAAAAGTAAATAATTCAACATCATTTGAAAAATATTCTGAATCAACTTTAGATGTACCAAAAAAATATTATGATATTTATAATGAATGTTTGGAAATATTTCATCATATGAATGAATTTGCATTATAGCATGTTAAAAAAAAATATAATTCAAGCAGCAAAAATTTTATTTGAACACAAATTAAATAAAACAGGATTAAAGAAACTAGATTCTAAAATTGAACCAACAAATCTAGAAGATGCTTATAGAATTCAAGATGAATTAAAAATTTTATATTTAACTTTGCAAAATAATGAAACACTAGGGAAAAAAATAGGTGTTACAAATAAAGAAGCTGCTGCTCAAGTAGGTATTAACGAACCATTTTATGGAAATTTATATACTCGCTTTTCAGCTATTAACATTACAAAATTATATTCAAAAAATTTTAATAAACCATATATAGAACCAGAAATAGGCTTTAGGATTAAAGAAGATATTAATATTTCTTTAGCTCCATTTAATAAAAATGATATTGAAAATTTAATCGATGGAGTTTTGTGTTCAATAGAAATTGTTGATTTTAGATTTGATAAGCCAATAAATAAAATTGGTGCGTATAATTTAATAGCAACAAACGGAGCTTCTGATTATTGGATTAGAGCTGAAAGTATTTATCCATTAAATAGTATTAATCTTGATAATCATGAAGTAAAAATTTTAATAAACTCAAAGATAAAAGAGATAGGTAATACAAATAATGTTTTAAATAACCCAATAAATGCTGCCCTTTGGTTAATAAATACATTAGCTCTAAAGGGAGAGCCGATGTTAAAAGGTCAATTTATTTCAACAGGATCATGTACAAAAGCAATTATGTTAAATAATAATTGTAAAATAAAGGCAGATTTTGGATCTTTAGGGTCTATTGAAATTGATTATATTTGAAAAATTATATTATGAATCAAATTTTGAAAATAGAAAATGTAACAAAAAAATATAATAATAATTTTAAGGCTTTAGATAATTTAAATTTAAATATCCTTAAAGGTGAAATCTTTGCACTTTTAGGTCCAAATGGTGCTGGCAAATCAACTTTAATTAATACAGTTTGTGGAATTTTAAATTTTAATGAAGGATCTATTAGAGTTAATGACCATGATGTAATTAAAGAATATAGAAAAACAAGATCATTAATTGGAATTGTGCCACAAGAACTAAATTTAGAAGCTTTTGAAACAGTTTGGGATAATGTTAATTATTCTAGAGGATTATATGGGAAACCTCCAAATTATAAACACATTGAATCAATTTTAAGAGAACTATCATTATGGGACAAAAAGGAAAGTAAGTTGAGAGAATTATCTGGAGGAATGAAGAGGAGAGTTTTAATTGCAAAAGCTCTTTCACATGAACCAAAAATTTTATTCTTAGATGAGCCAACTGCAAGTGTTGATGTTGAATTAAGAAAGGATATGTGGAAGATAATAAAAAGATTAAAAAGTAAAGGTGTTACAATTATATTAACTACTCACTATATTGAAGAAGCAGAGGAGATAGCGGATAGAGTTGGGATCATTAATAATGGCAAAATAATTATTGTTGATGAAAAAAATCGATTAATAAAAAAGCTTGGACAAAAAATTTTAAAAATAGAACTTTCTACTAATATATTAAATATCCCTGAAAAACTTCATTCATATAATCTAAAACTAAATAATGAAGGCACAGTTATTACATATATTTATGATACAAAAGCAAATAAAACAGGTATTACAACACTACTAACAGAATTAAAAAATCATAATATTCAGCTAAAAGACATAAGTACTGAGCAAAGTTCACTTGAATCTATATTTTTAAATTTATTAAAAGAATCAGAATATGAATTGGTACGGTCTTAAAGCTATTTATTTTCATGAAATGGATCGTATGAGGCGAACTTTGTTTCAAAGTATAGTATCTCCAATTATTTCTACTTCACTATATTTTGTAGTTTTTGGTTCTGCTATTGGTTCACGTATAACTGAAATAGATGGTGTAAGTTATGGTTCTTTTATAGTACCTGGAATGATTATGCTTACAATACTTACACAAAGTATTAGTAATGCGTCTTTTGGAATTTTTTTTCCCAAATTTACTAACACTGTTTATGAACTTTTAGCTGCTCCTCTATCTAGTTTTGAAATAATTTTAGGTTTTGTGGGAGCTGCAGCAACTAAATCATTAATTATTGGTTGTATAATTATAGGAACAGCAAATATATTTGTCGATTTACATATTCTGCATCCATTTATTATGATTTTCTTTTTAATATTAACTTCAGTGACATTTTCACTTTTTGGTTTCATGATTGGAGTTTGGGCTGATAATTTCGAGAAACTTCAATTAATACCTATTCTAATCATCACCCCCCTTGTTTTTCTCGGGGGCAGTTTTTATTCAATAAATATGTTGCCAGAATTTTGGCAAAAAGTTTCTCTGTTAAATCCTGTTTTGTATCTTGTAAGTGGTTTTAGGTGGAGCTTTTATGAAATTGCCGACGTAAGTATTTATACAAGTTTAATAACGATTTTAGTTTTTCTTTTTTCATGTCTTGGTATTTTAATTTATAGTTTTGCAAAAGGATATAAGATTAAAAATTAAATAATGATAGAAGATAATATAATAGAAAACTACCAAAATAATGGGGTAGCATTATTAAAAAATATTATTGATTTAGATTGGATTAAAGAATTACAAGTTGGAGTTACAAAAAACTTTGAAAATCCTAGTAAGTATAAATGTGTTTATGAAAAAAATGATGAAAAGGAACTTTTTTATGATGATTATTGTAACTGGAATAGAATAGATGAATATAAAAATTTTATCTTTAACTCAAATATAGCTAAAATAGGTCAACAAATAATGAAATCTAAAAAAGTTAATTTATTTCATGAACATGTTCTAATAAAAGAAAAGAATTCAGAAAAAAAAACCCCATGGCATCAAGATCAATCTTATTATTGTGTTAATGGAAAAGATAATTGTAGTTTCTGGATACCTTTAGATCCTGTTTCAAAAAATACCTGTCCTGAATTTATTTCAGGCTCACATAATTGGAATAAACAATTTTTACCTACTAAATTTTTTGGCCATGATTATGAACATAGAGATGATGAATTTGAAAATATACCTAATATTGAAGCAAATAGAAATAAATATCAAATATTATCATGGGATCTTATTTTGGGTGACGCTATAGCTTTTAATTTTGCTACCATTCATGGAGCGCCTGAAAATAAATCTATGAATAGAAGGCGTGCATTTTCTGTTAGATTTACAGGTGATGATTCTACCTATATTAAAAGAAAAGGTGAAATGTCCCCTCCTTTTCCTGAATTAAAATTAAAAAATGGAGATAAACTTGATTGTGAAACTTTTCCTGTTTTAATTTCTTCTTAAATAATAAATATATGGCAAAGCAGTTGCATACATTATTAAACTATAAGTAGCAGCTGGTATTAAATAAACACCACCTTCAAAGAAAACATTAGCTACTACTATAGCTAATGTACCATTCTGCAAGCCACACTCCAAGGTAATCGCACGTTGTTGAGATGAATCTGAAATAAAAGATTTACTTAAATAATAAGCAATTATCATCATAATAACATTTAAAATTAAAGTAATCAGACCTGCTTGGGCAAAATAAGATACTACATTTTCTCTTTCAGCTAAAATTGCACCTAATAAAACTAAAAAAAACAAAACAGTAGAAATATTTTTTGCAATATTTTTAAATGAACTTAAAAAATTACTACAAATCATACCTAATATTACTGGAACAGTAACTATAATAAACATTCTTAAAGCTACATCTAAAAGAGAAACATCTGAAAAATAATTACTACCTAAAATTGATAAAGAAGAAGATAAAACTAATGGTATAGTTACTACAGATAAAATACTTATTACAGCAGTTAAAGAAATTGAAAGAGCTACATCTCCTTTTGCGAATGCTGTTAGTATATTTGATGTCGCACCACCTGGGGCAGCTGCTATAATCATTACACCAATAGCAATTTCAGGAGAAAGTGGCCATATTAAAACTAAAATCAAAGCTACAATTGGTAAAATTAAAATCTGTGAAAAAAATCCAACAAAAAACTCTTTTGGTTTAAGAAATATTCTTGAAAAATCAGCTATTGTTAATCCTAAACCTAAAGAAAACATAATAAATGCTAATGCTATTGGTAAAATGATATCTGTAACTATGTTCATACTTGATATCTATCACTTGATTCATTAAAAAAAAATAAAAAAATCAAACATTTAATATTTCTAATGGTATAATTAAATAATGAAAATTAATTTTGATAAGTTTAATAAAGAGACAATAGCTGCATGGGCAGTTCATGGATTTACAGGTTCTGGTGCTGTATTAGGATTTTTGGCTATAATATCAATACTAAATAGTGATGCTGTTGGTGCATTTTTATGGCTGGGATTAGCTCTTTTAATTGACGGGATTGATGGAACATTGGCTAGAAAAGTTGATGTACACAAACTAACTCCAAATATTGATGGAACAATTATTGATAGTGTAGTTGATTATTTAAATTATACAATAATACCAAGCTTAATGATTTACTGGTTTCAAATGGTTCCTCAAGGTTTTGAAATTATAGCACCAGCTTCCATATTTTTAGTTTCTATTTATACTTTTGCAAATGTAAATATGAAAACAGAAGATTATTATTTTAGAGGTTTCCCAGCAGTCTGGAATATTGTTGTACTTTACTTTTTTATTTTAGGAACTCACCTATATATAAACTTAATAGTTATAGTTATATGCTTAATTTTAACATTCATACCTGTTAAATTTGTTCACCCTTTAAGAGTTAAAGAATTAAGAAATATAACAATTTTTGTTACTGTTTTATGGTCAGCAACTACTTTAAAATTAGTAACTACACCAACTTCAAAAATCTTTATGATTGATAGTACGATTATTTTTATAATTTGGGTTTGTACTTCAATATATTTTGCAACAATTTGTTGGGGACGATCTATTAATACAAATAAAGAAATTTAAAAAAATAAATATGAATGATTATTTAAATTCAATTATAAAAAGAGACCCTGCTGCAAGAGATAAAATTAGTATAATATTAACATATCCAGGAGTTAAGGCCGTATTCTTTCATTATATAGCTAATAAGTTATGGAATTTAAAATTTCATTTGTTTGCAAGAATGATATCGCAATTTAGTAGATTTTTAACAGGCATAGAAATACATCCGGGAGCAAAAATAGGAAAAAACTTATTTATTGATCATGGAATGGGTGTTGTAATAGGAGAAAGTTCAGATATCGGAAATGATGTTACCCTTTACCATGGTGTTACATTGGGAGGAATATCACCATCAGAAAATTCTGATACACAACGCAATGTTAAAAGACATCCAACGTTAGAAGATAATGTAATAGTTGGATCAAGTGCACAGATTTTAGGACCAATTACTATTGGAAACTCTGCTAGAATTGGAGCAAACGCAGTTGTATTAAAAGATGTTCCTAATAATGCGACTATGGTTGGAAATCCTGCAAAAAATATTAGTACAAACACAGATTTATCCTTTAGACCTTATGGTGTAAGAGATTTTGATGATAAAAAATAATATTATTGATTTAATAGGAAATACTCCGTTAATTAAATTAAAATACCCTTCTGAATTAACTGACTGTGAAATATTTGGAAAAGCAGAATTTATGAATCCAGGTGGATCTATTAAGGATAGAACTGCGCTTGGTATTATTGAAGATGCAGAAAAAAATAAATTGATAGAACCAAATGGAATTGTTGTTGAAGGAACATTTGGTAATACAGGCATAGGATTAACTTTAATAAACAACGCTAAAGGTTACAAAACTATTATTGTAATGCCGAACATTACTGCTCCTGCTAAAAGAGATATTTTAAAAAATATGGGAGCTGAATTGCATCTTGTAGATCCAAAACCTTTTAATGATCCTGGAAATTATCAAAAAGTATCAGAACGATTAGCAAAAGAAATTGAAAGTAAAAATAATGTTAAAACATTTTGGGCAGGACAATTTGATAATGTTGCTAACTATAAATTCCATGAAAAAACTACTGCCAAAGAAATTTGGAACCAAACTGAAGGCAAAATTAATGGTTTTACTTGTTCAATTGGAACTGGTGGTACTCTTTCTGGAGTGTCTTTAGGATTAAAGAATTATAATGAAAATATTAAAATTGCTTGCACAGATTCTCAAGGATCTTCTATGTATAATTATTTTGTTAATGGGAAGCTTGAAAAAAAAGGAGAAGAATCAATTACGGAGGGCATTGGTCAAGCTCGTGTAACAAAAAATTTAGAAAAATGCTTAGTGGACATGTCATTTTTTGTAAATGACTATGAATGTATGGAGATTTTATATAAATTAATTAAAACTGAAGGACTTTTTTTAGGAACTAGTTCAGGAGTAAATGTTATGGGAGCAATCAAGATGGCAAAAAAACTTGGTCCAGGGAATAAAATTGTTACAGTACTTTGTGATGATGCTAATAAATATTATGAAAAGATGTTTAACAAAGAATTTTTAAAATCAAAAAATCTTCCTTATCCAGATTGGTTATAATGAAAAATCAAATAAAAAAATTTAATTCCAAAGTAATCCATTCAGGTCATGGTGCAGATATTGAAACAGGGGCTGTTATGCCTCCCATACATCTTTCATCTACTTTTAAACAATCTACTCCTGGACAATTTAAGTATGAATATTCCAGAACAGGTAATCCCACTCGTTCTATTTTAGAGCTACTGCTAGCTGAAATTGAAAATGGTAAATATGCTTATGCCTTTTCTTCAGGTATGGCTGCTATTAGTTGTTTATCTGATGCTTTAGGACATAGTTATCATATTATATGCTCAGATGATGTTTATGGAGGCACAAGAAGAATATTTGATAAAATAAAAAATACTAATCAAAAAATTGAAATTAGTTATGTTGATTTAAGCAAAGAGAGTAATTGGCAAGGTCACATTAAAGAAAACACAAAAATGATATGGGTTGAAACACCATCGAACCCGCTTTTAAAAATTATAGATTTAGAAAAAATAAAAATAAATATTAATAATTCTGAAATTATATTTGTTTGTGATAATACTTTTGCTTCACCGTATAATCAACAACCAATTAAATTAGGTGCTGATGTTGTAATTCATTCTACTACAAAATATCTTGGAGGTCATTCAGATATAATTGGCGGAGCACTTGTCATTAATGATAAATTAGAACTTGCTGAAAAGATTAAATATATTCAAAATGCAGTTGGATCCGTCCCCTCTCCTTTTGATTGCTATTTATTGATAAGAAGTATTAAAACTCTTGCAGTTCGAATGGAGAGACACAATGCAAATGCAATTGAAATAGCAAATTATTTAGCAAAACATACAAAAGTTAAAAAAGTTTATTATCCTGGATTGAAATCAGATCCAAATTATGAAACTGCCAAAAAACAAATGAATGGTTATGGGGGTGTTCTTTCAATTGATTTAGATGGTGATATAAATAGTACAAAAAAAATTTTAGAAAATATTGAAATATTTACATTAGCAGAAAGTTTAGGAGGTGTAGAAAGTTTAATTGAACATCCAGCTATTATGACTCATGCTTCTATTGACAAAAAAGTTCGTGAAGAACTTGGTATTTCTGATACACTAGTAAGACTCTCTATAGGCATTGAAGATGTTGATGATCTAAAAAAAGCTTTAGATAATGCTTTAAATTATATTTAAAGGAATTTTTTAAGATCTGGAGGTGAGTAATTTGGCCCTTTCATAACTTTACCATATTCATTATAAATTGGCTTTCCTTCACTAGAAAGTTTACTCATATTGCTCCTATGAACTTCATCAAAACATTTATCTAAATTTATTCCAAAAGCTAATCCCGCTCCATAAGTAACAACTAATATATCTGTTAAAGCATCTGCTACTTCTACGATATTATTGTCGTTAATTGCTTGTTTTAATTCTTGAAATTCTTCATCTATGAGTTTTTTTCTCAAATTAATAATTTTGCTATTTGGAAATTCTGCTTTATCTTTTACTTCTTGATCAAAAGTTAACATAAATTCTTTTACTTTTTCATAATTTGTCATAATACCAACCTTTTTTTATTTATAAAAAATATCATTGTAAGTAACAAGAATAAAAATTAAAGAAATAATTGTTATACCCACAGCCAAATAAATTCTAGTTATAAATTCAGGCAATGAATTAGAAAAAATTTTACTAATAATAAAATAAACTATATGACCACCATCTAATAAAGGAATAGGTAAAAGATTAAATAAACCAACAAATAATGAAATTACAATAAATAAGAATAATACTCCTTTTATTTGATCTAACA
The DNA here is from genome assembly GCA_002938205.1 of Alphaproteobacteria bacterium MarineAlpha5_Bin5. Lineage (GTDB taxonomy): Bacteria > Pseudomonadota > Alphaproteobacteria > HIMB59 > CACPNW01. Next base: position 11,557 of record PTKZ01000025.1, read on the forward strand.
TCATTTGATCAGCGTTTTTAACAATACCAATAGGTCCAGCAACTTGATCGCCTAATGTATTATTATTAAATGATTGTTTTAAAAAATTAAAGGAAGCAACATAATAAGTCGGTATAAAATCTATAGAATGATTAAGTGATTTAAATATATTATATTTATAAATAACTGGCTCTTGTATTGAAGATATTCCTATTATAAATTTATCTAGCTTTTTATTAAATATTAAATCAAAACTTTTATTTATAATCTTATTATTTCTTTCTAAAGTCATTATTACATAATTATTATCACCAATAGCCTGGGGTATTTCTAGAAATTCATTAATTGGATTATCATTAATTGATAATATTCTGTCTCCTTGTCGTAAATCATTTAATGAAGCTGGCGAATTTTCCATAACAGATCCAATTATTGGTAAAAATGTTGCAATTCCAAAAAAGAAAAAAATACAAAACAAAGCTAGCCATGCACTTATAATATTAAAAAAACTTCCTGCTAGTAAGACGCAAATCTTTTGAAAAAGCGATAGATATTGGAAGGATCCTTTATCTTGATTGGAAGTTTTTGAAAAAATTGAATCTAATCCTTTAATTTTTACGTATCCGCCCAAAGGTATTGGTGCAATTTTCCATGTAGTGCCTTTTTTGTCCTTTATCTTATAGAGTGGTTTACCAAAACCTATTGAAAAGTCAGTTACTTCAGCTTTAAAAAACCTAGCAACTAAATAATGTCCAAATTCATGAATAAAAACTATAAACAGAAAAACAAGTAGTAAATTTATATATATCATTTTAATATTTTAACTTAAATAATTTATTTAAATCATTGAAGAATAACATTTATCCAATTTTAGCTTCTTCATATTCATCCATAGGTGGGCAAGCACAAAAAAGATTTCTATCTCCATATACGTTGTCTATTCTGCTTACTGGACTCCAATATTTATTATTTAATAAAAATGGATGAGGAAATACTGCTTCTTGTCTTGAATATTTGTGATTCCAATTCTCATCAGAGATTTCGTAAATAGTGTGTGGTGCATTTTTAAGTGGATTGTCAATAGAATCAAATTTTCCTACTCGTATATTATTAATTTCATCATATATTGATATCAAAGCTTCACAAAAACGATCTAATTCTTCTTTAGATTCACTTTCTGTAGGTTCAATCATCAAAGTACCAGCAACTGGAAAAGACATTGTTGGTGCATGAAAACCATAATCAATTAATCTCTTAGAAATATCTTCTTCAGAAATATTTAATTCCTGTTTAAGTGGACGAATATCGATAATGCATTCATGTGCTACCATATCATTTTTACCTTTATATAATATTGGATAATATTTGCTTAATCTTTCCTTAATATAATTTGCACTTAAGATGGCTACTTGTGTTGATAATTTTAAACCTTGATATCCCATCATTGAAATATATGAATATGAAATTGGCAATATAGACGCGCTTCCCCAAGGAGCAGCGGATACTGCATCTTGATTTGACAAACCAATTTCATTTTGAAAAATTGGATGGCCTGGTAAAAATTTTTCTAAATGACTCTTAACTCCTATTGGACCCATACCAGGGCCGCCGCCGCCATGTGGTATACAAAACGTTTTGTGCAAATTAATATGTGATACATCTGGCCCAAATTTACCTGGTTTTGCTATACCTACCATTGCATTTAAATTAGCTCCATCCATATAAACTTGTCCACCTGCTTTATGAATTTTATTACAAATTTCAGTTATTGATTCCTCAAAAACTCCGTGTGTTGATGGATATGTCACCATAAACGCAGCTAGTTTTTTTCCTGCAATTTTTATCTTTTCATCTAATTGATTTAAATCAATATTTCCTTTTTCATCACAATTTACTATAGAAATTTCCATACCACACATTTGTGCGCTAGCAGGATTTGTTCCATGAGCACTACTTGGTATAATACATATATTTCTGTCAAAATCAGAATTAGATTCATGATATTTTTTTATTGCTAATAATCCTGCAAATTCACCTTGTGCTCCTGCATTTGGTTGCAGAGAAATAGCATCAAAACCAGTAATATCTTTTAGCATTGATATTAATTCATTCATCATTTGATTATATCCTTGTCTTTGTTCTGGTTCTAAAAAGGGATGAGCGTTTGAAAAACCTGGCAGTGTTATTGGTAACATTTCTGAAGCTGCATTTAATTTCATAGTGCATGATCCTAAAGGAATCATAGATCTATTTAAAGCAATGTCTTTATTTTCTAATTTTTTTAAATATCTCATCATTTCAGTTTCTGAATGATAAATATTAAATACTGGATGACTAAGTATTTTATCTTTTCTATGTAGACTTTCTTCAAATAAAGATTGTTCAATATTATTTTCAATATCATGTGAAATAATATTTATATTTTTTTCATTAAAAAAATTTATAAGATTATCGACATCCTGAAGAGACGTTGTCTCATCTAATGATATAGTCAAATAATTATCATCTATAAATCTAAAATTTATTCCATGTTTGATGGATTTATCTACCCAATATTTAGAATGAGATGTTTTAATTAATAATGTATCAAAATATGTTTTTGAAATTACTTCTAAACCAATAATTGTTAAAGCAGATTTTAAAAACCTAGCATTATAATGAATTGTTTCTGCAATATTTTTAAGTCTAATAGGACCATGATACATTACATAAGCTGCAGATATTATTGCCAAAAGTGCTTGAGATGTACAAATATTACTTGTAGCTTTTTCTCTTCTAATATGTTGTTCTCTTGTCTGAAGTGCCATTCGATAAGATCTCTTATTAGTACGATCAACAGAAACGCCAATTAATCTCCCAGGTATCATTCTTTTATATTCATCTTTAGTAGCAAAAAATGCTGCATGAGGTCCTCCGAGTCCCATAGGAACTCCAAATCTTTGCGAACTTCCGACAACAATATCTGCATCAAAATTACCTGGGGATTTCATTAAAACCAAACTCATAATATCTGCTGCTATTATAGAAATTATATCTTTATCTTTATTGTGTTGAATTAATTTATCTAAATCAGCAATTTCGCCATACGTATCAGGGTTTTGTATCAAGCATCCAAAAGTATCATCTGTTATATTATCAAAAATTATTTTAATACCTAAAGGTTTTGCTCTAGTTTTTAAAACAGATAATGTTTGTGGATGACATTTATTTTGAATACAAAAAGAAAATTTTGAACTTTTTTTAATTTTAAAAGCCATCATCATAGCTTCAGCTGCAGCGGTACTTTCATCTAATAAAGAAGCGTTAGAAATATCCATGCCAGTTAAGTCGATGATCATTTGCTGAAAATTCATCAACATTTCTAATCTACCTTGAGAAACTTCTGGTTGATAAGGTGTATAGGCAGTATACCAACCTGGATTTTCCAATATATTTCTTAAAATAACACTTGGAGTAGTTGTATTATAATAACCCATTCCAATATAAGTTTTCTTAAAGTTATTTTTTAGAGATAAAAGTTGCATATTGGTTTTATTAAATTCTTCAGACATACCAGGTTTTAATTTTAATTTTTCTTTAAGTAAAATATGTTCAGGTACTGTTTTCTTTATTAATTCATCAAGTGATTTACAACCTACTACTTTAAGCATATCTTCAATATCGTTATTTCTTGGCCCAATATGCCTGCTAGCAAAAGTATTTATATCAATCATTATTGCTCCAAAAATTTACTATAATCTTCTGCGCTCATTAAATCATCAAGTTGATTTGGTTCAGTGACTTTAATTTTAAAAATCCAACCTTTATTTTCTGCATCTTGGTTAATTATTGTTGCATCTTTTTCTAATTCTTTATTTATTTCAATAATTTCACCATCAATTGGAGAATATATATCAGAAGCAGCTTTTACTGATTCTATTACACATATTTCTTGTTTTGCTTTAATAGTTTTTCCTATTTTAGGAAGTTCAATAAAAACAATATCTCCTAAACTTTCTTGAGCATGGTTTGATATTCCTATTGTAGCTACACTTTCTTCTAAAAGTATCCATTCATGATCTTTTGTATATTTTTTATCGTTCATTTAATTGCTCCTTTATTATAATTTTTTTTAACAAATGGAAGATTGCTTATCTTTATAACTTCTAATTTATCCCTAATTTTACAAAATATCTCATTGGATAAAGAATAATCAGAACTTATATAGCCTAAACCAATTGATTTGTTTAAAGTTGGTGAAAAACAACCGCTAGTTACTATGCCAATTTTATCATTATTTTTATTAACTATCGTCATACCTTCTCTAATCATAGTTCTATTTTCCATTTTAATTCCAATTTTTTTTTTAGCTGGTTGATTACATAATTGATCAAATAATTCTTTATTTCCATTTAAATTGTTATCATTTAACCTTTCTTTATCAAGTGCCCATAATAATCCAGCTTCTATAGGTGTAATATCTTCATTAAGTTCGTGACCATACAAGGATAATCCTGCTTCTACTCTTAATGAGTCTCTAGAACCTAATCCACATAAGATAGAATTATTATCTTCTAATAATTTTTTTAAAAAATTTTCTGCTCTTTCTATAGGAATTGAAATTTCAAAACCATCTTCACCAGTATAACCTGTTCTAGTTATTAAAACGTTTTTAAGTTTTATATTTGTAGAAAAAAAATCTAAAAAATGAATATTATTAGGAATTTTTATAACTTTATTTAAAACTCTATATGCTTCTGGCCCTTGGATTGCAAATAAACAGTTTTTTTTTAGTATTTTATAGTTTTTAGTATGTTTAATAAAAATATTTTCATCATGATTTTTTCTAGATGCATTATAAACTATATAAAAAAAAGTTTTATTATTTAAATTAATATTTGAAATAATAATATCATCTATAATTCCGCCTTTTTCATTTAACAAAAAAGAATAATTTGATTTATTAGATTTTAATTTTTTTAAATTAAGTGGAATATATTTTTCTAAATTACAAATATTATAATTAGAAGAAGGTATTAGTATTTGACCCATATGACTAACATCAAATATTCCGCAGTGAGTTCTTACTTTATTATGTTCATTAATTATTCCTGATGAATAATTAATTGGCATATTATAACCTGCAAAAGAAATCATTTTTGCACCTCTTGCTAAATGAAAATCATTTAAAGGAATATCTAATGGCAACTTTGTCAAAACTTAACTCCTAGTTACCACTCTGTCTTTTTACCTGAGAGTTTTTACACCTTCGGTAGAGAATTATTCTCTTTTCCAGATATAATTTCTTACGGTCCTTTTGCCTGAGAGTTTCCGGGTCGTTGCTCCTTCGGCTCTGTATTAAAACAGTATCTCCCGTATTAATATTTTTTAAACTCTTATAATTATTTAAAGAGTTAATTTAAAGGAATATTGTTATTTTGTTTATTTTCTTGGTAATTATGTGATAATTTAGAATATATTTCCTTAATTTTATCTAATTTTAATAATATTTCAGTTTTCTCTTTATCATTTTTTAATTTACTTATTTCATCTAAAATTGAAAAACTATTCCAATATTTATTTGATTTATTATATTGACCATTTTGAATAGAAAAAACTTGATTTAAAATTTTTAAATCATGAGGAATATTAAATGAAGAATTTGTTTCTTCATAAGGAAATAGATAATAAAAATTATCAAAACCACTCCATGTAATTGCAGATAAACATAAAGAACAAGGCTCATGAGAACTAATAAAATAGTAATTTTTGGGATTTAAATTTTTTATATTAAAAAAATTAACAATTGTACTTATTTCACCGTGATAAATT
>PTKZ01000026.1 GCA_002938205.1 Alphaproteobacteria bacterium MarineAlpha5_Bin5
ATACTTCTGGAATAATAACATTACCTTCTTTAGTTTGAAAATTTTCTAAAATAGCAATTAAAGTTCTTCCTACTGCTAAACCTGATCCATTTAAAGTGTGAACAAATATATTATTATTTTTATGCTTATACCTAGTATTCATTCTTCTTGCTTGAAAATCTCCACAATTTGAACAACTTGATATTTCTCTATAATTATTTTCACCAGGGAGCCAAACTTCTATATCGTATGTTTTTTTTGCTGCAAAACCCATATCACCCGTACAAAGTGTAACTATTCTATAATGAATATTTAGATCTTTAAGTATACTCTCAGCACAACTAAGCATTCTTTCTAACTCGTCATTAGATTGATTAGGTTCTACAATCGAAACTAATTCAACTTTTGTAAATTGATGTTGACGTAACATACCTCTGGTATCTTTGCCTGCTGCACCAGCTTCGGATCGAAAGCAAGGTGTGTAAGATGTAAATCTTAATGGCAATTCATTAATATTTAATATTTGATTATTAGATAAATTTGTCAGCGGGACTTCAGCGGTAGGTATTAACCAATGATGATCTCCTGCAGCAAACAAATCTTCAGCAAATTTTGGCAAATTTCCAGTACCAAATAAAACATTATCTTTAACCAGTAAAGGCACATTAATTTCAGTATAACCATTTTCAAAAGTATGTTTATCTAACATATAACTAGCAATAGCTCTCTCTAAACGAGACAACTGACCTTTTAAAATTACAAATCTAGATCCGGAAAGTTTAGTTGCAGTTTCAAAATTCATTAAATTCAAATTTTCACCAATCTCAAAATGCCTTAAGGGTTCGAATTCAAATGTTGGTTTTTTACCCCAGCTTTTATAAAGAACATTATCACTTTCATTTTTTCCATAAGGAGTAGATTGGTCAGGTATATTAGGTAGTCTTGTTAATATATTCTTGAGTTCATCATCTTTAATAGTTTCTAATTCTTTTAATGTTGAAATTTCTACTTTAATTTCTTCTACTTTTTTTAACAATTTAGTTATTTGCTTATTCTCAGCTTTTAATTTTCCAATTTCTTTAGATAGAATATTTTTCTCAGATAGTAATTTTTGAAGAATAGTTTGTGTTTCTCTTTTTTGTTTATCAATTTCAATTATTTTTTTTGAATAAACGTCCTCCCCTCTTTGCTGCATAGCATTATCAAAAGCAGTTGGATTTTCTCTTATATAATTCAAATTATGCATTAATTTTCCTTGTTATTTTTTTGAATAATTTTTGCAATATAAATTGAAATTTCATAAAGAAATATAATTGGTAAGGCTAGACTTATTTGACTGAAAGGATCTGGTGGAGTTAAAAAAGCTGCTGATAAGAAAGCAATCACAATAGCATATTTTCTAAATTTTTTTAAAGAGTTGTGTGTAACAATACCTACTTTAGCCATCAATCCTAAAACTATAGGTAATTGAAAAGCTAAACCAAAAGCAAAAATAAATCGCATCATTAAAGCTAAATATTCTCCCATTTTTGCTTCTAATCTAATTGGTACACCTACAGAATTTAAGTTTTGATAAGATAAGAAAAAATTCCAAGCTAAAGGTGCTATTAAATAATATACCATAGCCCCACCTGCAAAAAAAAGTATTGGAGTTGCAATTAAAAAGGGTAAAAAAGCTTTTTTTTCATTATTATAAAGTCCTGGGGCAATAAATTTCCATATTTGAATAGCAATTAAAGGAAAGGCAAAAAACAGAGAAAAGAAAAAAGCAATTTTTAATTCAGTAAAAAATGCTTCTTGAAGAGCTGTATAAATAAAACCTTGCCCGTTTTCTGTATCTAATAAATTTGTTAAAGGTTTAGCTAAAAAGGCAAAAAGGTTATTGGCAAAATAAAAACAAATAATAAAAGTTATTATTATATATACAAAACTCCAAATTAATCTTTTTCTTAATTCAGTCAAATGATCAATAAGAGTCATTTCTTTAAAATCTTGTTTTGACATAAAAATATTTATTTTTTATTTATTTCATCAACATCATTTTTAATAAGAGAAGAAGTTTCTTTTATTGAATTAATTTCTGTTTTAAAATTATCTTTCAAATTAAAATCTTCCTTTAAATTTTTAACGTCAGATAATGTTTTTTTAACATCCGTAAACTCGTCATCTTTAGCTATTTCATTTAAAGATGATTTAAATTCTCGAGATATTTTTTTTATAGATTTTGTAAAAGAAGCAATTTGCTTGATAAAACTAGGTAATTCTTTTGGTCCAATAACGACTACTAAAACTATAATTAATAAAAAAATTTCTCCCCAACCAAAAGTAAACATATATTACTTTTCGTTATCTGGATTATTCTCTATATTTTTTTCCTCTTTATTTTCTTCTTCATTGCTCATACCTTTTTTAAAAGATTTTATTCCTTTTGCCATATCTCCCATAAGTTGCGGAATTTTACCTCTTCCAAACAATAGTAAAACAATAACTAAAACTATTAATAGTTGCCATATACTTGGTGTCATTATTTCGTATTATAGTCAAAATTTGAAAAAACAAGTGAAAATAATGAAAATCCTGGATTATCAATATATTTTTCAAATTGTATTTAATTAAATTTCTTTATTAGAAAGAAAATCATCTAAATTTTCTTCTTCATCAATAATATTTTCGTTTGACGTAATTTCTTCATTTGCAATATCCGTAATAGTTGCAATAGCTGATCTTTTTTCTAAAAAACCACTAGCCTTTAATTCATCTTTATTTGGTAAATCTGAAATACTATTAATACTAAAATGTTCTATAAATAAATCTGTAGTAATCCATAGGGCTGGCTTTCCAGGTACATTTTTTCTACCTGATGGTTTAATCCATCCTATTTCCATTAAATGATCTATTGATCCACGTCCCATTTGAACTCCTCTAATATTTTCTATTTCAGATCGCGTTATTGGTTGTTGGTAAGCTATAATAGCTAATGTTTCCAATGCTGCTCTAGAAATTTTTCTTTTTTGGGATTTAAATATTATTAACTCATCTTTTATTTTTTCAGAAGTTCTAAAAGACCATTTTTTACCTGTTTTTATTAAATTAATACCTCTTTCTAGATAAAAATTTTGCAAATTTTTTATATCATTTTGAAAATTATTTTTATTTAGCATTTTTCCTTTTAAATCATCCTCATGAACTGGTTCATTAGAAGCAAACAAAATAGCTTCTATTATTTTTATATCTCTTGATACTGACACTACTTCCTAATCCTTACAAATATATTTCCAAAAACTTGAGTTTGTTTAACTTCAATAAAACCATTTTTTGCCAATTCTAATGAAGCTACAAAATTAGAAGAAATTAATGATTTGTTTATTAAATTATGAGAACCAAATTGTGGAATTAATTTATAAAAATTTGTCCACTCAATAACTGATCCAAAAATATTTTTTAATCTTTGTATAGCTTCATCAACAGAAGCAAGTTCAGAGTATGTAATAGTAAGATGGTTTATTTTTTCTGATTTTTTTAAAATATTAGAATATGATTTTAGTAAATCAAATAATGAAGAGGTGTATGTGATATTATATTTAATATTAACTCCTTCTAAAGATCCTCCATAAAAAATATCGCGCCCAATTAATGGTCTATTATAAAGATTCTTAGAAATTTTTTGAAAAGCTTCTAATCTACGAAGTTGATATCTTAAAGCTTCTTCTAGCTCTTCTGGAGAATGTTCTTCTATATTTTCTTCTTTGGGAAGTAACAGTCTAGACTTAAGATAAGTAAGCCAAGCAGCCATTACTAAATAATCAGCAGCAATTTCAAGATGAATATTTTGATAATTGCTAATAAAATCAATATATTGTTCAGATAATTTCAAAATAGATATTTCTGATAAATCAACTTTCTGTCTTCTGGCTAAATCAAGTAGAAGATCAATTGGACCTTCATATGTATCGAGAATAATATTAAATTTTCCTGATTTCTTAGTTTTTTCTAATTGATCTAACATAATTATTTATAAAGATTTTTATCTGATTCTGCCTAATTATTAAATTTTTCTACGTCTACAATTAAACAATTATCCAATATTGTTAAATATTTTGAGCAATAATTATAAGCTTTTTCTTTAGATTGGAAATTTTTGTACAATAAAAAATATTCTGTACCTATATCAGTGGTAAAAGCTAACAAATAAAATTCGTCTCTTGTAAAAATTGTTTCATTTTTATTAATCAAACTAATTAAATATTTATTAATTAGATTATAATCTGTATTTGTAATGAATTGTATTGAATATTTTAATTCATCAGAAATAAAATTATTGACTTCAATAATTTTTTTATCAGTCAAATTAAGGCTTTTTTTATCAATATTGCTAACCTTTTCACCTCCTTTATTTTTAGGAATTATATAAAAATCACCTGTGAATTCTTCAATTATTATAAATTGATGATTTAAATTGTGATAAGTAAAAAAGAATAATAATCCGAAAAAAAATAATAAAAAAATAAAAATAAAATTAAGTTTATAATTTTTTTTTTTTTTAAAAATATATTTTTTTATCATTACATTTTTTCATGGGATTCAATTCCAATAATATTAAATAAATTTTTAAAAACAATTCTGAATGCATTGAGCCAAATTAATTTAGATTGCGTTTTTTTAATGTTACTTGGATCTATTAAACGAAGAGATTCATTATCTTTTCCTTTATTCCAAAAAGAATGAAAGGATGAAGAAAGATCTTCTAAATAATTAGTTAATCGATGTGGTTCTTTAAATTTTGCAGTCTGATTCAAAATATATGGATATGATAATAATTTTAAAATAATATTTATTTCATCTTCACAAAGATAATCGTATATATTTATATGCTGATTAAAATTTTTAATATTGATATTGAGGTCTTTAGATTTATTAATAACTGATGATGCTCTTGCATAAGCATATTGACAATAAAAAACTGGATTTTCATTATTTTTTTCTAAAACTTTATTCATATTAAAATCCATAGCAGTTTCAGATCTAGTAGAAATCATAAAATATCTTAAAGGGTCTTTTCCAACTGATTCAAATAATGATTTTAGTGTAATAAAGTTACCTTCTCTTTTAGACATCTTTAATATTTGATTATTTTTAAACAATCGAACAATTTGACAAGTTATAATATCTAAATAATCATTTTTATTGGTTACTGCCATCATGATAGATCGCATTCTTTGAATGTAACCGATATGATCAGAGCCCCAAATATTAATTAATTTATCATATTTACGCTTAAATTTTTCTAAATGATAAGCTGCATCATTTGCAAAATATGTCCATTCTCCATTAGCTTTTTTAAAAGCTCTATCCCTATCATCAAAAATTTCAGTAGATTTAAACAATAACTGTTTTCTTGATTCCCATTCTTCAATATCTTCACCTTTAGGCTTTTCTAAAATGCCTTCATATAATAATTTTTTATTATTTAAGATTAAAAATAATTCTTCAATTATATTTTTTTTAACAATTTCTGATTCATAAGTAAATTTATCAAATTTAATATTTAACAATATTAAATCATCTTGAATGTATTTAATTAATTCACTAATTGCATACTCTCTAAAATAATCCTCTCTTTTAATTTGATCAGCTTTAATCCAATAATCTTCGTATTTATTTAATATTTTTTTAGCTAATTCTATTAAATAATTACCAGGATATTCATTTTCTTTTAATTCAACCTTATAACCTAATAACTGACTATAACGTTTAAAAAGTGAATTAGTTAAAATTTGAATTTGAGAACCTGAATCATTAACATAGTATTCTCTTGTAACAGAATATCCAATTTGCTGAAAAACAGAAGCTAGAACATCTCCTAAAACAGCTCCTCTCAAATGAGCAACTGTAATAGGTCCTGTAGGATTAGCAGATACAAATTCTATATTTAATTTTTGATTATTCCCAAAATTTGATTTGCCATAATTTTTATCTTGTTCGATCAAATATTGTAAATGTTCAGCTAGGTATTTTTTTTTAAAAAAAATATTTATAAAACCAGAAACAGAAATTTCATGATTGTCAATATAATCTAAATTTTTTAATTCTTCTGATAAAATTTTTTTAAATTTATAATTATCATCTAAAATCAATTTTTTTGTAATTAGATAAAAATTTGATGAAACTTCTCCTTGTTTAGATTTAGAAGAGAAATCTATACTAATTTTTGATTTGTTAATTTTTTTAACTATATTGTTTTTCTCGAGCTTATCTGAAAATTTATAAAAAAAATTAAGTAAATTAGAAATATAATCAATCATAAATATTTTTATATAATCTTGAAGCATATCTATCAGTCATGCCTGATATATAGTCACAAATTATTCTTTCTATGGGTAAATCTTTATTTGCCCTCCAATCTAAAGGTAATTTAGTAGAATTAATATAAAAATATTTAAATAATTTTATAATTATATTTTCTACATTCTGTCTTTTTAATTTTAAACTTTTATGATTGTAAACATTATCAAATAAAAAACATTTTATTGTATCGCAATTTTTTTTCATATCTTTAGAAAAACTTACTACAAAATATTGATTTTTTTGAATATCTTCTATTGAATTATGATTGTTAATTTTAATATTTTTTATAGTTTGATCATATATATCGGATATCATCAAAGACATACTATTTCTTAAAACTTGAAACATAAGTAGTTTATCATTAATGTCTTTATACTTACCCTTTAAATTGTAAATTATCTCATTAAAAAAATGATTTTCTTTTAATTGTGATATATTTAATAAGCCTGCTCTAATAGCATCTTCAACATCATGATTATTATATGCGATATCGTCAGAAATAGCTGCTATTTGAGATTCAAGATGTGGTTGATGTGATAATAATAAGTTATGCTTTTTATTGTAAGCTTTAATATGAAAAGGAATATTCTGTTTAATCAAACCATTGTGTTTTACTATTCCCTCTAAACTTTCCCATGTAAGATTCAAACCATTAAAGTTAGGGTGTCTTTTTTCAATTTCAGTAATAACACGTAAAGTTTGGTCATTATGGTTAAATCCGCCGTGCTTTTCCATAGAAATATTTAAAGCTTTCTCACCATTATGACCAAAGGGAGGGTGTCCAAGATCATGAGCTAAAGCCACAGTTTCTCCAAGATCTTCATCCAAATTAAATAGTCTACATAATGAGCGAGATATTTGTGCCACTTCTAGTGAATGAGTGAGTCTCGTTCTATAATAATCGCTTTCACTTTCTATAAAAACTTGAGTTTTATGTTTTAATTTTCTAAATGAGCTAGAGTGTATTACTCTTGATCTATCTCTTTCATACGGACTTCTTGAATTATCACTATCTAGCTCTTGATAAAACCTTCCTTTAGAATTTCTTGAATTTGCAGCTAACTGATCAAACATTATTATTTTGATATATATGCATAATTTTATTATAATATACAGATATAATAAAATGATAGACAATATTGAAATTACAACAAGTGCACAAAATCACATTGCAAAAGTTCTTCAAAAAGATAATGCAAGATATTTTAGAATTACAGTAATGGGTGGAGGTTGTGCTGGTTTTCAATACAAATTTGATTTTGAAAATAGCAAAAATCATGATGATATCTTAATAAAAACTAATAAAATTGAGGTTTTAATTGATAATTTATCACTAGAATTTATTAAAAGTTCTAAAATAGATTATGTTCATGAATTAATTGGATCATCTTTTAGAATAACAAACCCTCAAGCTTCATCATCATGTGGTTGTGGTACTTCATTTTCAGTTTGAATGAAAATTTCAACTTGGAATGTAAATTCTATCAATGCAAGAATAGATCATCTATTAAAATTTATAAAAACTGATCAATCAGATATTTATTTACTGCAAGAATTAAAAACAATTGAAGAAGGATTTCCCAAAAAAGAATTAAATAAAATTGGTTATTTTAGTTATGTAAATGGTCAAAAAGCATGGAACGGAGTTGCTATATTAAGTAAAAATCCAATTGAAATAACTAATACAAAAATTCCTAATTATGAGGATGAAAATGCAAGATTTATTGAAACTGAAATAAAATTATCAAAAATAAAAAAAAAAATTAAATTAATAAATATTTATTTACCTAATGGTAATCCAATTGAAACAGATAAATTTAAGTATAAAATAAATTGGATGAAAAAGTTTAATGAATATGTAAATGATTTAAGAAAATTAATGATTCCAATAATTATTGGAGGTGATTTTAATGTTATTCCAACAGATGAAGATGTTTATTCGCCAGAAAATTATAAAAATGATGCATGTGCACATCCTCTAACTAGAGAGCAATATAGAATATTAATAAATAAAGGTTTAACTGATCTTGTTAAATACTTTATTGAAGGTAATACTAATTGGACATTCTGGGGTTACAGAGGAGGTAGTTGGCAAAAAGGTAATGGGCTTAGAATAGATCATTTTCTTACAACTCCTAACGTGACTAATTTAGTTAATAAAGTTAAAATAAATAGAGAACCAAGAAGTTGGGAAAAAGCTTCAGATCATACTCCGGTAACAGTAGAATTTATAAATTAAATATCAGCGTAAGTATGAGTTTCATTTTTTGCACCAGGTTGAGTAACCGCACCTTCATAGGCTGGACCTACTGTTTGAGCATATTTCCAAATAGACCCAGAATTATGATTAGTTTTTCTAGGTTTCCAAGATTTTCTTCTTCTTGATATCTCTTCATCAGATAAATTAACATTAATTTCACCTTTAATAGCATCAATGATGATTTCGTCTCCATTTTGAAGTAGGCCAATCATCCCTCCTACAGCTGCTTCCGGTCCTACATGACCAATGCAAAATCCTCTAGTACCTCCAGAAAATCTACCATCAGTAATTAATGCTACTGTTTCACCTAGTCCTTGTCCATAGATAGCACCTGTTGTAGATAACATTTCTCTCATCCCAGGCCCTCCTTTTGGTCCTTCATATCTTATAATAACAGCATCCCCTCCTACAATTTCATTTTTTAAAACTGCAGTAAGTGCATCTTCTTCGCAATCAAAACATTTTGCTTTACCTTTAAATTTTAAATTTTTTAAACCAGCTATTTTAGATATTGATCCATCTTCAGCTAAGTTACCCCATAAACCTACGACTGAGCTATGTTCACTGATTGGTTGATCACAAGAATACACAACATCTTGATTCTTTGGAAAAATTATATTTTTATGGTTTTCTGAAATACTTTTACCTGTAACAGTCATACAATCTCCATTAATATAACCCCCATCTAATAAAGATTTTATAACTACAGGAACACCACCAACTTCATATAAATCTTTTGCAACATACTTGCCGCCAGGTGACATATCTCCTATATATGGTGTTGATTTATAAATTTCTACAACATCACGAAGTGTAAACTTAATTCCTGCTTCGTTTGCTATTGCAGGTAAATGCAAAGCAGCATTTGTAGAACCACCAGTAGCAGCAACAACAACTGCTGCATTTCTTAAAGATTCAATTGTAACAATATCTCTTGGACGTATATTTTTTTCAATTAAATTCATTACAGCTCTTCCACTTTCAATCCCGTAATTGTCTCTTTCTTCGTATGTAGCAGGTGTCATTGCTGAATTAGTTAAAGCTAAACCTATTGCTTCTGAAATACAAGCCATTGTATTTGCTGTAAACTGGCCTCCACAGGAACCTGCCGTTGGGCATGCAACTTTTTCAATATTCTTTAATTCTGCATCATCAATACCTCCTTGTGCATGTTTACCAACAGCTTCAAAAACATCAATTATTGTCATATCTTTACCTTTGTATTTGCCAGGTAAAATAGAACCTCCATATATAAAAACAGAAGGAATATTGAGACGTACCATTGCCATCATCAGTCCAGGAAGAGACTTATCACAACCTGCTAAACCAACTATACCATCATAACAATGACCTCTTACAGATAATTCAACTGAATCAGCTATTACCTCTCTGCTAACTAATGATGCTTTCATTGCCTCATGACCCATAGCTATTCCATCAGTTACTGTTATGGTAGTAAATTCTCTAGGTGTACCATTTTTCTCTTTAACGCCAATTTTTACAGATTGAGCTTGTCTTCCGAGTGTAATATTACAAGGAGCAGATTCATTCCAAGTTGTGGCAACTCCTATAAATGGTTGGTAAATTTGATCTTCAGTCATTCCCATAGCATAATACATTGATCGATGAGGTGCACTTTTAGGGCCTACACTTACATGTCTACTTGGAAGTTTTGATTTTATATTAGATCCTTTGTCAGACATATTAAGTTATAGTATTTATTATTTGTTCAATTTTTTCAATAGAAGATTTTAAATCTATCTTTTGTTTATTAAAATCATCTATCACATGACTAGGTGCTTTGTTAATAAAATTTTTATTTTCTAATTTGATCATTATGGAATTTAATTTTGAATTTGCTTCAATTTTCTTATTATTTAGATTAGTAAGTTCTTGGTTGGTATTAATTATGCCTTCAAGAGGTATTAATAAAGAAATATCTGATAAGATAATATGAGCTGCATTTTTTTTGTTATAAATTTTTTCAAAAATTATCTTTTCTATTTTTAAAAGTCTAGTTAATTCAACTTCAAAATTTTTTACAAATTGCTTGACAGATGAATTCTTGATATTCAAAATTAAATTAATTTTTATTTTATAAGATATATTAAGTTCTGCTCTAATATTTCTAACAGAAGTAATAATAGATATTATCTTTTCAACTTTATTTTTTGATTCAGTAAAATTATCATCTATTTTTAATGTATTAAAAGTTTGCATCATTAAATATGTTTTTTTATCAAATAATTGTTGCCATAACTTTTCAGATAAAAATGGCATTATAGGATGTATCAATTTTAATATTTCTCCAAATACCCAACCAGCTACTTTATTTGTTTCTTTTGATTTGGTTTTGTCTTTAAAATTAGATTTAATGAATTCGATGTACCAATCACAAAAAGTATGCCAAATAAAATGATATAGTGTATTGGCAATTTCATGGAATAAATATTTTTTAATATTATTATTTATAGCATTTGAGGTTAATTCTAATTCTTTAATGATCCATTTATTTACATCTAACTTTACATCATTGATATTAATCTCTTGAACAAAATTACATCTATTAATCTGTAAAAAATTTGCAGCATTCCAAATTTTATTTGTAAATGATTTATAACCTTTGACTCGATTTTCCGATAACTTAACATCACGACCAGGATTAAGTAGGGCTGTTAAAGTAAAACGTAAGGTATCAGCTCCATATTTATCTAAAAGATCTAAAGGATCTATAATATTACCTTTGGATTTTGACATTTTTTGACCTTTTTCATCTCGTATCAAAGGGTGAATGTAAATGTCCTTAAAAGGTGTTTTTTTCATAAAATAAGATCCCATCATCATCATTCTAGCTACCCAAAAAAATATAATATCAAAACCTGTAACTAGAACATTTCCAGGGTAAAATTTTTTTAATTCATACGTTTTTTTAGGCCAATCTAATGTTGAAAAAGTCCATAAAGCTGATGAAAACCAAGTATCTAAAACATCTTGATCTTGAGTAAGAGTTGTTTCTTTCCCATAAAAAATTTTTGCATTTTTTTTTGCATCTTCTTCATTCAAAGCTACAAAGTAATTGTTATCAGGACCATACCAAACTGGAATTTGATGTCCCCACCATAGTTGTCTTGAAATACACCAAGGCTGAATATTATTCATCCAATTAAAAAAAGTATTTTCCCATTGTTTTGGAACAAATTTAGAGTTTCCATTTTTAACAGATTTAATTGGTTCTAAAGATAATTTTTTAGCGTTACAAAACCACTGATCTGTTAGCCATGGTTCAATAACTACACCAGATCTATCTCCATAAGGAACAACCATTTGTTGCTTTTCTTCATTAATCAATAAATTTAAATTTTCTAATTCTTTCAATATTAATTTTCTAGCTTTATATCGATCTAAATTAATAAAACGTTCAGGGGCATTTGAATTTATTTTAGCATATTTATCAAAAATATTAATTAAACTTAATTTATGTCTTTTAGCTACTTCAAAATCATTAAAATCATGTGCAGGAGTAATTTTTACTGCACCAGATCCTTTTTCAGGATCTGCGTATTCATCTGCAATAATTGGAATTTTTTTGTTAACAATTGGTAAAATACATTGTTGACCAATAAAATTTTTATAACGAGAATCATCTGGATGAACAGCAACAGCAACATCTCCCAACATTGTTTCTGGTCTAGTAGTTGCAACTATAATAGAATTTGCATTATCGATCGGATATTTTATATGCCAAAGACTACCCATCTGATCTCTTTGTTCGACTTCTAAGTCTGAAATTGCCGTTAATAGTTTTGGATCCCAATTAACAAGTCTTTTATCTTTGTAGATTATGCCATCATTGTATAATTCAACAAATACTTTGCGAACAGCTTGTGATAAACCTTCATCCATTGTAAAACGTTCTCTAGACCAATCTGCTGAAGATCCTAATCTGCGAAGTTGATTATTGATTTGACCTCCAGATTCTGCTTTCCATTCCCAAACTTTCTTTATAAATTTTTCTCTTCCCAATTCACGACGATCTATGCCTTTTTCTGATAATTGACGTTCAACAACCATTTGTGTTGCAATTCCGGCATGATCTGTTCCTGCTTGCCATAGAACTTCCATACCCTTCATACGATGATATCGAATTAAAATATCCTGTATCGTAAAAGTTAATGCATGACCCATATGTAAACTGCCAGTTACATTAGGTGGTGGCATCATTATAGAATATGAATGTGAATTTTTTATAGGTTTAAAGCACCCTGATAATTCCCAATTATCATAAATTTTTTTTTCTTCTTCAAGAAAATTAAAAAATTTTGGAAATTCCATATTAACTTAATTTATATTTTTTATATATTTATCAAGAATTTCAGGTAGTTTTTTTTCTATCCATTTATCAAACTTATTTTCTAAAATATATGTTAATTTTTGGTCAATAATATTATTGATTTCATAAGAATTTATTATTTCTTTCCTTATAATATTAATTGTTCCATCATGATTAACTTTACGATTTAAAACTAAAATATTATTATCTAGCTCAGTATTATCATCCTCTAGAGCCTTTCTTATTACTTCAAGAGTATCTTTAATTGATTCTTCTTTTTTCATTATTTTTTTATATTATAATTTATCAATTATTTAATTAAATATTTAATTATAATTAGGTAAATATTGATCAAATAACTCTATAATTGAGCCTTCGAGCGCCAAAATATTAAAATAATTTAATATGAAATCTTTTCTTGATGAATAATAATTTACGTTTACTGTTAAGAGTTCAGTTTCAGCCTCTATTAATTCTGTTATAGTTTTCGTTCCTATATTATATTCTTCTTTTATGCTATCCAATGAAGTTTGTATAGATTTGATTCTTTTAACATTTGAAGCAATATTAGACTTACTTACTAAATAGTCTTTAAATAAATTAGAAGCTTGTATTTGAATTTCTTCAATTGTGTCTTGATAGCTTATCTCTGCTTGAAGTAATTGAGATTGTTGTTTACGAATATCTGACTTGTCAATATTTTGCTGAAATATTGGAATAGTTAATGTTAATCCAATAGTGCCATTAGTTTTTTCTGTACCATTATCAATTCTGCCTGCATCAGAATATTCAGCTGATGCAGATAAATCTAAGCTAAGTTTGTTAGAATTTTTTTCTTTTTGCAAAAGAATTTTATTATTTAAAATTTCATTATTAAGAAGCAAAAGATCATAATTATTCATAAGAGTTTTATCAATAATCATATTTAATTTTAAATCTTTACTAAAATCTACTATTTCTTCCAAATTAAATGCCTCTAATCCAACTATTCTTTTAAATATTATTTTACTAACATCATAATTTTGTTGAGCAGTAAATAAACTAGTTTCAGCAAGAGCATAAGCTGATTCTGCATTTTGAAGATCATACAATGTTGCTGAACCTAAATCAAATCGAGTATTAGTTTCTTCTAAAAAACGACTAACAGAATCAAAGTTTTTTTTATTAGCGTCTAATGATTTTTCATAACTAATAACTGTTAAATAACCATTTATAGCTGTAAGAATTAGATCTTGAATAGTTTTTTTAAAATAAATAATTTCATTATCATATAAAATTTTTGATCTTGTTATTTCTAAATTATTGTTACCTCCGTCAAATATATTTTGAGTAAGTGAAATTTTATATTTATCGGTCAAAGTTTCCGCTGTTGATGAGCCTGTAGTAGTTGAAGAATCTGAGTTTGCATATGTGCCAGAAATAGTACCAGTCAAGGATGGTAATTTTTTTCCCTGAGCATTTTCAATCAATTCTTTAGATTCATTTAATTTCTCAATAGCTATTTTTACCTTAGGGTTATTTTCAATAGTACTTTTAATAGCTTCATTAATATCCAGTGAATATGCTGATAAACTAAAAAATAATATAATTATGATCGATATATATTTCATTAAAATTCAAACTCCTCTTTTTTTTTATCAATTACAAATTTAGTAAATACATCAAATAAATACTCTTTAGAATATGATTCCATCATTTTTATAATTTTATAAGCTTTTGAAATTTCTTCATTAGTCTTTTCTATATAAATTATTCTTCCACCTTTATTATTTATTTGTTCTATAAATTTAATATTTAATTTATATATAGGGCAATCTATTATTATCAAATCGTAAGGTTTCTCGTTATTAAAACCCTCATTTAATTCATTATTTATTATTTTTACATTTTCTAAATTATATTTTTTAATATTTTCTTTTAATTGCAAAATATTATTTTCATCATTTTCAATTATTATTAATTCTTTACAAATTTTAGCAATTATTACTGATACATAGCCTGTTAATCCACCAACATGCAGTACTTTATCTTCTGCTGTAATCTTAGCACTACTAACTATTTGTGCTAAATGAAGGTTTTTTAAATATCCTCTTTTTATTGAAATGATTAAGTCCTGATCAGAATAACATATTGATTTATGTTCTTTTTTAACAAAAGCTTCCTTAGGAATGCTTTTAAATAAGTTTAATATTTTTTCTTCTTTAATTTTATTTGGACGAAGTTGATTGTCAACCATTCTTTCTCTAGCTATTTCAAAATTTAAATTCATTTTGGGATAGATGTATATAGTATCATTTATTTTATTATCAAATATTTATACAATTTTTATTATATAATATCCTATTTTTTATGTTTAATTGACTTGCTTTCAATAAAACTTTATTTGGTCAAAATTAATTGGCTCGGTGGCAGAGTGGTTATGTAGGGGCCTGCAAAGCCTTGCACAGCGGTTCGATTCCGCTCCGAGCCTCCATAT
>PTKZ01000027.1 GCA_002938205.1 Alphaproteobacteria bacterium MarineAlpha5_Bin5
AAAAGTATGATTACTATGATGGCAAAAACAACTAATAATCTGATCATTGAGTTTATCTACATTTAGATAAATTTCTTTTCAACAGTGCTTTTAATTTTTGATTAAAATTTTTTAGTTTTTCTGGGATTTTTTAAGTAATAAAACTTAAACTGTAATTTAAACCTGATATTCTGCCATTTATTTAATAATAATTTTGTTATAAAATTATGTAATTATATATAATAAATTATATAATAATCCTTATTTATCATATATTTATTTATACATTCCTTATTTTTTTACGATTCATACGCAAAATATATAATTTTCTGTAAAAAAATTTATTATTTATCAATAAGTTAACAAAATATAAAATAAATTAATTAACCTTAAAATTAAAAAATATAAGTGGTTCTCAACTTAAGAAAAGCTTAAGTAACGTGATGAACTAAAGTTCGAGGAGTTAATTATGGGTATGTTAGATACTGTTAAGAATTGGTTGAGGCAAATAGCTGAATTAGGTTTGACGTTAATTGCAGCAGCTGTTGTTCTCGAAATTATTTTTGGGGCTGGTGTTCCTTTTTTAGGAGTTTCAATCCTAGGAAACATCACGGCACTATCTGCTGAACTTGGAAGTCAAGGGTTAGTTGGGTTAATCTCAATTGCTGTAGTTATTTGGCTTTATAATCGCAGATAGAATTTCTTTAAACAAAGGAGTTAAGCAATGATGGATTCTGCTAAAAGTTTTCTTAGAGGTGTAATGGATGTTGCACTAGTGATAATTCCACTAAGTGTAGTTCTAGGCATCATATTTGGTCCTTCAGTTCCTTTTATTGGTACTGCAGTAGTAGATAATATTTCAAGTCTAGTTTCTTCTCTAGGAGGAAATGGTCTAACTGGTATTATCGTGCTAGGTATTTTATACTGGCTTGCTAGAAGATAAATAATTAAATATTTAATTATGTAGGCCCTCTATTAATATAGAGGGCTTTTTTATTTATTATTAATTTTTTTCATTCTAATTCTAATAATTATAATAATTATCAATAAAATTATAATAAAAAGGAATTCTTCTGAAAATATATTTGAAATTGATACATTTTTTAAATCAGTTAAATTAGCTAAATAACTACCTGTATATGAAAACAAAAACATTAGAGGTGTAAAGCCAATCATAGTTGATAAAAATATTTTTGTTTTTGAAATATCAATAAAAGATAGGCATAAATTCTGTGCCAATAAAGGTGGTCCGATTATTAATCTAAACAATATTAGATATTCATATGATGAATTTTTGATTATACTGCTAAATTTAGAAGAATATTTATCAAAAGACTTTTTAAATAACTTCTTCATGATTGTTTGTGAAAAAAAAATAAAAATCATGCTACCTATAGTTATCGTGGATATATTGATTATAAATCCTATAGCAAAATCAAAAAAAAATCCTGATGCTAAAATAATTACAGTACCTCCGGGTAAGGAAAAGCTAAAAAATAATAATAAAAAAGAAAAATATAATAACAAAGAAAAAAAATAATTTTGATCAATATAAATATTAATGAAATTTAATAATGTAAATATATATTCCATTATTTTATAACTTTATATCCTCTATAAAAAATAAAACCACCTAATATAAAAAAACATAGTACAAAAGTAAAAATAGCAAAATTTTGAAATAAATTAAACTCAAAAGTATAATAAAAACTATTTCGAAAAAAACTTACTATATAATAATATGGATTATATATAAATATAGCTTTTAAATTATCAGGTAGAACATTAATTGAAAAAAAAGTTCCTGATAAAAAATTTATTGGTATTACAAAAAAATTAGAAACTGTACTTTGTGTATCCCAATTAAATGCTATAAATCCAACTATACATCCTAAGCTTGAAAAAAATATTATTACTAAAATAAGATAATAAAAGAAAAAAAATGAATAATTTTCAAATTCTACAAAAAATGAAAAGATAAAAAGACTAATTATAGCTAAAAAAAAACCAATCAAAACTTGTGATAAAATATAAGAAATAAAAATCTCTATTCTGGTAATTGGAGCTAATAAAAAATCATCAAAGGAGCCAATTTGTTTGCTATTAATTAAAGATGCTGAGGGATTATCATAACTCTCTTGAGCTACTATCATGATAATTAAACCTGGAATTAAAAATTCAATAAAAGATACTTCATCAAAAGAAAGAGTATAATATCTATCAATTGTTGAAAATATCAAAATATATAATAAATTGCTGAAAATCGGAGCAAAAATAGAATAATGATATTCTAATATATACTCTCTTAAACGAAATTTAATTATTGAATAAATAGCAAAGTAACTAATCATTATTTAATTAATTATTTTGCAAAAAAATCAGTAACAAGCTTAACCCAATAATTTACTCCAATGGGTAATAGATTATCATTAAAATCATATTTTGTTGTATGCAAATGAGCCTTGTGATTTTCATCTCCTTGACCTATATATAAATATGATCCAGGCTTCTCTTGTAACATATATGAGAAATCCTCACCTCCCATTGACGGATCTATCTCTGTATTAACATTTTCTTCTCCAAAAACTTCTTTTGCTACGTTAGCTGCAAATTCACTTTCTGCTTTAGTGTTTATAGTCGGAGGATATTTATTTATTAGATGGAATTCAACACTTGCTTCTGCACCATTTGCTTTAGCTATTCCACTGGCAATTTCGTTTAATTTTTTTTCAAAAAATGATCTAGTTTCAGGTTTAAAAGTTCTAATTGTTCCACTCAATGTAACTTGGTCATCAATTACATTATAAGCAGTGCCTCCGTGTATTTTTGTTATACTAATTAAAGCTTTGTCTATAGGATCGGTAGATCTGCTTATAATAGTTTGAACCGCTAGAACAATTTGCGAAGATATAACAATAGGATCAATGGCAAGTTGAGGTATAGCTGCATGACCCCCTTTACCTTTGATGATTATATCAAATTCATCTACAGCAGCCATCATTGGACCATTTGTAACTCCAATTGAACCTAATGGTAATTCGGGCCAATTATGTAGTGCATAAATCTCATCCATTTCAAAATCTTTAAATAAACCATCTTCAATCATTTTTTTTCCACCGGCAAAACCTTCTTCTCCAGGTTGAAATATAAAATAAACTGTTCCATCAAAGTCATTGTTTTCTGATAAGTATTTTGCAGCACCTAATAACATTGATGTATGTCCATCATGACCACATGCATGCATCATGCCTTCATTTATAGATTTATGATCAAAATCATTTTTTTCAGGCATTGGCAAAGCATCAAAATCTGCTCTTAAACCAATTGCGCGAGAACTATTCCCTTTATTACCCTTTACCCACGCTACTAAACCAGTTTTAGAATAGCCATCTTTAAAACTTATATTAAAGTCTTTAAGTTTGTTTCTGATATATTTTGAGGTTTCATATTCTTCTAATCCAATTTCAGGAATTTTATGTAAATCTTGTCTCCAAGATTTCATTTCATCAAACATCTGATTAATACTGTTCAAAACTACCATTTAGAATAATCCAAAAAAACCTTTCTTATTCAATTGTTTTTCGCACTTGATTAACTGATTGTTATATGATTTAGCGTTTCTTTCAACATTTTTAGCTACTTTAATAAGCCATTTTTTTTCTAGAAATGATTTTTTTTTCCAACCACCTTGACCTTCATGATAAGCTAAATATTGATTATAATAATCTTTTTTAGAAATTCCGACTATTTTTTCAGATTGTGTTGTATACCAGCCTATAAAATCTGTTACATCTTTAAAATTAGCTCTAGATGCATTTTTGTTTCCTGTTTTTCTTTTATACCAATCCCAAGTAGGGTTAGTCACTTGAGCAAAACCAAAAGCAGTTGAAGGTCTTGAGGAAGGAATAATTCCAAACAGTTTTTTTCTCTCTGGTTTAGCAAATTGTGTAAATGAAGATTCTTGATTAATAATGGCTAACTGAAGTGCTATTGGTGTACTCCATTTATCATAAGATTTCTTCGTAGCTTTATACCAGTTCTTTTTTTGCTCAAATATTATACAACTATCAGCAGTGTTTATTTGCTTATTTGATGTACAAGCAATTAGAAATATAAATAAAATACATAGAAGTTTGAATAAATTATCCATATTTATAAACTTTCCCATTACCATAAGTTTCAAACTAATAATCTTAAATGTGTCAAAAAAATATTGTATTCTATTGAATTATGCTTAGGAATGCTTAAATCTTCAAAATGACTGAAAAAAATACAGAAAAACACACATTCAAAGCCGAAGTTAGCAAGCTTTTAGATCTTGTAGCCAATTCTTTATATAGTGAGAGAGAGATTTTTCTTAGAGAATTAATCTCTAATTCAGCTGATGCGTGTGAAAAAATTCGATATCAAGCTTTATCTAAAAAAAACCTTTTAGAAAATAATACAGATTTTAAAATTAATATTAGAGTATCAAAAAAACAAAAAATTATTCAAATTGAAGACAACGGAATTGGGATGTCTAAAAAAGAATTAATGGATAACTTAGGTACTATAGCTAGATCTGGGACTAACAAATTTATTGAGGCTATGAAAAACAAAAAAGATAATGATATATCTGCCATAGGTCAATTTGGTGTAGGTTTTTATTCATCTTATATGGTAGCTAATACTGTCGAAGTTTCATCAAAGAATCCTGAAAGTAAAGATGCTTTTATTTGGATGTCAGATGGTAAAGAAAATTATTCAATCAAAGCTACAAAAAAAGAAAAAAGAGGTACTCTTATAACTTTAAATATTAAAAAAGATGCTGATGAGTTTTTAGACTCTTTTAGATTAAGGTCAATTGTTACTAAATACTCAAATTACATACCTTATCCAATTTATTTAGATGACTTGGACAATAAAAAAGAAAAGGAAGAAAAAATAAATGAAGGTGATCCACTTTGGCTTAAAGATAAAAAAGACATAAAAGAAGAAGATTATAAACAATTCTATAATAATATTTCGTTCAATTTTGATGAGCCTTTAAAGATTATTCATTATAATGCTGAAGGTGTAATTAATTACAAGACCTTACTTTTTATACCAACTAATCAACCGATGGATTTATTTAATCCTGAAAGAAAGAATAAAATTAAACTTTATGTTCAAAAGATTTTTATTACTGATGATTGCGAAGAAATTATTCCTAATTGGTTAAGATTTATACCCGGAGTTGTTGATTCACAAGATATTTCATTAAATATTAGTAGAGAAATGCTCCAGAATAATCCTGTGATAGATAAAATTAAAAAAGGTATAACAAATAAAATTTTAAATGAAATCTCGACATTATCCAAAAAAGATGAAAAAAAATTTTTAGATTTTTGGAAAAACTTTGGTGCAGTTATTAAAGAGGGATTATATGAATTTAATGATCATCATGATAAAATTCTACCCATATTAAGATTTGAAAATTCGCTTAATAATAATTATGAATCTTTAGATAATTATGTGAAAAATATGGTCAAAGATCAAAAAGAGATTTATTATTTTGCTAATACAGACAAAGAACATATAAAAAATTCACCACAACTTGAAGTCTTTATAGATAAAAAAATTCCTGTTCTGTTTATGACAGATGCTGTTGACGAATTTTGGTTGCAAAACATTAATAAATTTAAAGATTTTGATTTTAAATCTATAACAAAAGGAAAAGTAGATGTAGCTAAATTAGGTGATACTAGTAATACAAAAAAAGATAATAAATCAGAAATAAAAATTGATAACAATATCAATGATTTAATAAATCTTTTAAAAAATGAACTTAAAGATAAAATTTCAGATGTAATTAAATCAGACAGATTAACAAAAAGTCCAGTATTACTAATAGCTGATGAAGCTGGTATGGATATTAATATGGAAAAATTAATGAAAATGCATAATCAAAAAACACCTGATTCAAAAAAAATTATGGAAATTAATACTTCACATCCTATGATAAAAAAGATTGCAAATAATCTTAAAAATATTAATCATAAAAAAGCAGCTAATTTACTATTAGATCAAGCAAATATTTTAGATGGAAATGTTTTATCAAACCCAAGTGGATATATTGAAAATTTGACAGAATTATTTATAAATTAACAGCATTACTAACTTCATTTTTATTAAAATAATTACAGAATTGTTTACCAATCATTTCAGCTACAATTATTTGTGCTTCACTTGTTGAAGCAGCAATATGAGGAGTAAGAATAATGTTATTAAGACCAAAAAGTTGATTTTCAGTTGCAGGCTCTTTAATAAAAACATCTAAAGCAGCACCTTTTATAAGATTTTGTTGCAGTGCTTTTTTTAAATCATTTTCGTCAATTAAATTACCTCTAGCTGTATTGATAATTAAACAATTTTTCTTCATATTAGTAATATTTTGCATTGTAATAATTGGATTACCATTATCATTAGCCTTACAATGAAAACTAATTATGTCTGATTTTTTTACTAAAAAATCCAAATTAACACTTTCATAATTTAGAAATTCATTTTTAATAGAATTAAAATATTTTGAGTAAATAATAACATTTAAACCTAAACTAAAGCACATTTCAGCAAATCTTCTACCCACATTTCCAAAACCAATTATTCCAAGTGTTTTACCTTTTAATTCATTACCTTTGAATTTCTTTTTTTCCCATAAACCTTTATGAGTACCATAATTTGCATAAGGTATATTTCTTATAAGAGAAAAAAGTAATGCAAGTGTATGTTCAGCTGTTGCATTTGTATTACCTCCAGGCGTATTCATTACTATTATTTTATTATTTGAAGCAGCTACTAAGTCAATATTGTCTACACCTGCTCCAGCCCTTCCTATCACTTTTAAATTTAATCCTGCTTCAATAATTTCCTTTGTTACTTTTGTGGCAGAGCGAACAATTAATCCATCATATTCTTTAATAATTTTTATCAATTGATCAGGTGTCAAACCGATATTTACATCAACATCAATATTACCTTCTTTTAATAAATTCTCAGCTATTGAATCCATTGAATCTGCTATTAGAATTTTAGGCATATTTAGATCTAATTTTTTCATATGACCATTCTAACCATGGCAATAATAATTTAATATTTGAGGGTTCAACAGTGCCACCTCCCCAAATCCTAAATGAAGGTGGGGCTTTGGCGTAACCATTAATATCATATGCTACTTTTTCTTTTAATAAAATACTACAAATTTCTTTCATAATAAATCTTTGATCTTCTTCACTTTTTGATACAAACCATTCCTCATTAATTTTAAACGTTATACTTGTATTTGATAAATATTTTTTATCTTTGTTTTTAGAAAGAAATGAAACCCAAGGAGTTTTTTCAATCCAATTATAAATAAATTCAAAAGATTTATTAGAGGTAGAAAAAAGAAAATCTAATCCTCCTTGTTTTTCAGCCCATTTTAACCCATCAAGTGCATCCTCTACACAAATCATTGATGGCGTATTAATAGTGCTTCCTTCAAATATACCTTTAATGACTTTTTTGTTATTAGCTATTCTAAAAACTTTGGGAATTGGCCATTCAGGAGTATAATTTTGCAATCTTTCAATTGCTCTAGGAGATATTGCTAACATTCCATGAGCAGCTTCTCCGCCAAGAACTTTTTGCCATGACCAAGTAATCACATCACACTTTTTATATTCAATTGGCATAGCAAAAATTGCAGAGGTTGCGTCACAAATTGTTAAACCTTTTCTATTATTAGGAATCCAATCAGCATTTGGAACTTTTACACCAGAAGTAGTTCCGTTCCATGTAAAAATTACGTCATTATCAAAATTAACATTTGTTACATCAGGAAAGTACCCATAGTCAACATCATGAATATTTAAATTTTTAATTTTCAATTGTTTAAATACATCTAGTATCCAATCTTTTCCAAAATTTTCCCATGCTAAAATATCTACACCTCTTGCACCCAATAAAGACCATAAAGAAGATTCCAATGCACCTGTATCTGATCCAGGCATAATACCTAATAAATAATTATCAGGTAAACCAAGTATTTTCTTAGATTGATCTATAACTGATTTTATTTTTTTTTTTGCATCACTTGCTCGGTGAGATCTTCCAGTTATAGCATGTTTTAAATTTTCAATTTTCCAATCTGGTCTTTTAGAACAAGGGCCGCTAGAAAAATTTGGATTAATTGGTTTTTTGTTAGGTTTAATCATTTAGTTTTCAAATTCATATACTACCAAACCATCTAGTGGTTTTGGATCAAACCACGTGGATTTTGGAGGCATAGTTAAATTATTATCTGCTACTTTCATAACATCTGTTATCTCTGATGGAAAGATTGAAAAAGCTACACTATCTGGATTATCGTTAACTTTTTTTTCAAGAGCTTGTAAGCCATGACATCCTGCTATAAATCTTATTCTCTCATCATTATTTACATCTTTAATATTAAGTATTTTTTTTAAACAAAATTCATTTAAAATATTAATATCTAATTCTTCAATAAAATTATTTAATTCAGATTTTCCTATAAAATCAATACAATACCAGTTTTTTTCATTATACATTCCAAATTGTTTTTTATGTAAAGGCTTAAATGGTTTATCTGTTTTTTTTACTCTAAAATTGTTTTGTAGTATGTTAATAAATTGATCTTTAGTATAACCATTAAGATCTTTAATAACTCTATTATAATCAAATATTTTTGATTGATTGCTAGGAAAAGCTGAAATCATAAATTTATCAATTTTAGAATTATTTAAATTTGATAAATATTCTATTGCACCTACTCTATGATGACCATCTGCTATATAAAAATTTTTAACTTCTTTAAAAGTTTGTATCAATTCATTTTGAAAATTTTTATCTTCTACACACCATAATTTATGATTTGATTTATCAAAACTTTCAAAGTCATAAGTTGGAGTTTTGGTTATTGAAGATTTTAGTAAATTTTCAATATTTTTTTGTGCTTCATATATAACATAAATAGGTCCAATCTGAGTTTTTAGATTTTGCATTTGTTGAGCTCTTTCAATCATTCTATTTTGGTAAATTTTTTCATGCGCTTTGATAGTATTATTTGTAAAATCTTTAATTGAAGCAAGAGATAAAAAACCTAATTGCATATGACCTGTAAATTTTATTTCATATATATAAAAATTTAAATTTTGATCCTTCTTAATTACTTCAAAATCTTTCATTTGATCAAAATGTAACTTTCCATCTAATAATGAATCTTTTTCTTTTAATTGACCCACAGGATTTAAAATCTTTAAATAATTCCAATAATTATTTTTTTTAAAAATTTCTAGATTTTCTATGGTTAGATGATCTGTGGAGGGAGCTATTAAATTTTTTGCATCTTGATTGAATGGACGTGTTCCATAAAAAGGCCAAATATCAACCATATTATTACTCTTAGCCCAACTGTTGAATTAATATAGTCTCCAGTTGTTAATTTACATGGTCCTTTTGCCTGAGAGTTTCCGGGTCGTTGCTCCTTCGGCGTTAAAATGAATTAATCTCTCCCAATGTAATAAAACTGTAATACATTTTCCAGCTTATTAAAATGAAAAAATATATTTACTTAAGCAACTTCAGGTAAATTTGATATAGCTTGATTTACTGATTCTTCTTCAAAAACATCCTCAGCAAGTCTTCCGCTAAAATAATCATCATAAGCTGCCATATCAAAATGACCATGACCACAAAGATTAAACAAAATTGTTTTAGATTCACCTTTTTGCTTACAGTCAATAGCAGCATCAATAACTCCTTTGACAGCATGAGTAGCTTCAGGAGCTGGTATTATTCCTTCTTGCTTTCCAAAAGTTATTCCTGCTTCAAAACATTCTTTTTGACCATATGCTTTTGCTTTCATCAAACCTAGTTCATATAAATGACTTAAGTGATACGACATACCATGATATCGTAAACCACCAGAATGATTAGCAGGTGGTAAAAAATCTGAACCTAATGTGTGCATTTTAATCAGAGGGGTCATTTTTGCCATATCTCCATGGTCATAAGCATATTTACCTTTTGTAAATGAAGGGCATGACAAAGGTTCACAACCTATTATATCAATTTTTTGTCCTCCTCTAAGCTGCTGGCCTAAAAAAGGAAACATGAGACCTGATAAATTACTTCCTCCTCCAGTGCAACCAACGATTATATCAGGATAATCTCCTGCTTGTTCCATTTGTAAAATAGCTTCATTTCCATTTATAGTTTGATGCATTAATACATGACCTAAAACACTGCCTAATGAATATTTAGCTTTACCTCCACTTTTAACAACTGCTTCTATTGCATCTGAAATTGCTATACCAAGACTACCAGGATTATCTGGATTTTCCTCTAAAAGTTTTTTTCCAAAATCAGTTATATTAGAAGGGCTAGGATGACATTTAGCTCCAAAGGATTGCATCATAAACTTTCTATATGGTTTTTGATCAAAACTAACTTTTACCATAAAAACTTCTACATCTATTCCAAACATTTGACCTGCAAATGCTAAAGAACTACCCCATTGACCTGCTCCGGTTTCTGTAAATATCTTTTTTACACCTTCTTCTTTATTGAAAAAAGCCTGAGGAACTGCTGTATTTGGCTTATGACTTCCAGTTGGGCTTACTCCTTCATATTTATAATAAATTTTTGCTGGTGTATCTAAAAATTTTTCTAATCTTCTCGCTCTGTAAAGTGGTGATGGTCTCCATTGTTTATATATTTCTCTTACAGGTTCAGGAATTTCAATATCTCTTTCTATTGAGACTTCTTGCATAATTAAACTCATTGGGAATAATGGAGCAAAATCATCTGGTCCTGCAGGTTGCTTTGTGCCTGGATGCAATGGTGGTGGTGGTGGACTTGGCAAATCTGAATTTATGTTATACCAAAATTTAGGTGCTTTAGATTCTTCTAATAAATATTTAATTGATTCTGTCATATTATTTAATATCTTGACTTAAAAAATTTAACAAATCAACCAAAAAATGTATTAAAAGATAAAAAATGAAAAAATTAAATTCTGGAAATGTAAGTATTATTATAGTTATTCTAATGATTGGTTATGCTTTTTTAGGATTTTTTTTGCATCACTAAATTTTTTTGACTAATGAATACTCCTATCAATATCAAAATCACACCAAAAAATGTTGTTAAATTAATTTTTTCATCTAAGAAAATATAACCCCATACAATCGCAAAAACTGGAATTAAATAAGCAACATAAGATAGGAAAATTGGACCTGCTTTAGCAATAATATAAAAACGAATTAAAAATGCTAATGCTGTTGGAAATGCACCTAGGTATATTAAAGATAAAGCTGAACTTGAAGTAAAAGTGGATTGAAATTGAAATTCAACATATATTAAAAAAGGTATTGAAATTATAGCGGCAAAAATAGTAACAAAAGTGGTAAGTGTTATTGAATCTACATTTCTTAAATTATAAGCTAAAATGCTAGATATAACATACCCAAATGCTGCTAAAATAATAGATAGTTTTGGTAAAATATCTAACGTTTTATTAGAAGAAACTAAAATTAATGAATTTATATCAAAAATAAGCAAAACTCCTATTAAGCCAATTATTATAGAAATTAATTTCAGTAATGAAAATTTATCATCTTTTGTAAAAAAATGTGAAAATACTAAAGTTAATATAGGTGCAATTGATAACAATAAACCGGCTGTATTTGACTGTATGTAAGTTTCTGACCAACTAATTAAACTAAATGGAATAAAATTTCCTATTAATCCAATTAAGAAAATTTTAAAAATTATATTATTTGAACAATTAAAAATTAAATTTCTAGATTTGTAGTATAAAAACAAAATTATTGATGCAATAATTAATCTAAGAGAAGCAACTGTTAAAGGGTTAATAGTTTCAACACTAACTTTTATGGCAAAAAAAGCAGAGCCCCATATAGCAGACAATATGATCAATAATAAAAAATTATTTAAAGAAGAATTTGTTAACAGAAGTTAAATTTTATTTTTTGGTTTAGGTATCTCTACTTCTTTTGCAGTCTTCATAAATTCATCTCTTTGACCATCCCATAAGTAATCAGAATAATCAAATTCTTTAATCATTCTATCAGACCGTTCAAAAGTTAATCCATATTTTCTACAATAACTTGCAAAATTTTCTGCATGTTCAATAGGTAAATTTTCTACAACCCATTTTCTTGAACTTCTATCAAATGTAAATCCATTTTTTTTAAACCATTCTCGATGATAATATGAATCTCTACCAAAAGCAGAGAAAATAATTTTTTTTGACATAATTGATTCCTTGAAAAAAAACTCTTATATCAATTTATTTGAAATTAACAATTTGAAATTTTTTCAAATTTTCATTATAAAACTCAAAAACACTAGAATTTTTTTTGTATTTATATACAATAATTTTATGGATCTTTATAAAAGTAGTGAAATTACCGTACATCAGCTAAATGAGCTTAGAGAAGAAAACAATAAAATACAAATTTTAGATGTAAGAGAAGATACTGAAAGAGATCATGCTCATATTAAAGGCACTATTCATATGAAATTATCTGAGATAGCTAGCAGATTTACTGAATTAGATAAGGATAAAAATATATTTGTTATGTGTCATACAGGAACAAGGAGTCAGGCTGTATGTAAATGGTTAAAAGCTCAAGGATATGAAAATTGCGTAAATGTTCTTGGAGGTATTGATGCATGGGCAGCACTTATAGATAGAAATATAAGAAGGTATTAACTAAATACTTTCTAAATAAAGTCCAAGAAAAATTATTATAAATGCTAATAAAAATAAAATGAATCTTAAAATTATTTCTAGAATAATATTTAATTTAATTTTTTTTTTAATTAATAAACGGTAAAAAGGGTTACTTAACGATAAAGAAAGTATTATTATGCCAATTAATATAACTATCCAATACATAGTATGAAGTTCATATCTGAAAAATTAGAATTTTCAAATCAAACCCTTAAGGAAATGAAATTTAATTCAAAAAAATTTTATGAAAATATAAAAAAAAGAAGAACTGTTAGAGATTTTAAAAATAATAATTTTGATATCAGTATTATTAAAAATGCTATTTTAGCTGCAGGTACTGCTCCAAATGGAGCTAATCTACAACCTTGGCATTTCGTTATTATAAAAAATAAAAAAATCAAATATCAAATAAGAATAGCTGCTGAAAAAGAAGAAAAATCATTTTATCAAAAACGTGCTCCAAAAGAATGGTTAAAAGCACTAAAGCCATTAGGCACAAACTCAAATAAGGAATTTCTAGAAGAAGCACCTTATTTGATTGCAATTTTTGAAAAAAAATATTCAATTAACAAAAATAAAAAAATAAAAAACTATTATGTTAGAGAATCAGTAGGTATAGCTACTGGAATTTTAATATCTTGCTTACATTTTTCAGGAATTGCTATGTTAACTCATACACCTAGTCCAATGACTTTTTTAAATAAGATACTAAAAAGACCATCTAATGAAAAACCATTTATTTTACTTGTTGTAGGCTATCCTAGCGAAGAATGTCGAATTCCTGTTTTTGCAAAACAAAAAAAAACTTTTTCAAAAATTGCAAATATTATTTAATACAATTCTTTAGGATTCATTGTTTCATATTTTTCATAAGGTAAATAAATCCAAGGTGAATCTTTTAAATAATCAACATAATATTTTGGTTCAAAACTTGAAACTGATTTATAAAATAAAACTCCTGTTCTAATTGGCTCATCTAAATAAAAACCATAAAAATGTTCCATCCATTCAATACTTTTTTTTAATGTTATTCCTGAATCTGCTAAATCATCAACAAGTAAAACCTTAGAACCTATATTAGGACTTGTTTTTGCTAAATCTCTAGAAAATGTAATTGCTCCTCTTTTATTTTTAACTCCTTCACCTTTATAAGATTCTACAGAAAGTATAGCTAAGGGAACATCAAAAATTCTTGCAATTATGTCTCCAACTCTCATACCTCCTTTAGCAATACAAACAACTTGATTAAATTCCCATCCATCTTTGTGAATTTGGACTGCCAACTGTTCAGTTTTTTTATGATAATCTTCCCATGAAATATGTAATTCAGACATATCAAATTCCTTATTAAAAATTAACCCCCTTAAAAATGTAAGGGGGTTAAATTATAAAAATAAATACTTATTCAGGCAAGCATCCTTCCATACCTTTGACACACCAATCCATAGTTGCCATCATAAGATCGTCAGCAACTTGACCTTCTGGTACTCTTAATTCGCCAGCAGCATCATATATTGGACCTGTAAAAGGATGAAGGGTACCATCTTTAATTGCTACTTCCATTGCAATTGCTTCTTGTATTAAGCTAGCTGGCATTAGTTTAGCATTATATGGTGACATTTCAACCATACCATCTGCCATTCCTTCCCAAGTATCCTTTTCTTCCCAAGTACCATCTACTACTGCTTTAGCTCTTGCAGCATAATAAGGTCCCCAAATATCTTCAATTGCAGTTAAATGTGCGTTAGGACAAAATGCTTCTTGATTTGAAGCTTGCCCAAAAGCATAAACACCAGCTTTTTCTGCAGCTTGACATGGAGCAAAAGTATCTGTGTGTTGAACTATAATATCCGCACCTTGATTTATTAAAGTATTTGCCGCATCAGCTTCTTTACCAGGATCATACCAAGTAAAGACCCAAATAACTTTTATCTTAATATCTGGGTTGACTTTTGATGCTGCAAGATAAAAAGCATTTATACCCCTAACAACTTCTGGAATAGGAAAAGAAGCAATATAACCAATTGTATTTGTTTTTGTCATATGCCCAGCTATATGTCCTGAAATAGTCCTACCTTCATAAAATCTTGCTGAATATGTAGATACATTTGGAGTTCTTTTATATCCTGTAGCATGTTCAAATTTTACATTAGGAAATTCTTTTGCAACTTCAAGAGTTTGATCCATATAATTAAAAGAAGTAGTAAAAATTAAATCATGACCTGAAGATGCTAATTTTCTAATAGCTCTTACAGCATCTGCATTTTCAGGAACACCTTCGATATACGTAGATGTAACTGCATCGCCTAACATGTTCTCCATGTACTGGCGACCTACATCGTGCATATAAGTCCATCCGTGATCGCCTGGAGGACCAATATAAATGAAACCAACCTTTTTTGGATCTGCAATGGCTGATCCCATAAATAGTCCAAGAAAAGCAGTAGTAATTGTAATTAGTCTAATCATTTTAACCTCACCTGCTAAAAATAATTCTTATTCAATATCGTTTCTAAAGTGAGCTCAACGATTCTATAAATAA
>PTKZ01000028.1 GCA_002938205.1 Alphaproteobacteria bacterium MarineAlpha5_Bin5
AATTGCATGGTCATAGCCATTAATACCATCATGCATCACTCCCCATTGATCTAATATAAAT
Source organism: Alphaproteobacteria bacterium MarineAlpha5_Bin5 (assembly GCA_002938205.1). GTDB lineage: Bacteria > Pseudomonadota > Alphaproteobacteria > HIMB59 > CACPNW01. The sequence goes on from PTKZ01000028.1 coordinate 62, forward strand.
GTATCATATAATTTAACTATATCTTTAATACCATTAATAGATTTAATCATTATACTGATTTACCTACAACATCTTTGATGTTTTTATAACCATCTGTTTTAATAAGATCAACTAACTCTTCTTTGATCTTTGCAATCACTTTTGGTCCTTGATAAATCAAAGCTGTATAAAGTTGCACTAAACTAGCACCTGATTTAATCTTTTCATAACACTCACTCCCTGTACTAATGCCTCCAACGCCAATTAAAGGAATTTGTCCGTTTGTTAAAGTATATATTTTTTTAAGTGTTATAGTTGAATCAACAAATAATGGTTTACCACTTAAACCGCCAATTTCGTTTTTGTTTTCAGAAATTAAATTATTTGATCTTTTGATTGTTGAATTTGATATTACTAAACCGTCAATATTATTTGCGAGTGCCATAAGAGCAATATCTCTTAATTGTTCATCTTCTAAATCAGGTGATATTTTAATAAATATTGGTTTTTCTATTAATAGTTCTGATTCTGCTTGTTTTTTTTTAATTTTTTTTACTAAATTTTCAATTTGCCCTCTTAATTGTAAGTCTCTAAGTCCAGGTGTGTTTGGAGAAGAAATATTTATTGTAATGTAACTTCCATAACAACCAATATTTTCAAGACAGTACAAATAATCGTCGACAGCATTAGTAGAATTTATATTTTTTCCAATGTTTATACCAATAACACCCTGGAAAGATTGATTATTATTTAAAGCCTTAAGTTTTCCTAACGCTTTTAAACTACCTTTATTATTAAAACCTAAATGATTAATTATAGCTAAATCTTCATTAAGTCTAAAAATTCTTGGCTTTTTATTACCTTCTTGAGGTTGAGGGGTTATAGTGCCTACTTCAACAAAACCAAAGCCAAAATTTAACATAGGCACTATAACTTCAGCATTTTTGTCAAATCCAGCTGCTAACCCAACTGGGTTTGAAAAATCTATACCCAATAAACGCTGATTTAATATCGCATCATCTACTTTTTTTATTGTTTTGTTCAATTTTAATTTTAATAAATATATTGTTAACTGATGAGCTGTTTCTGGAGGAAGCTGTTTAAATAAATTTAAAAAAAAGTTACTCAAAATAGTTATTTATCTAATAATTTATTTATAAATTTTATTGTCTCTTTTATTCCATATAACTTAATAAAAGATCCTAATCTAGGTCCTTGATCTTGACCTAATAAAACCTGATAAACAAGCTTAAAAAATTCTTTAAGATTAGCAAATTCATGCTTCTTACCAATTTCATACAACAGTGTTTGAATGTCTTCTGCACTACTTTTATCTGATACATCATTTGTCAATGTGTCAACTATATCCTGAAATATGATTTTATGTGATTCATTAATTTTCAAATATTTTTTTTTAGGTAATACAAAATCTTTATAATAATTTAATGCATAATCAATTAACTTATCAAATTCTGGGTTATTGTCTGGGGTAATATTTTGATCGTACTTATTTATAAATGCCCAGATTATTGATTTATCAACTGAATTACAAATACTAACAAGATTTATTAAAGAGCTAAAATTAATTTCTGTTTGGAAATTTTGTGGATTACCTCCATGTATATGCCAAATGGGGCTATTAAATTTTTTTAATTCATCCAATTTTTCAAATGAATTATAATGAGAAATATATTCATCAACAGTTTTTGGAATTATATCAAAGAATAATTTTTTTGCAGATTTTGGTTTTTGAAACATATATAAAGATAAGCTCTGAGGGGAGCCATAACGCAACCATTGATCTACGCTTATACCGTTGCCAACTGACTTTGAAATTTTTTCCCCTTTTTCATCTAAAAACATTTCATAGATTAAGTTTATAGGTATTTTTTTATTATTTACTTTGCAAATTTTAGAAGCCAACTCAACACTCTCCGTTAAATCCTTTCCACACATTTCATAGTCAACACCTAGAGCCATCCATCGCATTGCCCAATCAACCTTCCATTGTAATTTACAATTACCACTAGTAACTTCAACTTCAACTTTAGCGTTATTAGTTGGTTCTGTATAAATTATAGATTGATTCTTTGGTCTATATTCATCTATCTTTATTTGAAGTACTTTACCAGTAATTTCACTTATTGGAAGAAATGGACTATAAGTCTCTCTTCTTTCAGATCTAAGAGTAGGAAGTATAATTTCTAGTATCTTCTGATAATTTTCTAATATTTCTATTATCGTTTTATCAAAATCTCCAGATTTGTACTTCTCTGTTGAGCTAATAAAATTATAATCAAATTTAAACTCATCTAGAAATGAGCACAGTTTTGCATTATTGTGATGGCCAAAACTTTCATATTTTTCAAAAGGATCTGGAATTGAAGTTAATGGTTTCCCGATATATTTTGATAACATTTCCTTATTAGGAACGTTGTCAGGAACTTTTCGAAGACCATCCATATCATCTGAAAAAGTTATCATTTTTGTTGGACAATTGACTAGATGTTCAAATGCATTTCTTATCATAGTTGTTCTTACAACTTCACCAAATGTGCCTATATGAGGTAGTCCTGATGGCCCATATCCTGTCTGAAATAAAACATATCCTTTGCTTGGAATCTGAAAGTTTTTAAAATCACCATTTTTTTTAATTATTTTAATAGCTTCATTAAATGGCCATGCTTTTAATTGCGAATGATGTTTTAGATCAATTTTGTTCATTTATAATTAGCTTTTATTCTTATTTTTTTACCCAATAACAATTTTAATGAGTTTGTGAAATTAAAAGTTTCTTGATTTAGCTTTTCAAAAAAAATTTTTTCTTCATTTGCTATTTCATTTATTAAATTAATCACAAAATTAGAACCTTTTTCAGTTAAAACTATATTATTAGATCTTTTATTATAAGAAGATAGTCGTTTTATAAGTTTTTTATCTTCCAAAAAATTTAATTTTGAACTTACAACAGCAGTATTAATAAAAGAATTTTTAGTAATTTTTATTTGAGTAATGCTTTCATTCACTTTATGAAGTTTAAATATCGTTTCTAAAATTAAATATTCGTTTAAAGAAATCTTAAATTTATGCAATTTAACTCTTAACCTTGATTGCCAAACATTAGCTGTTTGCCATATCAATAAACCCAATCTATTCTCATTTAGAGAAGTGTCTGCCATTATTTGTATACAAATTGTTTGTATACTAATAATATAATTTTTCAATACCTTTTTTTATTCAGGGGCCAATACTAACCTTATACCATCTATTTTTTTAGTAAAATTAATCTGACAGCTCAATCTAGAGTTTTTTTTCACGCTAAATGCTTGATCCAACATAGATTCTTCATCATCATCCATTTTGTTTAGCTTATCAATCCATTCTAAATCAACATATACGTGACATGTAGCACAAGCACAACATCCCCCGCAGGCAGCCTCTATATCTAATCCTGCATCTCTGATAATCTCCATTAATGTAGAATTTTCATCTGCTAAAATATGTTTTTCATTTCCATTTCTATCAGTAACAATAATTTTAGCCATTAAACTTTAAGCTTTTTATGTAATTCTTTTGAAGATGTTGTGTAACGAAATACATTTTTTTTATCTGGATAACAATACTTAAAACATTCTTGTGCCATTAAGGCTGCTTCATGAAATCCTGAAAGAATTAATTTTAATTTGCCTGGATAAGTATTTATATCGCCAATTGCAAATATAGATGGTTCAGATGTTTCAAATTTTTCTGTATCAACTTTAATTAGATTATTATTTAAATTTAGCCCCCATCTTGCAATTGGACCTAGCTCCATTTTTAAACCAAAAAAAGGAAGTAAAAAATCAACTTCAATATCATGAATTTTGTTTTCATTTTCATAACTAACTCTTATTGAATTATTTGTTGTTTCTTCAATATTTTTTATTTGACCTAAAATAAAATTAACTTTTCTTTGCTTTTCTAATTCTAACATTGTTGAAACTGAATCAGGGGCTGCTCTAAATTCTTTTCTTCTGTGCATAAGAGATATTATTGCTATTTTTGATAATTCATTTGTCCAATCTAAAGCAGAATCTCCACCACCAAGTATCAATACTCTTTTTTCTTGAAAGATTGATTTATTTCTAATGGAATAAAAAACATTTTGATTCTCAAATTTCTCAATACCTTCTATTGGAGGTTTTCTTGGAACAAAACTGCCTGCTCCAGCTGCAATAACTATACACTTAGCTTGAATTTTTTTCTTAATACTTGTCTCAACAAGCCACTCTCCATTTTCTGTTTTTGAAATAGATTCAACTTGTTGATTTAAATGATATACAGGATTAAACGGTTCTACCTGTTTTAATAAATCGTCTGTAAGTTCTTGCCCTGAGATAGTTACTCTGGAAGGGATATCATATATTGGTTTGTCAGGATATAATTCTGCACACTGCCCGCCAGGCTTATCTAAATTATCTACTAATTGGGCAGATATATTTAAGAGACCGAGCTCAAAAACTGCAAATAATCCTACTGGACCAGCGCCAATGATTACCACATCTGTTTTTTCTAACATATTATTTAAATAACAACTTTTTTTATTTTTTCTAAGAACTATATAGTTTTTATGAATTTATCATATTCCCAAAAAAAATATAAAAGATCTATATTTATCTGGCTAATTACACTAACAATTATGGTTCTTGCAATCATAATAATTGGAGGTCTTACTAGATTGACAGACTCTGGTTTATCAATGGTTGATTGGAGACCAATATTAGGCACAATACCACCTTTCTCAAATGAAGATTGGATGGAAGTATTCAATCTTTACAAACTAAGTCCTGAATATTTATATGTTAATAAAAACATGCAGCTTAATGAATTTAAATATATTTTTTTGTGGGAATGGTTTCATCGTTTTTTTGCTAGAATGATAGGGATTGTTTTTTTGTTACCATTTGTATATTTTGCAATAAAAAAATATTTTAATTTTTTACTTTATGTTCGTTTCTTGATAATTTTTTTACTTGGTATTTTTCAAGCATTTGTGGGATGGTGGATGGTTAAAAGTGGACTTAATGATGATCCTTATGTTAGTGCTTATCTCCTAACTTTTCATTTATTTAATGCACTGATAATATTTTCCTTACTTTTGTGGACTAGTATGGAATATTATTATTCAGCAAAAGTAAATTTTTTTTCAAATCATAATACATTAACTTTTCTAATTTTTGTTGCCATTTTTATTACACTATTAACAATTATAACTGGAGGTTTTATGGCTGGAACTCATGCTGGACAATCATTCAATACCTATCCACTTATGAACGAAAAAATAATTCCTGTAGATTATTATCTGTCAGATTTTGGTTTGTTAAACATATTTGAAAATACCATTGCCATTAACTTTAATCATAGATGGATGGGCACAATTACATTCATTTATACTTTTTCTTTATTTTTATATTTCATTTTTACTAAATCTTCAAAAATTACAAAATTTTTAATTAGCTTAGTTTTACTAGTACTTACATTGCAGTTTATTCTAGGAATATTAACTTTATTAAGTAATGTTTATATTCCTTTTGCAAGCATGCATCAAACTAACTCCATAATTTTATTTTCTACATTATTGATTTCTTACCATCAATTTAAAACTAAAAAGAGTTATGAAAATTTACAATAATTTTTTTCTTGATAAAGAGCAGTAATTTATGCAATTTAAACTAATAATTAAATATTTATGAAACATTTAATTTTAATTTTATTTATTTTTTTTTATTCATACAATTCGTGGTCAATAACAATCCCAAAAGATGGTAAGGCTACTTTTGATTTTATAAGAAAAAATAAAAACATTGGCAGCATAACTTCAATTTTCACAGAAGAAGATAATAAACTAAAAATTCATACAATAGTTGATATTAAGGTAAAGGTTCTCTTTATTCCAGCATATAAATTTTTTCAAGAAACAACAGAAATATGGAAAGATAATGAATTAATTGAAATAGTTGGTTTTACGGATTTTGAAGATGAAAGAGAATATCATATTAAGGGAAAAGATAAGGAAGATAATTTCATCGCTTCAGGTATGGATGGAGAATTAATATTAGATAAATCAATTATAACTTTAAACTACTGGAACAAAAATACACTTAACCAAAAAGAAGTTTTTGACACACAAAAAGGTATAGTACGTGAAATATCGGTTAATAAATTAGAGAATGAAATTATTAATATAAACGATCTAAAGCTAGATTCTGAAAAATATACTTTAAATGCTTCTAAAAATCCAAAAGATTTAAATCCTTTTCCAGAATATACATTATGGTATTATAAAGATGAATTAATTAAATTTTTATTTAAAAATCCGAAAGACAAAAAAATTGTAACTGCAATTAGAAGCAACTGGAATAATAATTGAAAACTATTTGGATTACTGGTGGCTCTTCTGGTATTGGTTTTGCAACAGCTAAAAAATTTATCAAAAATAATTGGAGGGTAATAATAAGTTCAAGCAATATGCTAAAATTAGAAAATGCTTTTAATAAAATAAAAAAAAACCTAGACATAAAAAATTTACATATATTAAAATGCGATATTTCTTCACAAGATGAGGTTAAAAAAACTATAACTATAATTGAAAAAGATATTGCTCCTATTGATATTGCATTGTTAAATGCAGCAGCATATTCACCAAATAAGAAACAAAATTTCAATATAGATAATTATGAATTACTTATTAATGTCAATCTTAAGGGTACTCTCTATTGTATTGATATCTTAAAAAATTATATGAAGGGGAGAAATAACATTATAGCAATTGTTTCATCACCTATAGGATATCGTGGATGGCCTACAGCAGGAGCATATGGAATGACAAAAGCTGCTCAACTTAATCTTGCAGAAAGTTTATATTTTGATTTTAAAAAATTAAATATAAAAATATCTGTTATAAATCCTGGTTTTATTGATACTGAATCTACAAGATTAAATTCATTTAAAATGCCTTTTTTAAAATCAGCTGATTTTGCAGCAGAAAAAATTTATAATGGTTTAATCAATAAAAAAAGTTTTGAAATTTTCTTTCCTTTTTTTATAGTTTTTTTTATAAAAATTATGCGAATAATTCCTTATAAAATTTACTTTTTTATTTGGAAAAAATTAGGTAATTTTTAATTTACATTCCCAATATAAATTCCCAAACCTCGCGCAACCTCTATTAAAGGATCTTCTTTACTTAAGGTTTTTGACTTACCTGCAATATTATCAAGACTAACATCTTGTACAATTCTATTTTTCCATACAACTACTCTATTAAATTTTTTTTGTGCAATTAAATCAACCGCATGAACACCAAAAGCACTAGCAATTAATCTATCTCTATGTGTAGGTTGAGCACCTCGTTGCAAATGTCCCAAAACTGTTACCCTAGTTTCAGCATTTGTTAATTTATAGATTTCATCACCAAGGTAAGCACCAATTCCTCCTAATCTGACTTGACCATCAATATATTTAACAATTGCCCTTTTTCCACTTTCTTTTCTTACTGCTTCCGCAACAACTATTAGTGCATGATTTCTTCCATTTGATCGAATTTGATCTATATGATCAGCTATAGATTTTATGGAATAGGGAATTTCAGGAATTAAAATTACATCTGCACCACCTGCTATACCAGCATTCAATGCAATATGACCTGCATCACGTCCCATTACTTCAAGAATCATTGCCCTTCTATGACTAGCTGCTGTTGGCTGCAACATATCGAGCGCATTAGTTGCTACATCCACAGCTGTATCATGTCCAATAGATAATTCATTATCCTTTACATCATTATCAATAGTTTTAGGTATACCTACAAAATTTATTTTCCCTTTTTTTGTTAAAGATTGTAGTATTTTTAAGCTTCCATCTCCTCCAATACCTATTAATGCATCCAATCTTAAGCTATTGATACCTCTGATTGTTAAATCAGAAACTTGTGATTTACTGGCATTTTTTTGAATTATCTTATTATTAGATCCTAGAAATGTTCCTCCCATACGCATAAGACTTCCATCAAAATCTGATTCTTTCAATTTGACTGCATCGACTGGTGTCTTTGTTAGACCTAACGTACCATCTCTTATGCCAAACACATCCCAATTATACTGCTTAATTGCTCTCAAGGTAACGGCTCGTATTACTGTGTTTAAACCAGCACAATCTCCTCCACTGGTTAAAATACCTATTCTTTTTATCACGACGTGCTTATATACTATAATTAAAAATTATTTAAATTATTTTAAAAATGGAAGATAAAGACAAGTTAATTCAAAAACTTAAAAATTATGAGCAAGAACATTTGGATCTTGATCAAATTCTAATTCAATTACAAGAAAAGCACACTGTTGATTTTTTGCAAATACAACGTCTAAAAAAAAGAAAATTAGTTTTAAAAGATAAAATTATCGAAATACGAAATAAGATAGAGCCAGATATAATAGCATAAATTTAAAAACTTTTTATAATCTTAAAAAAATTAGGTATGTTTTGTTTAAAAATTTCAAACTTTTCCTTATATTTAGGTATCTTTGAAACAGCATTTAAGCTTTCATCTAATACTTGTTCTACCTTGCTAAAATCATCATTATTAAAATAACACAATAGAACTCGAACATAAATTCCTGACAATATCATTCTCTTAGAATAAAAATTAAAATCTGTTGAACGATCTCCAGCAATAAACCACATGAGATCTACAGATTCATACAATTTTTTTAAAAATAACCTACTATTCTTTGGTAAAAATAAATGAAAAAAAGTTTTTTTATAAAAAAATTTGTTTTTTTCCATTAAATTAATTTTTGAAATTAATATAGTTCTAATCCTCTTGTGCAGAGGTTGCCTTATCAAACTATTTTTTTTAAAATTATTTTCTAATTTAAAATTTATTTGATCCAACGCAAATTTTAGTAAATCCTCATAACCTCTAGGAAATAGTACATTAATTTGATTAATAGATAAATTTGAATGGTATGCGATAAGCTTAAAGGTATTTTGATTCCAGCCATTTTTAACTACAATTTTTTTACACAAATCTAATATTGCTAATCTTTTCTTATATAATAAACTATTGTTTTTCTTTTTCATTTTTTTGCCAATATTGTTCTATTTCTTCTGCGTGACCAAAAGCATCTTTATGAACTAATCTTGATGTATATAAAATTCCATTTAAATGATCAAATTCATGTTGCACAACTCGAGCCTGAATACCTTCAAGATTATTTGAAATTTTTTTTCCTTGCAGATCATAAGCTGAATATTTAATTTTTGAAAAACGTCTTACCAAACCAAGCATTCCTGGAATTGAAAGACAACCCTCCCATGCTTCAATAGTTTCGTCACTTAATTTTTCTATTACTGGATTTATAAGTGCTTTTATCTGCATCTCTTTATTTTTTGATTCAATATCCCTAATTATAAATAATCTAAGATTCAAATGGACTTGTGGCGCAGCTAAACCAATACCATTAGCATCAATCATTGTTTCTGACATATTGTATACAATTTCTTTAATTTTTTCTGATCCTAATTCTTTAATTTCTTTAGTTTTTTTTAAAAGAATGGGATGTCCAATTCTTGCGATTTTTAAAATTGCCACTCTAAATATATAAACATTTATTTAGAATAAACAAATTGAAATGATTTTAATTTCTCTATTTGCATATAAATTAACTATATGTTAAATGCCAAGCATTAAATATGACACTTATAGTAAACGTTAAAGATAATAATATTGAGCAAGCGCTTAGGAGTTTAAAGAAAAAGATGCAAAGAGAAGGTTTGTACAAAGAAATGAAGCTAAGAAAACACTTTGAAAAACCTTGTCTTAAAAGAGCAAGAGAAAAAGAAGAGAATATTCGTAGATCAAGAAAAACTGCTCGAAGAAACAATTCTTAAGCTAGACTTTTAACAATATCCTCACACATTTTTTTAGCATCACCAAATAACATCGTTGTGTTATCTCTATAAAAAAGTTCATTATCAACCCCTGAATATCCTGTTGCCATTGATCTTTTAACAAATAAAACAGTTTGGGATTTTTCAACATCTAAGATAGGCATTCCATAGATTGGTGATGTTTCATCTGTTTTTGCTGCAGGATTAGTAACATCGTTTGCACCAATTACAAAAGACACCTCAGTCATTGGAAAATCATGATTTATTTCATCTAATTCTAAAACCTCTTCATAAGGAACGTTTGCTTCAGCAAGTAAAACATTCATGTGTCCAGGCATTCTTCCTGCAACTGGATGGATTGCATACCTAACATTTAGTCCTTCTTTCTTAAGTATATCACCCATTTCTCTTAAAGCATGTTGAGCTTGTGCAACAGCCATTCCATAACCTGGTACAATAATTACTGAATCAGCATTTTTCATTATATATGCAGCATCTTCAGCATTACCTTGCTTAACTATTTTATCAGAGTTATCACCAACACTACTTGCTGCTTGCTCGCCACCAAAACCGCCTAATACAACACTTATAATAGATCTATTCATACCTTTACTCATGATGTAACTAAGAATAGCTCCAGAAGCACCAACAAGGGCTCCTGTAATAATCAACAAATTATTACTTAATGTAAAACCAATTCCACATGCTGCCCAACCTGAATAAGAATTTAACATAGACACAACCACAGGCATATCTGCTCCACCTATAGGCATTACAACCAAAAAACCTAACAGTATCGAAACAATAACAATTGTCCAAAAAATTGATGGTGATTGATTTATAACAAAGATAACGATCAATGAAATTATTAAAACTAGTATTAAGGCGTTTATAGTATGTTGAAATTTAAAGACGATTGGTTTTCCAGAGACAGTTCCTTGAAGTTTTCCAAACGCAAGTACTGACCCAGAGAATGTTATAGCTCCAATAAAGGTACCTATGCTCATTTCTATTAAACTACTAGTTCCAATTGATCCAACTTTACCAATACCAAATGAAGCTGGATCATAAAAAGCAGCAGCGGCAACAAAAACTGCCGCTATACCAACCAAGCTATGAAAAGCTGCTACTAACTGGGGTAGAGCAGTCATTTCTATTCTTAGGGCAATAAAGGTTCCTATAGCACCACCAATAATTATAGCTGCTCCAATTTCAACATAACTAAGAACTGATTTAAACATTAACGTTGTTATGATAGCTATAATCATACCAACTATTCCAAAAATATTTCCTAACCTTGATGATTCAGGGTGTGATAAACCTCTTAGAGCAAATATAAACATTAATGCTGAAATAAGATACAAAACTGCAACCATATTTGCTGACATTTATTTAATCCTTTTTATCTTTTTTTGGTTTTTTCTTGAACATAGACAACATTCGATAAGTCACAATAAAACCACCAAATATATTAACTGAGGCAAGCACCACTCCTATAATTCCAAATATTTTAGAGGTATCATGTCCAAATGGTCCTGCTGCCAAAATAGCTCCAACAATAATCACGCTTGAAATTGCATTTGTAACGCCCATTAAAGGACTATGTAATGCAGGAGTAACTGACCAAACTACATAATATCCAATAATACAAGCTAGAAAAAATACTGTTAATCCAATTACAAAAACTTCAGAACTATGTGCTTCCATATTAATTAAACTGTTCCAATCTTAATTTCCCTTCATGTGTTAAAACAACCGCATTCACTATCTCATCTTCCCAGTTAAAATTAATTTTTTTATCTTCTTTATTTATAATTAAACTTAAGAAATTAAATATATTTTTTGCATACAAAGCAGATGCATCTTTTGCAACCCTACCTGGTACATTGGCATATCCAATTACTTTTACACCTTTATGCGCAACAACTTCGCCTATTTTACTAAGTGGACAATTACCTCCAGCCTCAACTGCCAGATCAACAACTACTGATCCAGAAGCCATAGATTCAACCATCTCTTTAGAAATTAGTACTGGAGCTGTCTTGCCTGGAATAAGAGCAGTGCATATAACTATGTCTTGTTTTGCTATAGTCTCAGCAATTAGTTTAGCTTGCTTCTTTTTGTATTCCTCACTCATTTCTTTAGCATAACCACCTTCAGTTTCTGCATTTGTGGATTCCTGATCTTCTACCATAATAAATTTTCCACCCAGACTCTCTACTTGCTCTTTAGTTGCAGACCTAACATCTGTTGCAGAAACAACGGCTCCTAATCTCTTAGCCGTTGCTATAGCTTGTAGACCCGCTACTCCAACTCCTAAAACCATAACTTTTGCTGGATTGACTCTACCAGCAGCTGTCATCATCATTGGGAAAGCCTTTCCAAACTGTTCTGCTGCATCTATAACACTTCTGTAACCAGCTAAATTTGCTTGAGAAGATAAAACATCCATACTTTGAGCTCTACTAATTCTTGGAATAAGCTCCATGCAACAAGAAATAATTTTTTTATTATTAAGAGTGTCAAAATATTTTTTATTTTCATACGGATTTAATATTCCAATCAACACAGTGTTTTCATTTAATTTATTTAGATCTTCCTCATTTGGCATTTTTACACAAAGACAGATATCTGCCTTAAGACATTCATTTCTTGATACAATTTTAGCTCCATTTTCTGTGTAAAGTTCGTTTGGGTAACCTGAATTATTACCAGCATCATTTTCAATTAAAATTTCTAATCCTAGTTTTTGAAAAAGTTTAATAGCATCTGGTGTTAAAGCTACTCTATTTTCGTTATTAGAATTTTCTTTTAATGCTGAAATTTGCATAAGAGCTTATATTTATAGGTTAACTAACTTTAAAGTATTTTGTTGTTTTTCTGTTAATTTTTTTTGATTAAAATTATCTATCAGTTCATGAAAAACCCTATACCAATTTACTTCTGCCCTTAAATGCATGAATACGGAACCAAGTCCAACAGCAGCCCTATCCATAAACACAAACTCCTTTGGTGGTTTTACACCTCCAATTTTTTTCAACTCTCGATGAACTTCAGATGCTATTTGCGCACCATAAACTCCGCTATCACTCTCTTGAATTTTTTGAACCTTATCCTCCATAAGTGGTGCATATAAAAAATTTGCCCATTTACTCAATATTTTAAGTTTTTCTTTTGTAATATCATCAAAACCCCATTGCTCATAAGCATGAACAGCAAGCGCTTCATCATCATTTTGCAGTGCAAAGTACAAATCAATAACACCTTTAATAAACTTTGATTTAAATATTCTCATACAGCCAAAATCATAAAGATTAATACTAAGATTATCTTGAGCTGAGTAATTTCCTAAATGTGGGTCTCCGTGTATGACTCCATAATCAAAAAAAGGTTTATACCATGCATAATACATGTTTCTTGCAAGAGAATTTCTTACATATTTTTTTGCATCTTTATATTCTAATATTGATTTCCCTTCTAGCCAAGACATGGTTAGTAATCTCTTAGTACTTAATTTATCATAAGTCTTTGGAACATGAATAAAATTATCTTTTGAAAAAATTTTTGCAAAAACTTTCATTAATTTTTTTTCTCTTTCATAATCTAATTCTTCATTTAATCTTTCAGTTATTTCTTTGTAGACTTCATCTGTTTTAATGGCCTTGTTATAACTTTGATAAATTGAAAAAATCATTTTTAATTGAGACAAGTCAGCACTTACCGCAGATTGCATATCAGGATATTGAAGTTTACAAGCTACTGATTCACCATTATTTAAAAAAGCTTTATGAACTTGACCTAAGGATGCAGCTCTAGTTGCTTCTTTATCAAATTCCTTAAATTTTTTTTGCCAATCTTGAGATAATTCTGTTGCCATCCTTCTTTTAACAAATAACCAACCCATAGGTGGTGCGTTAGATTGTAAATGCAATAATTCTTTAGTATATTCTTCTGGCAGTAGATCAGGTATTGTTGCAGAAAGTTGAGCCACCTTCATAAGAGGGCCTTTTATTCCCCCTAGAGCTTCCCTAATTTCTAAAGCATGTTTTTCTTTATCAAGCTTAACACCTAAATATTTTTGACTCGCTAACTTAGTTGCAAGCTTACCAACTACTCCGCCAACTTGAGCATATCTTTTTATTTGCTTTGCAATTGATCGTGACTCAATATCTACCATTTATAAAGTCTCCAATTCATCAATAAAACTCTCAATGACATTCAAGCCTTTTTTCCAGAAAGATTTTTTTGATAAATTTAAATTAAATGGTCTAAATAATTCATCATATTTTTTAGAACCTCCGCTTTTAAGTAAATTAATATATTTATCATCAAAATTCATTAATCCTTGCTCATAGGTATTAAATAAAGAATTAACTAAACAATCACCAAACGCATATGCATAAACATAAAATGGGGAATGAATAAAATGAGGTATATAACTCCAGTAATATTTGTATTCCTCTTCATATTTTATTGATGGTCCCAAACTTGATTTTTGAACATCCATCCAGATAGAGCAAATTTTATCAATACTTAATTCTGAACCTCTTCTCAATGTGTGAATTTCTTTTTCAAATTGAAAAAAAGCAATTTGTCTAACTACTGTGTTAAGCATATCTTCTACTTTATTTGCTAAAAGGGCTTTTCTTTCTTTTTTAGAAGCTGTCTGACTAAGTATTAATTTAAATGTAAGCATTTCGCCAAACACACTAGCGGTCTCTGCTAGAGTTAAAGGGGTTGATGCATTAAAATGTGTTTGATTTTTACCAGCTAGATATTGATGAACGCCATGTCCTAGTTCATGAGCTAAAGTTGAGACATCTCTTGTTTTGCCTTGAAAATTAACAAGAATAAATGGGTGAACAGAAGCCACAGTTGAGGCTGCAA
>PTKZ01000029.1 GCA_002938205.1 Alphaproteobacteria bacterium MarineAlpha5_Bin5
TTTCTTCATAACGACTTTTATCAAATCCATAATAAAGTGCTTGATCTTGTAGATCGCATTCTCCTCCTTGATCACATATAGGGCAGTCTAAAGGATGGTTAATTAGTAAAAATTCCATCACTCCTTTTCTTGCTTTTTTTACTAAATCAGTAGTTGTCTTAATAATCATACCGTCACCAGCGGGCATTGCACACGAAGCTATTGGTTTTGGAGATTTTTCCATTTCAACCAAACACATTCTACAATTACCTGCTATTGAAAGTTTTTCATGATAGCAAAATCTAGGAATTTCTACACCTGCTAATTCACATGCCTGTAATACAGTCATGCCATTTTCGAAATGAATTTCTTTATTATCAATAGTGATTTTTGGCATTAGGCAACCCTTCCTATGGCATATTCTTTTATTCTCTTTTCAACTTCATGACGAAAATGCCTCATCAGACCTTGTATTGGCCATGCAGCCGCATCACCTAAGGCACAAATTGTGTGACCTTCTACTTGTTTTGTTACATCAATTAATTTATCAATTTCTTGAACCTGAATATTTCCTTCAACCATTTTTTTCATAATCCTATACATCCATCCTGTTCCCTCTCTGCAAGGAGTGCACTGTCCGCAACTTTCATGTTTATAAAAATGAGACAATCTAGTTATAGCTTCAACAATATCTGTTGATTTATTCATAACAATCACAGCTGCAGTACCAAGTCCGCTATTAACTTCTTTCAAACTATCAAAATCCATTTTAACATTATCGCATATTGATTTTGGTATAAGAGGTACACTTGCACCTCCAGGAATCACTGCTAAAAGATTTTCCCAACCTCCAATAACTCCACCTGCATGTTTTTCTATTAATTCTTTAAGACGAATTCCCATTTCTTCTTCAACATTACATGGATTATTTACATGACCTGAAATACTAAAAATTTTTGTACCAGTATTATTTTCATTACCTAAAGAAGCAAACCACTTTGAACCTTTTCTTAAAATTGTTGGTGCTACTGCAACAGTTTCTACATTAGTTACTGTGGTTGGATATCCATATAAACCAGTTGCAGCTGGAAATGGAGGTTTTAATCTTGGTTGACCTTTTTTTCCTTCAAGGCTTTCTAATAAAGCTGTTTCTTCACCGCATATGTATGCTCCAGCACCTCTATGAAGATAAATATTAAATTCCCAATTAGTTCCACAAGCATTATTACCAATGAGTTGATTTTCATAAGCTTCATCTATAGCTTTTTGTAGATTCGAGTACTCACTATAATATTCACCTCTTATATAAATGTAACAAACATGTGCATGCATTGCAAAACCTGCTATTAAACATCCCTCAAGTAACAAATGTGGATCATTGCGCATTATTTCTCTATCCTTACACGTTCCAGGTTCAGACTCATCTGCATTAACAACTAAGTAGTGTGGTTTACCAGATTTTTTTGGCATAAATGACCATTTCAAACCAGCAGGAAACCCTGCGCCTCCCCTACCTCTAAGTTGACTATTTTTAATCTCTTCAACAATATTATCAGAACCTTTTTCTACTAGACTTTTTGTATTCGTCCAAATTCCTCTTTTTTTTGCTCCTGCAAGAGACCAATCTTCAAATCCATATAAATTTTTAAAAATTTTATCTTCCTCTTTTAACATTATGTAGTCCTTGATGGATAAGATGTTTGACGATTGATTTGCGATCCTTTTTTAACCGATTGGTTATTTTTTAGTTTAATTAATAGTTTTTTAAAATTATCAGAATCTAAATCTTCATAATAATCATCATTAATTTGAACCATTGGTGCATTACAACAAGCACCCAAACATTCAACCTCAACAATAGTGAATTTATTATCATTAGATGTTTCACCGATATTGATATTAGTAACTTCTTTAGCAATCTCTATAAGTTTATCGCTTCCCCTTAACCAGCAAGGAGTAGTTCTGCAAATTTGTACAAAATTTTCTCCAATTGGTTGAAGATTAAACATTGAGTAAAAAGTAGCTACCTCTAAAACTCTAACATAGGACATGCTTAAAGTTTCAGCAACTTTTTCTAATGAGTTTTTACTTAACCATCCTTTATTTTGTCTTTGAGCTAAATCAAGTAGAGGTATTACTGCACTTTGCTGTCTTCCTGAGGGATAGTTTTTAATTATTTTATTAATTTTGTAAAAATTTTCTTCTGACCATTCAAATTTTTCATTAACTTTGTTATAAATTTTGTTAGTAAGTCCAGGATGTTTCATCTATCTATTTCTCCAAAAACTATATCTAAGCTGCCGAGAATAGCTGCAATATCAGCCATTAAATGTCCTCTAGATAAAAAGTCCAATGTTTGCAAATGTGCAAAACCTGGAGCTCTAATTTTACATCTATAAGGTCTACTAGATCCATTAGACACTAAAAAAACTCCAAACTCACCTTTAGGAGCCTCTACAGCATAATATGTTTCACCTGTTGGAACTCTGTATCCTTCTGTAAACAATTTAAAATGATGAATTAATGACTCCATAGAGTGTTTCATCTGACTTCTTTTTGGTGGGGTAATTTTATTATCATCTACAGATATATCACCTGGCTTAATTTGGTTTAAACATTGCTGAATTATAATAATACTTTGTCTCATTTCCTCAATTCGTACTAAATATCTATCAAAACAATCCCCTTTTTTTCCAACAGGTATTTCAAACTCTACTTTGTCATAAGCATCATATGGCTGTGATCTTCTTAAATCCCACGCTACACCAGCACTCCTTAATACCGGACCCGAGCAACCCCATTCTATCGCCTCTTTTTTCGTTAAAATTCCAATGTCTACTGATCTTTGTCTTAGTATTCTATTGTTTGTTAACAGTTCCTCAAGATCATCTATAAAATTGGGTAAAGATTTAAAATGATTATAAAGCTTTTCCTCCATCCCTTTTGGCATATCTTGATGAACACCACCAGGCCTAAAATAAGCTGCGTGAAATCTTGCTCCAGATACAGCTTCATGAAATTCAAGAAGTTTTTCTCTTTCTTCAAAACACCATAAAAAAGGTGTTACAGCTCCAATATCTGCAGCGTATGCAGGAATGTTTAATAAATGATTTAATAATCTGGTAATTTCAGCAAAAATAACTCTGATATATTTTGCCCTAGTAGGTACTGTAATATTAAGTAGCTTCTCTGTAGCTAATGCAAAAGCATGTTCTTGACACATTGGAGACACATAATCAAGTCGATCAAAATATGGAACGGCTTGTAAGTATGTTTTATACTCTATTAGTTTTTCCGTACCTCTATGTAGTAATCCTATATGAGGCTCAGCTCTTTCTACAATCTCTCCATTAAGTTCAACAATTAATCGTAAAACACCATGAGCAGCTGGATGTTGAGGTCCAAAATTAATTGTAGTAGTGTTGTTTACTTCAATTTCCTTCATTATCTGTTTCCTCTGATTTTTCATCGCCTTTTAGCAAATTAGGTATACCCTCCCATGGAGAAACATTGTCAAAATCTCTAAACTCTTGAGTTAATTTTACTTCTTCATAAATTATTTTTTTTTCAAACTCATCATATCTTACTTCTGAATGACCAGTTAAAGGAAAGTCTTTTCTAAGAGGATATCCTTCAAAATTATAGTCTGTCATTATTCTTCTTAAATCAGGATGATTAAAAAATTTTATGCCAAATAAATCATAACATTCTCTTTCATACCAATCTGCTGACTTATAAATAGGAGTAATTGTTTCTATTCCTGAATCTTCTCTAATTAATGTTTTTAAAACTATTCTTTTATTTTTTTTCATACTTAAAAAAATATAAATTAGTTCAAATCTTAATTCATTCGATGGGTAATCTACTGCTGTTATATCAATTAATTGATCAAATAATAAGTCACTATTCTCTTTTAAAGTTTTGACCCCCTTAAATACTAAATCTTTATTTAAAAAAATTTCATAATATTTATCTTTTTCATAAATATATTCATGCGATAAAGCTTTTTTTAATTTTTTTAACATCAAGTTATTTTACAAGTTTATTTTGACGTTTTATTTTTTTTTGTAATTGTAAAATACCATAAACTAAAGCTTCTGCTGTTGGTGGGCATCCAGGAACGTAAATATCTACTGGAACAATCCTGTCACAACCTCTTACTACTGAGTATGAATAGTGATAATAACCACCTCCATTAGCACAAGAACCCATTGATATAACCCACCTTGGCTCAGGCATTTGATCATATACTTTACGAAGAGCTGGTGCCATCTTGTTAGTTAACGTTCCAGCAACAATCATTACATCAGACTGTCGAGGACTACCCCTAGGTATTACACCAAATCTATCCAAATCATACCTTGACATATATGTATGCATCATTTCAACCCCACAACAAGCTAGGCCAAATGTCATTGGCCATAGAGAACCTGTTCGCGCCCAAGTTAACAGATCATGATATTTAGCAAGTAAGAAACCTTTTTGCTTTACATCTTTTTGAACTTCTTCAATATTTTGAAAGTCCCTTATTCCCATTCTAGGGCTCCTTTTTTCCACTCATAAATAAAACCCACAGTAAGAACTAATAAAAAAATCATCATAGACCAAAAGCCAAACAGACCTATTTTACCAAGAGTAATTGCCCATGGAAAAAGAAAAGCTACCTCTAAATCAAATATAATAAATAAAATTGCTACTAAATAAAATCTAACATCAAATCTTCCTCTAGCATCATCGAAAGCTTCAAATCCACATTCATATGCTGATAATTTTTCATTGTCAGGTTTTGATTCTCCAATAACAAAAGATATTGCTGTCATGCCAATAGCTATTATCAATCCTATTCCTATAAAAAGTAATATGGGAAGATATTCTGTAAGATAATTTACCACTTTTTTTTGTTCTCAAAAATATAGACTCATTATTATATATAGGAAATTTTTCAATAATACCAATTAGTGATTTAAAGAATTGAAATTATAATTTATGGCGCGAGAGACGGGATTCGAACCCGCGACCTCTGCCGTGACAGGGCAGCGTTCTAACCAGCTGAACTACTCCCGCGCGTGGTGGGTGTTGAGAGACTCGAACTCCCGACCCTCTCGGTGTAAACGAGATGCTCTACCAACTGAGCTAAACACCCTAAACAAAACCGGCTGTTAAATATTTTTAACAGCCGGTGCAACATAAAAAATTCTAGCTACTAGATATTTACAGCGTCTTTAAGTGCTTTGCCTACTGTAAATTTAGGTCTTTTAGATGCTGGAATTTGTATAGACTCTCCAGTTCGAGGATTTCTTCCAGTTGTAGCTTTTCTGTGACTTACACTAAAGTTACCAAAGCCAACAATACTTACCTTCTCATCTCTTTTAAGAGAATTAGTCACAGCATCTAACAAACTTTCGATAGCGCGGGTAGCATCTGATTTTGACAAACCTGCTGAAGATGCAACCGATGCGATAAGGTCATTTTTATTCACTTTTTACTCCTTTTATTTCGTATATAATCAAATTATTATTTGAATAACATCAAAGTCAATCATAATTTTAAAATTTTCCCAGAATTTAGGGAATTTAACAAATAAACCCCTAAAAACAAGCATTAATGGGTTAAATTTTCTTTTATATTTGAAGAAGAAATTGATGATTTTTGAGATTGTAGCACCTCTGATTCGGTCAAATTTAATGGAGCTATAGGTTTTACAAGTGTGTGCTCAAGCACTGAATGAGCTTCACTAACTGGAATGATCTTAATAGATTTCTGAACATCTTTATCAAATTCAATAACTTCTCGTTTATTCTCATCTGGTATGAGAACAGTTTTTATACCAGCCCTAATTGCAGCATAAATTTTTTCTTTAAGGCCTCCTATTGGCAATACTCTCCCTCTCAAAGTAATTTCTCCAGTCATCGCAATATCTTTTCTAACTTTGTTTGCAGTTAGAGAAGAAACAAGTGAGTTAAATATGGCTATTCCTGCACTTGGTCCATCTTTTGGAGTAGCTCCTTCTGGAACATGAACATGAATATCATATTTATCAAAGTCTAGAGGGTGAATACCCAGGTGTAAACATTTTGATCTAACATAAGATGTTGCCGCTTGTATTGATTCTTTCATTACATCGCCAAGCTTACCAGTAATAGTTAATTTTCCTTTGCCAATGGATAAAAGAACTTCAATAGAAAGTATTTCCCCCCCTGCTTCTGTCCATGCTAAACCATTTGTAACTCCTATTAGGTTTTTTTTCTCAATCTCACTTGATCTAAATTTAATAATGCCTAAATAATCTTGAATTTTTTTATTATCTAAATTAACTATTTTTTTGTTTGATGTTTCAAGAGTTTTAACAACCTTTCTACAAATTTTAGATATTTCTTTTTCAAGATTCCTGACTCCAGCTTCACGTGTATAATTTCTAATAATTTGATTAATAATATTAGAAGTAAATTTAGTTTCTTTCTTCTTTAAATGATGATTTTTTAACTGTTTGGGTACTAAATATTTTTGAGCAATTTTATTTTTTTCTTTTTCGGTATAACCTGGTATTCTAATTATTTCCATACGGTCTAATAGTGCTGCTGGAATATTTAATGTGTTGGCAGTGCAAACAAACATTACATTTGATAAATCATAATCTAACTCAAGATAATGATCATTAAATTTATTGTTTTGTTCAGGATCAAGTACTTCCAAAAGAGCAGAAGAAGGATCACCTCTCCAATCAGAACCCAATTTATCAATTTCATCTAATAATATTAAAGGATTAGAAGATTTAGATTTTTTCATTGATTGTAAAAATCTTCCTGGCATTGAACCTATATATGTTTTTCTATGTCCTCTAATTTCTGCTTCATCCCTAATGCCTCCTAAAGACATTCTGACAAAATTTCTTCCTGTTGCCGATGATATTGATTTTCCAAGTGAAGTTTTTCCTACTCCAGGAGGTCCTACTAAACATAAAATCGGACCCTTTAATTTGTCAGTTCTTTTTTGTACAGCAAGATATTCAAGTATTCTGTCTTTAACTTTATCTAAACCATAATGGTCATTTTCAAGTATTGACTTTGCTTTATTAATATTTTTTGAAATAGATGTTGGTGAATTCCACGGCAAGCTAAGAACCCAGTCTAAATAATTTCGAATAACAGTAGCTTCGGCAGACATTGGGCTCATTGTTTTAAGTTTTTTTAATTCAGCTTTACATTTTTCTCTAGCTTCATAAGTTAATTTAATTTCTTGAATCTTTTTTTCAAACTCAGCTATATCATCTAGTTCATCATTTTCTCCTAACTCCTTTTGAATTGCCTTCATTTGTTCATTAAGATAATATTCCTTTTGAGTCTTCTCCATTTGTCTCTTAACTCGTCCTTTAATTTTTTTCTCTACTTGAAATGAATCAATTTCTGAAACTAAGTATCCGCAAATCTTATCTAATCTTTTTTCAAGTGTATTAAGTTCCAACAATTCTTGCTTTTGACTCAATGAAATATTTAAATTAACTGAAATAATATCTGCTATTCTATTTCCATCAGAATAAGTTTTTAAATTGTTAACAATATCAACAGGAATTTTTTTATTAACTTTATGATATTCTTCAAACTGTTCGATAACAATTTTCATTAAAGCTTTAATATTAGAATTTGCTTTAAAATTATTCTCCTTTATGTTTATATTTGCAGTCACAAAATCTTTATTAAAATTTATTTTTTCAACTTTAGCTCTCTCAATACCTTCTACCAAAACTTTAATTGTTCCGTCTGGCAACTTTAAAAGTTGAAGAACTTTGGCTAGAGTTCCCCAATTATAAAGATTATCTTCATTTGGAATATCAACTTCTGAATTTTTTTGAGAAAGCAAAAAAATCTTCTTGTCTCCAGTCATTACACTATTTAAAGCATTAACTGACTGCTTTCTTCCTACAAATAAAGGAGCTACCATATAAGGAAATACAACTATGTCCCTTAAAGGTAAAACAGGTATAGATTTTTTAATCATATTTTAAAGATGATTATATTTAAATTAAAATCAAGACTTACTTGCGATTATTTTTTTATTATTTTGTTTGTTTGAAAAAATCAGTAAAGGCTCTGATTTTTCTTTAACAACATCAGCATTAATTATGATTTTTTCAAGTTCTTTATAGTCCGGTGATTCGTACATTAAATCCATTAATAATTTTTCAATTATGGACCTTAAACCCCTTGCACCAGTTTTTTGTTCTACAGCAAATTTAGAAATAGCTTGTAGGGCATTGTTATTAATATCTAAATCAATTCCATCCATTTTAAATAAAGATTTAAATTGTTTAATTAATGCATTTTTAGGTTCTAACATTATTTTTACAAGCATTTCCTCATTCAATTCATCTAAGGTTGCTATAACAGGCAATCTCCCAACAAATTCAGGTATCATTCCATATTTTAATAAATCTTGATTTTCTAAATTTTTTAAAGATTCACCAACCGATTTTTCAGTAAATTGCTGAAGTGAAGAATTAAATCCAATGGAAGATCCTTTCATTCGATAATTAATTAAATTTTCTAATCCAGAAAAAGCACCTCCGCATATAAAAAGAATGTTAGAAGTGTCAACCTGAAGAAATTCTTGCTGAGGATGCTTTCTTCCACCTTGTGGAGGAACACTGGCAATTGTTCCTTCCATAATTTTTAATAGAGCTTGTTGAACACCCTCACCAGAAACATCACGAGTTATCGATGGGTTATCACTTTTTCTACCTATTTTATCAATCTCATCAATATAAACAATTCCCTTTTGCGCTCTCTCAACGTTGTAATCAGACGATTGTAATAATTTTAATATAATATTTTCAACATCCTCTCCAACATAACCAGCTTCAGTTAAAGTTGTAGCGTCAGCTACAGTAAATGGAACATCTAGAATTTTTGCAAGTGTTTGAGCTAAAAGAGTTTTACCTGTACCTGTGGGTCCTACTAAAAGAATATTTGATTTTGAAATCTCTACATCTCCATATGATGAACTTGAAAGTCTTTTATAATGATTGTAAACAGCTACAGATAAAGTTTTTTTTGCATTATCTTGACCAATTACGTACTCATCTAAAAACTTATTTATTTCTGAAGGTTTGGGTATATCTTTTTTAATTTTTGATTTGTTGTGTTTAGTATCTTCTTTAATAATATCCATACATAGTTCAACACACTCATCACACACAAATACAGTAGGTCCTGCAATGAGTTTTTTAACTTCTTTTTGACTCTTTCCACAAAAAGAACAGAAAAGAGATTCTTTGTCAGTTTTTTTATTCATTATGCCCTGTTCTTAATAATCTTATCTATTAATCCAAATTTAATTGCTTCATCTGGAGAAAAATATTTATCCCTTTCCATTATTTTAGAAATTTCATCTATTTTTTTACCAGTATGTTTTGCATAAATTTCATTTAGTCTTATTTTAGTTTTTTTAATTTCATTTGTGTGAATCTCTATATCAGTCACCTGACCTTGAAATCCTCCACTAGGTTGATGAACCATAATTCTAGAATTTGGTAAAGAAAAACGCATATCCTTTTCTCCAGCAGTTAAAAGAAGTGATCCTGCTGATGCTGCTTGACCTATACATATTGTCATTATTTTTGAAGATATATATTGCATTGTATCATAAATCGCTAAACCAGACCAAACCAATCCGCCTGGCGAATTTATATAAAAAGAAATCTCTTTTTTTGGATTTTCTGATTCAAGAAATAAAAGTTGTGCGCATATTAAACTTGCAATATTATCATCAATTGGTCCAGTTAGAAATATGATTCGTTCCTTAAGTAAACGAGAATAAATATCATAAGCTCTTTCTCCTCTGGATGATTGCTCAACTACCATTGGAATTAGATTGTTTGTTATGCTCTCTAATTTTTTATTCATAATTAAATATCCTTATCTATTAAACTAAAAGTTTTTTCTTCAAGTTTTTTGTATTCTTTTACACTTAATTTAACATTTTCTTGAGTTGATTTTGATAAAATGTCATCTATAACTTTCTGCTCAAGTATTGGACCTCTTATAGATTCTATACTTGAAGGATTTTTTTTAAAATATTCAATAATTTTTTTTTCCTGACCAGGATATTTAGATGCATAAGCTGTCATTCCATCACTTAATTCTTTCTCACTTACTGAAATATTTGCATCTTTAGCAATATGTTGAAGTAGTATTGCTAATTTAACTCTCCTTTCAGAAATTTTCTTATATCTATCTTTTAGCTGTTTATCAGATAAATTTTTATCATCCTCATCCAAACTATTATCTTTTTTAGCATGTTCTATTCGATGCCATATATCATGGAACTCTTGATCTACTATACCTTGTGGTAAATCAAATTTATGTATTGTTTCTAAAATATCCATTAATTGTTTTTTTTCAATTTGTTTTATTCCATTCTCGTATTGAAGATGGATATTTTGTTGCAAATTCGACTTCAATTCACTCTCTGATTTAAGACCATTTTTATTTAAAAATTCATCAGTTATTTTAAATGGTTTAACCTCTTCTATTGTTAAAATATCTATATCAAACTCAACTTGTTTTGGTTCATTTGACTTAATCATTTTCGAAATATCAAAAGTTAAACTTATATTATCTCCTGGCTGAAGTTTTTTTTGAATTAATTTTTCACTCAAGTTTGGCAAAATTTGAAAATCAGAATCTGTTATTACAGGTATATTCTTTTGCGATTTTATAAAATCAGGAGCTAAAGGATCTTTTGTTTCAATATTAATTGTTACTTTATCTGTATTTTTTATAGATCTATTTTTGTCAATTTTTGCATATTGTTTCTGGGACAACAAAAATTGGTTGTAATTATCTTCAATTGTTTTCTGATCCAAATTTATTTCATACTTTTTAAGTTTAATTTCTTTAAAATTCTTAAGTTTAATCTCTGGTTTCAAATCTATTTTAATTTCTATTTCAATTGGTTGTTGTTTTTCATATTTTCTGATATCAATTCTTGGCTGTCTAAAAGGCTTTAGCTTTTTATCTTTAACTAAATCTGATGTCTTTTCTTGAACCAATTTTTCCATAACTTCTGATAGAACATTTGGTTCATATTTTTTTCTAACAATACTAATTGGCGCCTTACCTTTTCTAAATCCTGGCAAAGTAACATTTGGAATTATTTCTTTGATTTTACTATTAATTAAATTCTCAATTTCAATATAAGGTATCTTAAGCTCAAATTCTTTGTACAAGGTTGCAGATTTTATTTCTTTTATACTCATATACTTACTCTCACATGGTAGGCCGGAAAGGACTTGAACCTTCATACCTCACGGCACTAGAACCTAAATCTAGCGTGTCTACCAATTCCACCACCGGCCCTTCATTTTGCTGCTTTTATGTTTATTAAAATAAAAAACAATAGTGAAAGTAAAAAATTAGTAAAAAA
>PTKZ01000003.1 GCA_002938205.1 Alphaproteobacteria bacterium MarineAlpha5_Bin5
GAAAATTTGGAGCGGGCGAAGGGATTCGAACCCTCGACTTCAACCTTGGCAAGGTTGCGCTCTACCCCTGAGCTACGCCCGCGTTAACTATTGATTACTATCATGTTATAAATTTAAAGTATAATAAAAAAAATATTTACATAATATATGATTAAGAAAATTGATTTACTTAAAAAATTAGACAAAAAAAATATTGACTATAAAATATTTGAACATGAGCCATTTTATACAGTAGCAGATTCAAATAAAAACAGGGCCAAAATAGAGGGCGCTCATACAAAAAATTTATTTCTGAAAAATAAAAAAAATCAATTTATACTTTTTTCATGTGATGAAAATAGTATAATAAATTTAAAGTCGTTTTCTAAAGCAATTAAAGTAAATAATTTATCATTTGCTAAAGCAGACTATTTGCAAAGATATCTTGGAACTCAACCTGGCTCTGTTTCACCCTACGGTCTATTGAATGATTTTAATAATGTTGTAGACTTTTATTTAGAAGAATTTATTTACAAAAATACAAAAATAAATTTTCACCCACTTATCAATACTTCAACATTAACTATAAAAACAGATGAATTTATTAGCTTTATGCTTGAAAATAAAATAAAAATAAATATCTTTTCTTTAAATGAAAACAGAGTAATTAAAGTTTATGAATGAATCAAATATCATTGATGTTAGTGAATCAGATTTTAATGAAAAAATAATTGAAGCAAGCGAAAAAAAACTTGTTATAGTAGATTTTTGGGCACCTTGGTGTGGCCCATGTAAACAATTAACGCCTATTTTAGAAAAAGTAGTTAGTAATTCTTCTGATAAAGTTATTTTAACTAAAGTTAATATTGACGAAAATCAACAAATCGCTGCTCAATTAAAAATTCAATCCATACCAACGGTATTTGCATTTAAAAATAAACAAATTGTAAATGCATTTCAGGGTGTTTTATCAGAGGCAGATGTAATAAAATTCTTAGAAAAAGCTTTGGGAGAAAAACTAAATGTAGATAATGCTGAATTTTATAAAAGTATGGATTTGCTAATAAAAAATAATAATTTTGATGAAGCTAAAGTATCTTTGATTGAATTTATTGCTGAAAAACCAAAAGATATAAGGGCTATTTGTTTGTATTTAGAATGTTTAATAGAAACTGTGGATGAAAAAGAGGTTGAGGAATTTATTAATTCTTTAGAACAGAATCTAAAAAAAGATAATGAGATTAAAAAAATAATCAAAAAAATAGATTTAATAAAAAATAATAAAAGCGGTCCATCAATTGAGGAGTTGGTTGAGCGTTTAAAAAATTCGCCCAGCGATACCTCAATTATTATTGAGTTATCTGATAAGTATTTTGCTTATAAGAACTATGATGATGCTTTTAAAATTTTATTAGAAAATTACCCAAATAATAAAGAAAAAATTAAGAAAAAAATCTTAGATTTCTTTGAAGTCCTTGGGCAGTCCAATGAAAAAACAATTTTATATAGAAAAAAATTGTCAAGTATCTTGTTTTCATAAAAATGCAAATACCAATATTTCC
Organism: Alphaproteobacteria bacterium MarineAlpha5_Bin5; assembly: GCA_002938205.1. Lineage (GTDB taxonomy): Bacteria > Pseudomonadota > Alphaproteobacteria > HIMB59 > CACPNW01. The sequence goes on from PTKZ01000003.1 coordinate 1,542, forward strand.
TTTAAATGGTGCGGTGCTGTATCCAGAAACAAACTTGCCATTAAACATTTTTGAAGATCGTTATGTTGAAATGGTTGACTACGCATTATCAAACAAAAGATTGATTGGAATGATACAAACAAACAAAAAAGGGGGGTTGTTTAAAATAGGTTGTCTTGGAAAAATAACAAATTTTAATGAAACTAAAGACGGAAGATATTTAATTAATTTAGAAGGAAAGAGTATATTCACAACAGAAAAAGAAATAAAAAAAAAAGATTTTAAATTTAGAATGGTTGAAATTTCTTTAATAAAATATACACCTGAGAGTTTTAATTTCAATTTAGATTTTAAAAAGTCTTTATTAGATCAATTTAGCAAATACATTAATAATAAAGAAATCGATTTAAAAATTGAAGAATTAGCAAAACTAAACACCAAACAGTTGGCAAAGCTAATTGCAATGGTATCACCATTTGATTATATAGATAAGCAAATGTTATTAGAGATAAGAACGCCCAATGAATTTTGTAAAAAACTTCTATCTATATTGGAAATTGAATTATTTGATCAAAATAAAGAAAAAACTATTAATTAAATACCCATTGCAAAATTTGTTATTCTCTTTTTTAAATTAATATTTTTTTCAATAAGATTGAATCCAAATGATCTAAAGTAATTTAAAATTAAAGAATCTTTTTTAAAAATTAAATTTAATTTGTCTGTAACCTGATAAAACTGGTAAGCATCATAAAAGCGATTTTGATTATAATTTAAGCAGAATTGTTGTGTTCCTAAATATAAGCCAAGCTCATTAGTTTTTTTAGCTAATTCATAAAAACCCTTAATATCTCTTAATCCAATATTCCAGCCTTGGCCAGCTATTGGGTGTATTGAATGAGCGGAATCACCAATATATATAACTCTTTTTTCATAGAATCTTTGATTGATATGTGATGATAGTGGAAAAATTTGTTTTGAATTTATTTGTTTTATATTACCAATTACATTTCCAATTTTCTCTTCCAAAATATTCGTCAATAATTCTTTATCTACTAACATTAAAGATGATAAATAATTTTTATTATTTGACCAAATAATAGAACTTTGGTGGTTTAGATTTTCACTTTGCATAGGAAGAATGGCAAGTGGGCCACTTTTATAAAAAAACTCATACGCAGTATTATTATGTTTAAGTGTGTGAAAAAAATTGACCACTATGGCATTTTCTTTGTACTGTTTTTTAAAAATTGGCGTATTTAATAACTGTCTAACTGAACTATTTTTTCCATCTGCGGCAACCAATAGGCGAGCTGATATTTTTTTATCATTAAAAACTGCAATAATCTTATCTGTTTTATATTCTATAAAAAAAAATTTTGTTTCATAGTAAGAGATTACGTTAGTTTTTTTTTGTAATGCAGTTTTAATAATATTAATTAATTTTGTATTTTTAACAACATAACCAAGGTCATTTTTTTTTAAATTATGGAAAAAATTAATCTTATTAGTTTCATTTCTATCCATTACTTTAATATTTTTTATTTTCTCAGAAAATTTACAAATATGTCTCCACAAACCAATCTCCTCAAGAAATATCTTAGATCCTTGTGAAATTGCAGTTGTTCTAGTATCGAAAAAAAACTTATTTTTTGTTATATTTTTTTTTTGCTCTGTTATTATAATTTTGTATCCCAATAATGAAAGCGCATAAGCGCACACTAAACCTATTGGTCCAGAACCAACAATTAGCACATCACAATCAAATTCTTTCATAATTTTCTTCGAATTACCTTATTCTAAATGTATTACAAATAATTAATATGTTTAAGTACGGAGGAATAAGATTATTTTTGTTAAAAATCTTATCAGGTTTATTTGTTATTACGCTATCTATATTAATTTTTGGAAGTTTAATGAGTTATGATGTTTCAGATCCGGGGTTTAATAAGATCGTGGATAAATCGTTAATAACAAATTTTTTTGGATATTTTGGAGCAATATTATCAAGTATCATGTTGGTTTTTTTTGGTCATCAATCTTACACAATATCAATATTTCTTTTTTTACTTTCTATTAAGCTTTTGTTTGGATTTTCGTTAAATAAAACATTTCTTAAATTTTTGCTAATATTTATTTCAATAATTTTAATCAATCTCTTTATAAGTTTGTTATTTATAGAAAATTACAAACTAGGAATTATTTCTTTATTTTTTTTAGAGAGATTAGATGTTTTAGTATTTAGATTAACAGATAGTATTTATCTTTTGTATATTATAAAGTTGTTTAGTTTTTTATTAGGTTTATTTTTAATAGCCTATAGTTTTTCAATAAACTTAAAATTCATAAAAAAATTTAAATTTATATATATTTTTTTAAATATTCCTCTAATCTTTTTTGTTGTTTTTGTTAAGAAATTTAAATCAAACAAAACAAGAAATAAAAATAATTTTTCAACAACAAGATCAAAAAATGAACCAACATTATTTTCTAGAAGGCTCAACAATAATCAAACATTGACAAAAAAAGGTTTTTATAAAAAAACTAACGATGTGGTTTCACAATATAAGTACATGATACCACCTTATGATTTTTTAAAACACTCTGTCAAAAAAAGTTCTTATGGAAAAGAGTTAGAAAGAGTTAACCGTGAAGCTTCTGAAAAGTTAGAAGCCACGCTGCTTGAATATGGTGTTGAGGGAAGAATTGTAAGTTTTAAAACTGGGCCTATAGTCACATTGTTTGAGTTCGTGCCCAAAGCTGGTATTAAGGCAAGCAAGGTTATTGGACTTGCAGATGATATCGCGAGAGCTATGTCTTCATACTCTGCTAGAATTGCCTCACAGCCTGGTAAAACAAGTATTGGAATAGAAATTCCAAACGCGAGAAGAGATCAGGTTTTGTTTGGTGATTTAGTTGATGATAATTTATTTAAAGCAAACGATGTATCCTTAAAACTTGCGCTAGGAAAGGATATAGCGGGAGAAACGGTTTATGCAGACTTAGAAAAAATGCCTCATTTACTAATTGCAGGAACTACAGGCTCTGGAAAATCTGTAGGTATAAATACAATGATTATGAGTTTATTATTTAAGTTTAAACCAAATGAATGCAAATTAATACTAATAGACCCAAAAATGTTAGAGTTAAGTATATATGAGGATATTCCTCATCTTTTAACACCGGTTGTTACAAGTCCTAATAAAGCTGTTTATGCTTTAAAATGGATAGTTAAAGAAATGGAAAACAGATACAAGCTAATGAGCTCCTTGAATGTAAAAAATATTCACTCATACAATAATAAGGTAGAAAATACACTTTCGGCAGGAAGAAAATTATTTAGAGAGGTTCAAACAGGGGTAGATGCGGAAACAAAAAAACCTATTATTGAAAAAAGAGAAATACCACTTGAAAAAATTCCTCTTATTGTTGTTGTTATTGATGAAATGGCAGATCTAATGATGGTAGCAGGAAAAGAAGTTGAAAGCTTGGTTCAGAGATTGGCACAAATGGCAAGAGCTTCTGGCATTCATTTAATTACAGCAACACAAAGACCCAGTGTAGATGTAATTACTGGAACTATTAAGGCTAATTTTCCAAGTAGAATTAGTTATAAAGTTGCCAGTAAATTTGATAGCAGAACAATATTAAACGAAATGGGTGCAGAACAGTTATTAGGTAGTGGGGATATGTTGTTTTTAGAAAATGGCGCAAACTTAAAAAGATTACATGGGGGTTATATTTCAGAAGCAGAAATAGAAAAGGTTGTGAGCTTTATTAAAGGGCAAGCAACCTTTGATCACAACAAAGAAATTTCACTCGAAGAAGATTCTTCGGATAATTCAATGGCTTTCAAATTTGAAAATGCAAACGTTGATGAACTTTATGCAAAGGCAGTTAATATAGTTATTTCTCAACAAAAAGTATCAACTAGCTTTATTCAAAGATATCTTCAAATTGGATATAATAGAGCGGCAAGGATGGTTGAAAAAATGGAAGAAGAAGGAGTTATATCAGAGGCAAATAATGCTGGCAAAAGATACGTTCTCAAAAAAAAATAAAAGAAAAAAATTCTTCTTTTTTTTCTTAATTTTTATTTACACAAATGCTGTATTTTCTGCAAATTTAAAAGAGGATATAATTAATTATACAAACAGTTTAAATAATTTTTCAGCAAAATTTATTCAATCTAATGAATCAGAGATTGTGGAAGGTGTTATTTTTATTGGTGAAAAAAGAATAAAAGTTGAATACACCTCTCCCTCAAAAATAATAATTATTTTAGATAGAAAAAAATCTATGTATTTCAACAAAGATCTTGATGAGATTGAATATTTTAATACTAAAAAATCTGAGGCTAGTGTTTTTTTTGAAATATTAAAAAATCAAGATTTTTTAGAAAATGCTAAAATAGAAAATAATAAAAATCAAATAGTGGTTAAAAAGAAATATAAATTAGACAAAATTTTGTATTTTGTTGAATTAATATTTGAACAAAGTCCTTATTTATTAAGAAAAATAAAATTAAAACATAATGATATTTTTTATACAATTAGCTTTTTTAACCATAATTATAATGAAAATTTTTCTAGAAATTTTTTTTCCTTAGCCCCATCTATTGTAAAAAATTAACTATTTTATAAAAAAATTTTCACCCCTTGATGTTATGTTAATTGATGATTCAAGAAATAATAATTTTTTTCTTATTCTAGAAAAGTGGCTCTCAATTGAATATGTATTTATATCGCTTTTTAAATTTAAAATATTTTCTTTTAAATATGATTTTTTTAATTTTTTACTTTTTATTAACTCAGTAAAAATTATATTTTCCAATTCAGTAAAATAAGTAAATTTTTTATTATTAATATTGATTATTTTTTTGTTTACAATATTTATATCAGAAAATTCAAAGGTATTTTTTTTAAATATTTTAATAGCATATTCCTTAAGCGTGCTTATTGATATTGGTGAAATAAAAATATTTGGACCCTCATAATTTTCTTTAATATTTTTATTATTAACTAAGCATAATATAGAGTTGTTTAATGAAGATTTTTTAAGGCAATCAATGAAAACTGTATCATTTAATAAAAATAATAAATTTTTATTTTTGTGATTATTTTTATATTCGTTTATTTTAAATTTTTTTATCTTGAAGTTTGATAAAGCGCTTTCAACAACTTTTGTTTCTGTAAGATTTGAATATAACAAAATTTCATCACTCATAACTTTTCTCTCTGCCCAAATAAAACAGTGCCCAGTCTAATATACGTTGAATCTAAGTTAATTGCTTCTTTATAATCATTGCTCATTCCCATGCTGAACCTATTTAGTCCAATTTTCCTTCCCATCCTTTTTAATAAATCAAAATGAAAATTTGAATCTTCGCTAATAGGAGGAATACACATAAGCCCAATGATATTTAATTGTTTTTTATTTTTGCAATAAATATAAAAATCGTTAAGATTCTCAGGGTGCACTCCGCTTTTTGTTTCCTCTTTACCTATATTAACTTGAATAAAAAATTCCTTTGAAGCTAACATGTCTGGATACTTAGAAAATTCATTTACAAGCTTTTCTCTGTCAAGTGTATGAAAAACACTAAAAATATCTAAAGCTTGTTTTACTTTATTTGTTTGAAGAGGTCCGGTTAAGTGTAACGATATATCTGAGTATTTTTTTAACAATTCTGCAAATTTTATTTCTGCTTCCTGTACTCTATTTTCTCCAAAAACCCTTACTCCAGCAGCAATTGCTTCTAAAACAGATGTTTTTGGGTGATTTTTAGAAATAGCAACAATTTTAGATAGTTTGTTGTTTTTTCTAATATATTCAAGTATTTCTTCATATTTTTTGTGATCAAACATATTAATCGTTTATCTTTTTTGTTGTAAAATTACAACATTTCTAGATAAAATTAAAATTAAACTTAGCTTTTTTTGTTTTTATATCAATTTTTTTGTAAATATTGCCAGAATATAAGAAAAAGTTTCTTATATTTTTTAATGAATATTCATTAACTCAAAAGGAGTAAATATGAAAAAAGAACTATTAATGGCTTCTGCTCTTGCATCTACTTTAGGTGCTGCTTCAGTAGCACAAGCCGTAACTCACACATTGTCTGGTCATCACAGAGTTGGTGTGGAGTTTGATAGCCCTAATGGAACTGCTGTTGATACAAATGCTGTTATTGAACAGTCTTCATTTGCAGTATCTTTATCAGAAGTAACTGATGGTGGTACTACTATTTCTTCTAGTTTCAATCTTGTAAATGAATCTGGCGGATTAAGTAATGCTACTGCGCTTACTTTAGAATTTACTGATGGGTCTAAACTAGATATCTTTAATGCTGGTAACGCTTCTGGTACTCACGATATCTCAATTCCTGGTTCGGCTGGTGAAGAAGGTGCTGCAGGCACAACTACATCAAACGCTCCATCAGGCATTGACTTCACTCAAGGCGCAACTGAGCTTGGTTTTGAATGGCATTCTGCTGCTGACTTTATGGCAGATGGTTTCAAAATGTCAGCTTCATACTCTACTGATAGCGGTGCTGCTGCTACTGCAACAGCTATTGCTCAAAATTCATGGGGTCTTGGTGCTACTTACGTAACTGATGCTGGTGATACTGATATTACTATTGGTGCTGGTCTAGCTGCTGTTGACTATGCTAACACAGGTACTGCATTAACTAATGATAAAGGTGGTATGCACGTAGGTGTTAGTGCTGTAACAGGCGACTTAACTGTTGCTGTTGGTTATGGTGACGGTGATACTGTCGTTGATGATGGTACTACTGCTGCTTTAGCAAGTACTCAAGTTGATGGAAGTGTTACAAAGGCTGGTATTAAATATGTATCTGGCGACTTTACTTTCAACCTAGGTATGGTATCTGGAACAGCAAAAGACAGCTCAACGCTTGGTACTGCTGGTACAACAGATGATGCATACGATGAAACTGATGCAAGTGTATCATGGGCTGTTGCTTCAGGTGTAACAGGTCTACTTGGTTATACTACTGTTGATCTTCAAGATGAAGGTTCTTCAGTTACCGATAAAGGTGGGTCTGCTTGGTATATTGGAGCTAAATTAGCATTCTAATTAAAAGCAATTTTATTTTAAAAACGGCACTTAAACATAGTGCCGTTTTTTTTATGTTTTACATTTTATTATCAATGGAATATCAAGTCATTAATGATAAATATTATTAAGTATTTTTTCTTATTTTTCCTATTTTTTTCTTATGGTTGTAATCAAAATAAATCAGAGGAAGAGATGAAGGAGTTGTGGGGAAATGCCCAAACTACTGGTGAGATAATTAATCGGTCCGGAACAGTTTTTAATCCAGCTATAGACAAAGACTTGGCTCTTAGTGATGCAGAAACCAGATTGCAAACAGGGGGGGGGTTGTTTGGCAAGAAAGGTTTAACCGGCAGTATTATTGGTGGGAAAAAAGAAGGAAAACAAGTTACAACAGTTGGTATGCCAATTAATACTTTTTTGTGGAGAGCTTCTCTTGATACAATAAACTTTATGCCCCTTTCGTCCGCAGATCCATTTGGTGGAATAATTATTACAGATTGGTACAGTACCCAAGAAAATGAAAATGAGAGATGTAAATTAAATATTTTTATCAATGGATCAGAGTTAAAAACGAAAAATCTAAAGGTTGCTTCTTTTTGTCAATTATTTAGAAATCAAAAATGGGTTAATGCTCAACCTGATTATGAGAGTGATATGAGGTTGGAAAATGCAATTTTGAACAAAGCTAAAAAACTTAAGTTGCAAAATAGTTAATTAAAGTGTCTTCAAGATACAATCACAAATTAGTTGAAAAAAAATGGCAAACCAAATGGGAGGACAAAAAAGTCTTTGAAACTAAAATAAATGACAAAAAAAAATATTATGTTTTAGAAATGTTTCCTTATCCTTCGGGAAAAATTCATATGGGCCATGTAAGAAACTACACCTTGGGAGACGTTGTGGCTAGATATAAAAAAATGAATGGATATAACGTTATGCATCCAATGGGCTGGGATGCTTTTGGGCTTCCTGCAGAAAATGCTGCTTTAGTTGAAAAGAAAAATCCTGCTGATTGGACATATCAAAACATCAAAACTATGAAAAAGCAGTTACAAACAATGGGTCTTTCTTTAGATTGGAAAAGAGAAATAGCAACTTGTCACCCAGATTATTATAAGCATGAACAAGCATTTTTTATTGATTTGTTAAACAACAAGCTTGCTTACAAAAAAGAGTCAGAGGTAAATTGGGACCCAGTAGATAAAACTGTTTTAGCTAATGAACAAGTAATTGATGGTAGGGGTTGGAGGTCTGGTGCAATAGTGGAGAGAAAAAAATTATCTCAATGGTTTTTAAAAATAAGCAAATATTCAGAAGAACTTTTAGAGGATTTAAAAAAATTAGATGATTGGCCAGAAAAAGTTAAGTTGATGCAGTCTAATTGGATTGGAAGATCTGATGGCGTTGTTATAAAATTTAAGCTTGTTTCTGCGCTTAGTGAGATTAATGAAATTGAGGTTTTTACTACAAGACACGACACTTTGTTTGGTGCATCTTTTTGTGCTATTTCTATTGAGCATCCATTAACCAAGAAAATTATTCAAAAAGATAAAGGGGCCGCTTCTTTTGTAAAAGATTGCGAAAACATTGATCAAGAAAAAATTAAAAGGGGATATAGAACAAATCTTTTTGTTCAACATCCGTTAATTAAAGATAAAAGACTTCCTGTTTTTGTTTCTAATTTTGTTTTAATGGAGTATGGATCCGGTGCAGTTTTTGGATGTCCCGCACATGATCAGAGAGACTTAGAATTTGCTATTAAATATGGTTTACCAGTAATTCCGGTAATTTTGCCCGCTGATATTGATCTTAAAAACAAATCTAAATGGTGTAAAGAACAACTAAAAGACAAAAAAAAGCCAATGAAGGGTGAGGCTTTTGTCGGCGAAGGTATTTTAATTAATTCTGAATTTTTAAATAATAAAACAATTAATGAAGCAAAAAAAACTGTTTTAGAAGAATTGATAAAAAACAAAATAGGTAAAAAACAAACTAATTATAAATTGAGGGACTGGGGAATATCTAGACAGCGTTATTGGGGTTGCCCAATACCGGTAATTTATAAAGAGGATGGGTCTATTCAAGCTGTTAGAAAAGAAGACTTGCCTGTTGAATTACCAAAAATAAATAATTTCAATCATTCGTCATCAATAACTCTGTCGGATTTAAATGATTGGAAAAACACCGCCTGCCCATCTACAGGAATGAAGGCTATTAGAGAAACAGACACATTTGATACATTTTTTGAATCTTCTTGGTATTATTTAAGGTATTGTAATCCGCGCTTAAAAGAGCCCTTTGAAAAAAATGAAATAAATTATTGGCTTCCAGTTGATCAATATATTGGAGGTATTGAGCACGCTATATTACATTTATTATATTCAAGATTTTTTACAAAGGCGCTTCGCGACCTAGGATATATTAATATTGATGAACCTTTTAGGGGCTTGTTTACTCAGGGCATGGTTACTCACAAAACTTTTAAATCTGAAAATGGAGAATGGCTAGATCCAGAAGAGGTGGTTGTAGACTCTGGGGTGTTTTTGGATAAAGGTGGTAAGAAAGTTTTTGTTGGGAAAATTGAAAAAATGAGTAAATCGAAAAAAAATGTTATTAATCCCTCAAATATTATAAATCTTTATGGAGCTGATACAGCAAGATGGTTTATGTTGTCTGACAGCCCTCCAGAACGTGATTTAGAGTGGACAGACAGGGGTGTGGCTGCGGCGCATAAGTTTATTAATAAGCTGTGGGAGCTGTCTAAATCAATAAATAAATATTCAGAACCTAAAAAATTAGAGGTTTTTGACCTAGATACATTTAACAAACTAATTAATGATGTTTCGGTTAATATTGAACAATTTCACTTTAATAAATCTGTTGCAAACATATATGAATATGTAAATTATTTAAGCAAATTAGTTTCTTCAAAAAAAATTGGCAAATCTTTTCTTGAAAATGCCTTAAAAAATCTTGCCATTATAATGCACCCCTTCATTCCTCACATTAGTGAAGAAATATGGTGTTTGTTCGGCGGAGAGGGGTTGTGTGTTAACGCAAGCTGGCCAAAGGTTAAATACTCAATAAATAAAAAGAAAATAAAGCTGCCAATACAGATAAATGGCATAACAAGGTCTCTTCTAACGATTAATAATAGTCTAGATAAAAATACAATAATTAAGGTAGCAAAAAATGATAAAAAAATAACTAAAAGAATCAAATCAAAAGAAGTGATTAGAACTATTTATGTGCCTGGGAAAATTTTAAATTTTGTAATAAAATGAGAATATATCAATTATTTTTTCTATTTTTCCTTTTTTTATACTCCTGCTCTCAAATTGATTTTATTTTGTTAGAGGGCGAGTTAGAAAATCCACTAAAAGAAAAAACTAATTTAATAGTTACTAATTCTTCTAGCCCAATATTTAAAGAACAATTGGTTGCCTTTTTTGGAGAAAATATTGAAAAAAAATTTGATTTAATAATCAATGCCTCAGAAAAGAAAACTAATCGATTTGTTGAAAAAAGCCAGGCAGCCAGTAAAATTGATTATGAAATAACAGTAAATTATTGGCTCATTAATAGGCAAGACAATTGTACAATTTTGAAAAAATATGAAAAATCACAGTTTTCGCATACTCCAAAATCGTCGGGTTATAATTTTGGAAGCGACAGATCTTTGAGTGGTTTGTATAAAAATGTTTTTAAAAACAATATAAAAAGTTTTTTAAGTGATGCTAGAGAAAATATTAAAACGTCAGGATGCTTAATTGAAAAATAGTCCGGAAAATATAATTTGTGATGAAAATTATACAATTAAAAATGTCCCAATTTATATTTCTGGGAATGATGAAACTTATATTAATAAATTAGAAGGTTTGTTTTTGTGTTCTTTTAAGTTATCTGGATTTAAAAATATCAACAAATTAGAAAAGGTGGAACAATATGTCCCTTCGAATAATTTATTTGGTGATAAGTGTGTTAATGTTATTAACAGCCCCTCAAATATTGATGTTGATAAAATAGAAGCATTAATTAAGGGCGGTGATGGTTTAATTATAAGCTCAAAAAACACTCCGAAAGATAAAAAGTTAAAGACCTTCTTTAGTGCTCACAAGGATTATCTTTTGGTAGAGTGTTATAAGCTCAACAAAGTTTCAAAATTAAAGCTAATTAACCACTTTATTAATAAGCACAATATAGTTTTGAAAAAAGAAATTTATTGGTTTCTAGCAGAAAACTTAGACGATCGATATGCTTTTTTAATTAATGATCTTGAAAAAATTCTTTTATCTAATCACAAAAGTAATGATATGGGTTTTTTTAAAACACTTTTGAGCACTAATAATAATACAGAAATTCAAAGGCTTTTTTTTAATATTTTTGAAAAAAATGACAGCTTAGTTAAACTTTACAACTCATGTGTTTTTTCAATCTCAGAATTTTATGCTTATTTGGGTAGTCTTAAGTATTTTTTAAACATTTTAAACGAATCTTCAAATAAGGAGGAGGTGTTGAAAAAATTTCCAAAATATTTATTTGCAGAAAAAGAGGTTTTTATGAAAATATTTAATTTATTAGATATTAATAAAAAAATATTAATAAATGGTTTGTTGTTAAAATCTGAAAAGCTCACAAGAAGTTTTCCTGAACACTATCATTCTGTGGGCATGAGGTTAACCTTAAACTTAAAAAAAATAATTACCTCTTAAGTCGTTTCATAATTTCATCTAGTTGATTTAGGTTAGAATAATATAGGGTAAGCGATCCCGACGATCCATTATCATTAAACTGTATTGATGTCCTAAGACCAATTTTATCTGATAACTCTTTTTCTAAATCTAAAATGTTGGGGTCTTTTCCTGTGCTTGTATTTTTGTTTTTCTTAAATTTTGAAGTAATTTTTTCTATATCTCTCACGCTGAGTTTTTTCTTTATAATTTCTTTGGCTCTGCTTATTGCATCTGGAACACCAATCAAGGCCCTTGCATGACCCATTGATATTTGCTCTTCTATAACCATGTTTTGAATTTCCTTGTCTAGCTCTAAAAGTCTAATAATATTTGAAATATGACTGGCGCTTTTGCCAATTTTTTTTGCAAGATCTTCATTCTTTATTTTTTTTAAATCAATAAGTTTTTTATACGCGTCTGCTTCTTCAATTACATTTAAGTTTTCCCTTTGAACATTCTCTATAAGAGCAGTTTCTAGCATATCGTTTTCACTAAGCTGTTTTATAACACACTCAATCTCATGAATCCCAGCAAGCTGCGAGGCTCTCCACCTTCTTTCCCCGGCTATGATTTCGTATTGACTTTCCCCTAAATCTCTAACTATAATTGGTTGAATTAAGCCTTGAGACTTAATTGATGTTGATAGTTCTTTTAGCTCACTTTGTTTAAATTTTTTTCTCGGCTGATCTTTGTTTGGAGATATGTTTGAAATGCTAATTTTTTTTATTTCGTCTGTTTGTTTTTTTGTATTAGAAAGAAGCGCGCCAAGGCCCATTCCTAGTTTTTTATTGTCTTTGCTCACGCCTCACCTTTGGTTTAATATTATCTCTTTAGCCAGATTTATGTATGCCACAGATCCAGGACAATTTACATCATAAATTAATGCAGGCTTGCCATGACTTGGGGCTTCTGACATCTTAACATTTCTTGGTATTATTGTTTTATAAACCTTTTCAGAAAAATGACTCCTCACATCATCTTCAACCAAAGAACTCAATAAGTTCCTTTTATCAAACATTGTTAAAAGTATTCCTTCAATCTCAAGGTCTTGATTAAAGTTCTCTTTAACTAAATCAACAGTTTTAATTAATGAGGACAAGCCCTCTAGTGCAAAAAACTCTGATTGAAGTGGAATAATGACTGAGTTTGAAGCAACTAGCGAGTTAATTGTGAGAAGCCCAAGTGCTGGAGGGCAATCGATAATTATGAAATCATTGTTTTTGATTTTAGATAAAATTGATTTGATTACATACTCTCTGTTTTTGACATCTGCTAACTCTATTTCTGAAGCTGCTAAGTCTGTGTTTGCGCTTATAATTTTAAGGCCGGGCACAATTGTTTCTTTTACACTACTTTCATCAAAATCCTTGTTTAGAATTAAATCGTATAATGATGGGTTTCTATTTTCATGTTCTATACCAAGCCCTGTGCTTGCGTTTCCTTGTGGGTCAGCATCAATAACAAGAACTTTTTTGTTAATTGCCGCCAAAGATGTTGCTAAATTAATAGCTGTGGTGGTCTTTCCAACACCCCCTTTTTGATTGGTGATCGATATTATTTTAGTCATTTTTTTTAAGGTCATAAATTTTTAAAATAAAACCATCTCCCTCACTTAAACTTTTAAAAACTTTGTGCTTAAAATTATAGTTTTTTTTAGCTTCTTCAATTTCTTTATTAACACTTCTGCCTTTTAGAAAAAGCAATGATGTTTCATTATTTGAAAGTATTAGTGAATAATTAATAAGCACCTTAAGTGGGGCAAGTGCCCTTGAAACAATATATTTGGCGGGACTGGTTCTAAGCTCTTCAATTCTTTTGTTGTAAACCTCTGCTGAAATTTCAAGTTTACCAACAAGTCTTTTAATAAAATCTGCTTTCTTTTTAGTGGATTCAACCATTAAAACATTAGAGCAGCCTGCTATAGATAAAAAAATTCCTGGAATTCCTGGGCCTGCACCCATGTCAATTATTTTACCCTTCATGTCGCCTATGTATGAAATTATTTGAAGTGAATCACAAACATGACGGTCCCAGGGATTTAAAAGTGTTGATTTTCCAACTAAGTTTATAAACTTGTTTTCCATCCTTAGTTCTTCCAAAAATATGTCGATAAGACTAACTTGTATTTTGCTTAATGAAAACTTTTTAATTATATCTATTTTTCTTTTCAACACTATGCCGCTTTTTTATTTTTGTTTTTTTTAATATGTCTTAAAATGGCAATAATGGCAGCGGGTGTAATTCCTGATATTCTTGAAGCCGCTCCGAGGGTCGGTGGTTTTATTTTAATAAGCTTTTCAAGAGCCTCATTTGACAAGCTTCCCACCTTTTTGTAGTTTATTTTTTTTGGAATTTTTAGATCTTCATCTCTTTTAAAGTCTTCAATATCTGCCCTTTGTCTATCAAGATAGCCTGAATATTTTGCTTCAATTAATATTTGTTCTCGTGTTTCTTTGTCCAAACTAATAATTTCTGGCCAAAGTTTTTCTAATTTTAAAAAATTTATGTTTGAAAAACTCAATAACTCTAAAACAGATCTTTTTTTACCATCATGATTAATTTTAATTCCATGTTTTGATAATTGATTCGGGCTTGCTTTTAATTTTAGCGCTAAGCCAAAACCTTTTTTAATTTTATTTATTTTTTTTAAAAATAGTTTTTTTCTTTGTTTTGAAACGCAACCTATGTTTATTCCAAGGGGCGTGAGCCTTTGATCAGCATTGTCAGATCTTAATAAAAGTCTGTGCTCAGATCTAGATGTAAACATTCTATAAGGTTCCTTTGTTCCTTTTATAACCAGGTCATCTATTAAAACACCAATATACCCTTCTGATCGGTTAATTATAAATTCGTTTTTCGAACCGCACTTTAGGGCGGCATTTATTCCAGCAACTATACCTTGGGCGGCAGCCTCTTCGTATCCTGTTGTTCCGTTGATTTGTCCTGCAAAAAATAAGTTTTTAACTTTTTTTGTTTCAAGTGTGTGATTTAGTTCTTGAGGATTTACATAATCATATTCAATTGCATATGCTGGCTGTGTTATTATTGCATTTTCTAAACCTTTGATTGATCTAACGAATTCTTCTTGAACACTTATGGGAAGGGATGATGATATTCCATTTGGATAAATTATATCACTATCAAGTCCTTCAGGTTCTAAAAAAATTTGATGAGAGTTTTTTTTTGGAAATTTAAAAATTTTATCTTCAATAGAGGGGCAGTATCTTGCGCCCATAGATTTGATATGACCAGAATACATTGGTGATAAATGAAGGTTTTTAGAAATAATTTTATGTGTATTTTTATTGGTGTGAGTAAGAAAACATGAGATTTGTTTGGTGTGGATATCTCTGTTGATAAATGAGAATGGAACGGGGTCTTTGTCAGCTAGTTGTTCTTCTAAATTGTTGAAATTTATAGATTTTTTTAATATTCTTGGTGGTGTTCCTGTTTTTAATCTGCCTATTGAAAACTTCAGGCTTTGAATTCTTTTAGCCAGATTAATTGATGGCTTGTCTCCAACCCTTCCCGCTGGTTTATTTTTTTCCCCAACCCTAATTAAGCCTCTTAAAAAAGTTCCTGTTGTTAAAACAAGAGAATTGCACCCAATTTTAACATCATCTTCTAAGATAACTCCATTAATTTTATTTTGGAAAATATCTATATCCTCTACTGATCCCTCAATAATCTCAAGGAATTTTTGCTCTTTAACGGCCTTAAATATGGCTTTTTTATATAAGGTTCTGTCAGCTTGGGCTCTTGGCCCCCTAACTGCAGCCCCTCTGCTGGTATTTAGCATTCTAAATTGAATGCCAGCCTTATCTATCGCCCTTCCCATAACACCATCCAAAGCATCGATTTCCCTAACAAGATGACCTTTTCCAAGCCCTCCTATTGCGGGATTACAAGACATTTCTCCAATTTTATCAACTTTATGAGTAATTAGGGCTGTTTTTCTGCCAATTCTAGCAGATGCGCACGCAGCCTCTACGCCCGCATGCCCGCCACCAATCACAATAACATCAAATCTTTTTTTTCTCATTTCACGTGAAATTATTTACCTATACAAAAATCTGCAAATATTATATCTAAAATTTTCTCAATATCAAACTTTTGATAAATTTCTTCATTTTGTTTAAGTGCCGCCCTCATATCTTCTGCTATTAGATCTGGTGACCTGTTAAAATCTATAGAATCTAATATAAACAAACATTTTTGTGTTTTTTCTATATGTCTTTCACGTGAAAATATGGTGGTTTTTTCTAAATCTGAATTAATTAATCTTGATTTTATTAACTTAATTAGCCTTCTTGTGCCAAACCCGGTTTTTGAAGATATTTCTATAAGGCCTCTTTTGTTATTTCGTTTTTTTCGAAGGTCTTGTTTAGATTTTACATAAATCTTATTGGGAATATCTTTATACATATTTGTTTCATTCTGCTCTAAAAAAACAATATTTAAATCTGATATAAGGCTGTTTTTTTGTGTTTTTTCAATGCCAAGTTTCTCAATTAGGTTTTTGTGTTTTCTTATACCTGCTGTGTCCATAAATCTAAACTTGTAACCATCAATATCAAGGGGGACCTCAAGAGAATCAGTTGTAGTACCTGGAATATTTGTAACAATTGAAACATCCCTACCGGAAATATAATTAATAAATGAAGATTTTCCAGTGTTTGGTTTACCAACAATGGAAACCAAAAAACCGTTTCTTATCGACTTTGCAAGCTTTGATTTAACGAGGTTTTGTTTAATAACATTAATTATGTTCTTGTTTTGTTCTTTTATTTTTAACAAAATATTTTTTGGAAGTTCTTCGTCTGAAAAGTCAATTATAGCTTCAATATTAGCTATCATTCTTATAATTTTTTTACTTATTTTTTTACTAAAAGCAGAAACGCCTCCCTCAAGATTCTTTAATGCAACAATCCTTTGCTTTTCTGTTTCGGCATTAACAAGGTCTGACACACCCTCTGCTTGTGTAACATCAATTTTGTCATTTAATAGTGATCTTTTTGTAAACTCTCCTGGTTCAGCTTGTCTTAATTTATTTTTTATAAATATTTCTGAAATCTTATTTATTGTAGCCAAACTACCGTGACAAGATATCTCAACCATATTTTCTCCAGTATATGTGTGGGGGGAATTAAAAAAAGTTGTTAGTGTTTGATCAATTTTTTCTTTAGCTTCACCCAATATGTAGTTTGTTTTTGTTTCGTTGTTTTTCCACTTTTTTTTAGAAGAGAGTTTTTTTATAATTTTGTGTGAGTTTTTTCCTGAAATTCTAAAAACCCCAATTGCGGACTTTCCTCTTGGAGTGGCTAGTGCAAATATAGGGTCCCCTTCCTTTATCATAATTTAAAACAAATAAACTCATAGTTAAAATAAGTCTAGTTATATACTTGTTAATAATCTGACTAAATTTGTTTATAGGTTTTGTATATAATATAAATTTATTTGATAGGCTGGTTGTGGTTGAGGGGCTGAGGTCGCGTAGTTTTAGTTTCGTGTACTGGATAATGTTGATGTTTCTTGTTGGGGACACATTAGACACAGCTTACCGTTTTATAGGTGTTTATTTGGGTGTTGGCCCATCTTTTCTAGGTGTTGATTTTATTATACAGCCAACTTCAATCGATTTGTTTTTTTTTGTGGTCGCTCAACTTGGTGTGATTTACGGAATATGTCTTCTTTATAAATTAAAAAAAGTTGGGGGTTATTGGTTTTTGGGCTCACAAATCTTTTTTTTATTATATGCTTCTTTTTTTGGGCCTGTGTCTAAGGTTGGAATATCAACAATTTTATTACCATTAATTCTTTTTTTTTGTGTTTATGTAGTTTTGGTTGTTTGTGTTCCTTTGTATTATTCGGATAAATTTAAATAAAATTATTAAGATTTTGTTCCCATGCTTTGAAAAAAGTCGTTGTTTGTTTTTGTGTCTTTCATCTTATCCAATAAAAACTCCATAGCCTCGGTTGTGCCCATGGGTGCTAATATTTTTCTTAAGATAAATATTTTACCCAACTCTTCTTTATCTAACAACAACTCCTCTTTTCTTGTTCCTGATTTACCAATGTCAAATGCTGGGTATGTTCTTTTTTGACTTAATTTTCTATCTAATACAATTTCACTATTTCCTGTGCCTTTAAACTCCTCAAAAATTACTTCATCCATCCTACTTCCTGTTTCTATAAGAGCTGTTGAAATAATCGTTAAAGAACCGCCTTTTTCAACGTTCCTTGCTGCTCCAAAAAACCTTTTTGGTCTTTGAAGTGCGTTTGCGTCCACACCGCCAGTCAAAACCTTTCCACTTGAAGGAACAACAGTATTATAAGCTCTTCCAAGTCTCGTTATTGAATCTAAAAGAATAACGACATCTTTTTTATATTCTACTAATCTTTTAGCCTTTTCTATAACCATTTCCGCAACCTGAACATGTCTAGAGGCTGGTTCATCAAACGTTGAACTAATAACCTCTCCCTTAACTGATCTTTTCATATCTGTGACCTCTTCTGGCCTTTCATCGATTAATAAAACGATTAATTTCGTTTCGGGATTATTATTTGTAATTGCGTTTGCAATTTTTTGCATAATAATTGTTTTTCCAGTAAAAGGTTGTGCGACTATTAGTTGTCTTTGACCTTTTCCAAGTGGGGCAATTATATCTATAATTCTTTCAGTTAAGTCGGGCATTGGTTTTTCTTGTTCTAATTGAAAACGAGACTCTGGGTATAACGGTGTTAAATCTTCAAAATTTATCCTGTTTTTTACTTCATCTGGTTTTTCACCATTTATTGTGTTAATTTTTATTATAGCAAAATATCTTTCACCTTGTTTGGGAGCTCTAATTTCACCCTCAACGCTGTCACCGGTTCTTAAACTAAATTTCTTTATTTGTGATGGAGAAACATAAATATCATCTGGCCCAGGTAAATAGTTTGATTCAGACGACCTAAGAAAACCAAAACCATCTTGCATTATTTCAATAACACCTAAACCAGTGATAGTTTCACCATCTGTTGCTATTTTTTTTAATATAGCAAACATTAAGTCTTGTTTTCTTAATGATGAGGGGTTTTCAATATCTAGTTTATCTGCCTGTTTTAACAAATCCTGTGGTTCTTTATTTTTTAATTCTTGTAAATTCATATATTTGGGACTGTTAGCGGAAATGAATTTTTGTTTTACAAAAAATGTTTATCAATGTCAAAATATAAATATTTATATATATTTAATAGCTTTAATATTTGTTTGGTGAATTGTGTTAATCCTTAATATTACTTAAAATATTACTAGTTTTATCTACATTTTATAATTATTAATATAATTACCAACACAAATATATAACTATATAAAATGCTGATTTTCTGATGTTTTTTTTATTAAAACATATTAATATTTTGTTGATAAATATGAATAAAAAAAAACAAACAGAGGCTTAATAACTTAATAATTTATTAAAAAATTGTTAATAATATTATTTTATAAAAAAACAAAAAAACAAAAAAATTTAAAAAAAAATAATAAGGTTTATAACTATAGTTTTTATAAACATGTTTATTAACAAACCATTTATATTAGCAAGCTCAAGCCAGTCTAGGTATAAAATTTTAAAAAACACAAACCTTAAGTTTACAGTGATAAAACCTCTTTGTGACGAAGAAGATATTAAAAAAAAATTAAACAAAAAAATAAAACCCAAACAAACAGCAAAAGTGCTAGCAGAAGAAAAAGCAAGAAGCGTAAGTATAAAAAAACCCAATAAACTAGTAGTGGGGTGTGATACAGTTTTGATTTTTGAAAAAAAAGCAATCAACAAAGCCAAAAACACAAAAGAAGCGTTCTTAAAAATTAAAAAACTATCAGGAAAAAAACACATAATATTTTCAGCAATATCGGTTTTTAAAAATAATAAAAAAATTTGGTCTCACCAGCAAGCTACAAAAATAAAAATAAGAAAAATAAAAGACAAAGATATTAAGAATTATTTAAAAAAAACAGGTAAACAAATACTACAGTCTGTGGGCTGCTATCAAGTTGAGTTGTTAGGACCAACAATAATTGAAGATATCGAAGGTGACTTTTTTAATGTAATGGGCCTTCCCTTGTTTCCTTTTTTAAAATTTATAAAAAAACAATAATAAAAAATGAAAAAATTATTTGTTATAGGGAACAAGTCATCAGAAAGCCTTTCACCTCTGATATTTAATTATTGGTTTAAAAAATATAAAATAAACGCTAAGTACGACTTTCTTCAACCACAAAACAAACAACTTAACAAAACCGTTACAAACACACTTAAAGACAAAAACGTAATTGGTCTTAATATTACAATACCTTATAAAGTAAAAATCATTAAGCTTATAAAAAACCTCAATAAACACGCAAAAAAAATTAATGCGGTCAACTGTGTAATTAACAAAAAACAACCCACAGGAATTAACACAGATTGGATAGGGTATAAAAGATCTTTGAAAGGACTAAAAATACAAAAATCAAAACATATAATTATACTGGGATATGGTGGGGCCGCTCAAGCAATACACTATTCTTTTGTTTATATGGGTTATAGCAAAATAACTGTTTTTAACAGAACAAAAAAACTAATACAAAACTCAAAAAACAAAACATACACAAAACAATACAACACAATTCACAAACATTTACCTAAAGCAGACCTTTTAATAAATACAACACCAACAAACCCAATTTCTAAAAAACTCTCTAAGCTCGTTAGAGACGAGGCTGTGGTAAGCGACATTGTTTACAAACCAAAAGAAACAAAGTTTTTAAAATCTTTTAAAAACAACAAAAGGGTGTTTGGTATAACAATGTTGTTAAATCAAGCGGCACCATGTTTTAAGGTTTGGTTTGGTTTTGAGCCAAAAATTGATAAAAAGCTTATAGATAAACTAGACAAAAAAATAAGATGACAATAGTTGTTGGAATTACTGGGGGGATTGGTTCAGGAAAAACAACGCTTTCAAAATATTTAAAAAAACTTAAGTATAAAATTCATGATTCTGATAATGAGGTGTCGCTTATCTATAAAAAACAAACGAACAAACTTAAAAAAGCCTTAATTGGTGCGGGGTTAAAAAAATCTATTAAAAAAAACTATATTGATAAAAAAATTATTGCTAATAAAATTTTTGAAAATGAAGAATCAAAAACCAAAATAGAAAAATTTATTCACAAAGAAATAAAAAAAAAGAGATCAGATTTTATAAAAATCAACAAAGCAAAAAAAGAAAAAGTAATATTTATAGACATACCCCTTCTTTTTGAAAATAAACTAGACCACCTTTTTAATAAAATTATATGCATTGTTAGTACCAAAAAAAACAGAAAAAAAAGAATTAGAAAATATAAAAAAATTTCTAAGAAAACATTAGACAACATTATAAAAAGCCAAATAACCGATAAAGAAAGAAGATTGAGATCGGATTATTTAATAACCAACAACGAAACAAAAAAAACTTTTATTAAAAGGACTAAATCGGTTATTAAGGATATATTAAAGTGAGAGAGATTGTAATCGATACCGAAACAACAGGCCTTAATCACAAGGCTGGAGACAGAATTGTTGAGGTTGGTTGTGTTGAGCTTATTAATCACATTGCAACAAACAAAACACTACAATTTTATTGTAAGGTCGAAAAAGAAATGTCAGAATCCGCACAAAAAATCTCAGGAATTTCAAACAACTTTCT
Organism: Alphaproteobacteria bacterium MarineAlpha5_Bin5; assembly: GCA_002938205.1. Classification (GTDB taxonomy): domain Bacteria; phylum Pseudomonadota; class Alphaproteobacteria; order HIMB59; genus CACPNW01. Next base: position 23,051 of record PTKZ01000003.1, read on the forward strand.
TAAAGACAAAAAAACTTTCGAAGAGAACCATCAAAAATTAATCGACTTTATAAAAAACGACACATTAATTATTCACAACGCTGACTTTGATGTTGGTTTTTTAAACAACGAACTTTCAATTATAGGCAAGCCTCCTTTAAAAAACAAAGTTATAGACACTGTTTTGTTAGCAAGAAAGGTATTAAATACTAGAGTGGCCAACCTAGATTTTTTGTGTAGAAGATTTAATATTGGTTTGACAGAGAGAAAGCTACACGGGGCGCTTCTAGATTCAAGACTTTTGGCCGAGGTCTACCTTGAGCTTAGAGGGGGCAAGCAGCTTTCTATGGATCTTAAAGAAATAGAGGCCGCAGACAGACCTGGCAACAAAAAACCAAAAAACAACAAGAAGAATACAAACAAAATAGAGCCAACAGAACAAGATTTAAAACTTCACAAAGAAATGGTAAGAGGTATAAAAGACGCCCTTTGGAACAAATATAGCTATTAAATTTTAAAAAAGTAATTATATAAATTTATATGGTTTACGGAGATCTACAATTTTTTGATATTATAGTTTTTGCAGTAATTGCTATTTTTATATTGTATAGACTCAGAAGTGTGCTTGGTAAAAGAACGGGCTTCCAAAAAAATACCTTAAACGATATTCAAGAAACCAAAAGCAAACAAAACGAACACCCAATACCATCGCTAAAAGAAAACGAACGAAAACTCGAAGAAATCTACAGCAAGGTTAAAGACTTTGATCACAAAATTTTTTTAGATGGTGCAAAAAAAGCCTTTGAAATAATTATAACCGCTTTCAATAGCGGAGACAAAAAAACACTTAAAAATCTTGTTTCCCAAGATGTATACAACGCGTTTGCCTCAGCAATTGATTCTAAATCAAACAATGCAAACGCACAATTCTACTCCTTGGAAATAGATTCTATTGAAGAGGCAAAAGTTGAAAATGGCAAGATGATTATTTCTATAAAATTTATAAGTGAGCAGATAATTGACAATAAAGAAGAATCAATTATTAAAAACCACGACGTATGGGTTTTTGAAAAACCGGTTAATGCCAACAACCCTATATGGACTTTAACATCAACATAGTTATTGAAGTATAAACATTTAAAAAAGAGAATAAAAAAAAACGAAGGGTTTTCAAAAAAACCCTACAAAGACCAGTTGGGAAATCTTACAATAGGATACGGACACCTAATCAAAAAGAAGGAAACATATTTTTTTAAAAAATCAATTTCTAAAAAGAAACTAGATAATTTGTTTGAATCTGATTTTAATAAAGCTGCTTATGATTATAAGAATAACTTTTTAAAATACAAACTAAAGAAGCTTGAAGAAGAGCTTTTAATTGAAATGATTTTTCAACTTGGAATAAAAAACGTGTTAGGTTTTAAGAAAATGATTACAAACATTATTAATAAAAAAAATTACTTAGCCGCATTAGAAATGATGAACAGCTTGTGGTATAAACAAACCCCGGGGAGAGTTGAAAATTTAATCAAAAACTACTTAAAACAATGAAAACAAAAGATGATTTTTTCTTAGATAAAATGAAGAGCGTAAGGCCTATAAAAAAAAAGAATAGAATAAAAAAAGAAATAAAAAAATACACAAAATACACAACCACCCTGACAAAAAAAGAGCCTAAAGAAAGCCCTGAAACAAAAAAGCATTCAGTTTTTAATATTGAAACTAGCTACATAAACAAAAATTTAAAGAGGGGCAGAATAACAATTGATAAAAAAATTGATCTACACGGAAAAACACTTGGTCAAGCAGAAAAGATTTTTGTTCAAAGTATAAAAAACAACTACTACGAAAACAGAAGATGCCTTTTGTTTGTAACAGGCAAGGGGCTGGGTTTGGGTAAAAAAAACTCACCAACAGAGCTTCAAAAATCACCAAAATTATTTTATGGCAAAATTAGATCAGCGTTTATGGACTGGACTAAAAAAACAAGCTTATCAAAATTTATACTTTCGGCTGAAATAGCTAAACCTGAGCACGGAGGGGACGGGGCATTTTGTGTATATTTAAGAAAGAAAAAAAACTAATTTTTATAAACCTTAAAAACGCTGCCCTTGAAGTATATTTCTATAGATTCTGGCAGAATTGACTCATTGCTTTTTAAAAAAATTATTTTTTCAAGATCGTTTCTTTTGTGGTCAGCCCAGATATTTGTGTAGTTTTTTATAGATATTGTTTTCATTTCAGGTCTTTTTAAGCCTTCATCAGCCTTCATTGTATACACCCTTCTTCCGTCAACTGTATTTGAAGACTGGCTATTGTTTAAAATATTTATAAAAGAGGTAAGTGGGTCAGAATAGTCAACCAAACTGAACAAATCAATTCGAGCAAACTCATCCTCAAAAGGGGTTTGTTTGATTGTGTTTATTTTGTTGTTTTTAAATATAATTTTTACCTCTTTTTTCTTTTTTTTTGTTATCCATTTATGAGCATAACTTTGGGAAACAAAAATACCATTTTCTATTTTACCAACAGATAAATAGTCACCATTAAACTTGTAGATAGCTGACAAAATACCTTTATTTTTTAATAAAATTCTATTTTCATACAAATTATTTTCTTGTTTTAAATTCCACACAAGCTCCCCAATCTTAATGCCCTTAGTGCTCACACTGTATTTTGATGATATTTCTTGTGCCCCAAGCACAAATGATAAAAAAAACAAAAGAAAAAAAAATATAATTCTAAAAAGTAACTTCATATAAATATATAGGCTCTGATGTAAATTTTTTATCATATCTTTTTATAAAGCTTGTTTGATATTTTTTTGATAAGTAGGAAATATTTATTGGGTCTCCAATTAAAAAAAACCCCTCGCCATAATTCTTTTTTAAGTTTGATTTTAGCTGGAAATGATTTGATATAGGGTTTTTTGGATTATGTGGCATAAGAATTTTTACCGGATAGTGTCTAAGCTCATAAGCAAGACTTGAAAACAGCATTCTGTCATTTACTATAATGCTGCTTTCTTTAGAAATTTGAACAATTTCTAAGGCAAATTCCTTAACCCCATTTATTCTATTAAAAAAACTAAAAGGATAACTCATTGCTATTGAAAAGAAAAGAAAACAACCCACAAACCAGTTGAAAAAAAAGTTTATATTTATGAGTGGGTATTTGTATTTTTTTATAGACCTGAAAAAAAATATTAATAACGATAATAGGGCTGGGGCAGCCCAATTTGCGTTAGCCCTAACAATAACACTTTCAAAAAAAACTATAACCAAAATTGGGATTGAAAAACTTAACAGATATAAGTTTTGAAAATCAAACTTTAGATTTTTTATATTTATCAAAAACCCAAAAAATATAACTGGCCCCAATATTGCTATTTGTATTGTTAAAAAACCCAAGCCTCGTAATAGGCTAATATTATAGTTATTTAAATTTGCATTGTCTGCCGTATGCGAAAAAGTTACCCAATTATTAAGATGATTCCAAAGCAAGTTTGGGAATAAAAAAACAGAAGAAACCAAAACAAACAACAACAACCCTAATGGGTTTGTTTTGAATGCTAAACGAGATTTTTTGTCATAGAAAGTCAAAAAAAACAAACAGATTAAAAAATAAATTGCAGCATATTTGGCCAAAAGAGCAAGACCGAACACAACTCCAAAAAAAACAAAATATAAATTTTTAGGACTAGATCTAATTATTAATACTAAATTCATCAACATTGACCAAAAAAGAAGAAGAATCACATCTGTTGATATTAAAAAAGAAGAAAGACTCGCGGAAGGGATAATAAAAAAGACCAAAGCACAAGAAATAGAATCTTTCTTTGATAACTCTAACTTAATACAAATTCTGTAAATAAGATAAGCTGTTAAGGTGTAAAAAGGCATTGCAAAAAACTTAAGCGATATAAACTCGCTTCCGAAAAGATTAGTATACAAGCCCAAAAACCAAGCTAAAAGAGGGGGTTTGGAAAAATAACCTAAATCAAAAGACCTTGACCACAACCAATATTGAGCCTCATCACCAAACAAACCAAAGCTTGTGTTAAAAATTGCAAAAATTTTTAGACAAACTAAGGCACAAACAAAAATAAAAAAAACCTTAATTGACATTTTTTTTACCATAAAAATAAAAAACACATACAGTTGTTGTCGCCGTTATTAAAAATGAAAAAATGACATCACTTAAAAAATGACCACCCTCAGCAACACGAACCAAGCCTAAAAAAAATCCGAAAGCAAAAGCTAAATAAAAATAAAAACTTTTTTTTGTAATAAAAAATAAAATCAAAAATGAGAAACCCACTGCGGCATCACCAGATACAAATGAGCAATTATTTGTACAAGCCTCGCTTAACTTGTACCAAGGGGTAAAACTATCACCACCACCCAATTGAATAATGTCATTTGGTCTAGCCCTGCCCCAAAATCCCTTTAGAAAGACATTGATAACTATTATCAAGTTAAAAACTAAAGAAATCCAAACATAAACAATGCTTCTTATTGAAAAATCATAGTCAAAAAAAATTTTTTTAATTGGTAGTTTCGTTGAGATAATTGGGAGAAACAAAATATATATTAAAGAAATTGGTAGCAAAACATCTCTAAAAACTATTGTTGTTATGCTGGTGCTTTGAAGCAAAAACTGCTTATTACCAAAATAAAACAAGTTACTAAAAAATAAATCAAATGTTGGACCCACAGCTAACAATATTCCCACAATTACAAATCCTATAAAATGATTACCCAACATGTTGTTTTTTTTATAATTAATTGGCTTTGGTTTTAAAAAATTATATTTTTTTTGAAAAAAAATATTTAAAATTTTAAAAACTATGATTGCAACCAATATGCCCGCAACAATATCTGTTGTAAAATGAGCACCAACAACAACTCGGCTGATAGCTATAATTATAGCAACACCATAAAGAAAATATCTTATTTTTGGCAATAAAGAGCCCAACAATAATGAAATTATAAATATTGTTGATGCATGACCCGATGGGAAAGAGTGGAAATTTGAATTTGTTGAAAAAAAATCAAACCCAAAGCCATCAACTGAATTTATATAATTTGGCCTTATCCTTCCAACCACATGTTTTATAATTTGAGTTACTATCCCTGTTGTACTTAAATAAATAATGCCTGATAAACAGAAGTTTTTTACAAACTGGTAATTATCACCATTTATTGATTTCAACTTATTTAAAAAAAACAACAGAGGCAAAGACAAAATAAACAACGCGAAATACCAAAAAGAATTACCTAGTTCAGTTATTTTTTTAAAAAATTCAATAAGATAAACAGCCCCGCTCCCGTAATTTAGGTTGCTAAAATAAAAATAAAGACCAACATCTATATTTATTGACAAGAATATACTTATAAAAACCAGGCTAAAAAAAATTAACTCAATTCTAATATTTTTAATCACACCCATTGGTTAGGTAAGGAATTGTATAAAATCAATATTTAAAGTATAAATTTTGATAAGTCCTGACTTTTAATGAGTTCCCCTAAGTTAGTTTCTACGAATTTTTTATCAATTGTTATTTTTGTTGGACCTATATCAGAGGCATTAAAACTAACTTCCTCAAGAAGCTTTTCCATTATCGTGTGCAACCTTCTCGCCCCAATGTTTTCAACGTTTTGATTTATTTCAGTTGCAAGGGAGGCAATTGCATCAACGCCATTTTCTTTAAAATCTAACTCAACTTTTTCTGTTCCCAATAAACCAACATATTGTTTTATTAGGCTGTTTTGTGTTTCGGTGAGTATAAGTTTAAAATCTTCTTTACTTAAGCTATCTAGCTCAACCCTTATTGGCAGCCTTCCTTGAAGCTCTGGAAGCATGTCAGCGGGTTTTGATAAGTGAAAAGCTCCAGATGCTATAAATAAAATATAATCAGTTTTAACTACACCGTGCTTAGTTGCTACTGCAGTTCCTTCAATTAATGGAAGCAAATCTCTTTGAACCCCCTCCCTTGAAACATCTGCCCCACTTCTTTCACTTCTTGATGTTATTTTATCAATTTCATCAATAAAAACTATTCCATTTTGCTCAACATTTTCTAATGCCCTAGCGTTTATCTTATCTTGATCTAAAAGCTTGTCTGTTTCTTCAGCTAGCAAATAGCTATGTGAATCTTTGACAGTCATTTTTTTTAATTTTTTTTGTTTTCCAAAACCCTTTCCAAAAACATCACCAAGATTTATCATTCCCATTTGAGAACCGGGCATACCAGGTATATCCATGGTTGGTAAATTTAAAGAAGCATTAGAGGATACTGGTATTTCTACCTCGCTATCATTTAAATCACCATTTCTTAATTTTTGTCTAAAGCTGTCTCTGGTTGAAGCGCCTGAATTTTTAGAAACCAAAACATCTATAATTTTTTCTTCGGCATTTTTTTCAGCTTTGGCCTTAACCTCCTGACCCATTTGAAGCTTGGTTTTTGTAATGCTTATTTCTACAAGATCACGTATTATTTGCTCAACATCCCTTCCAACATAACCAACCTCAGTAAACTTTGTTGCTTCTACCTTTATAAAAGGAGCATCAGCCAACTTAGCTAATCTTCTAGAAATTTCTGTCTTTCCACAACCTGTTGGACCTACCATAAGTATGTTTTTTGGAACAATTTCTTCTCTCAAACTTTCGTCTAACTGCTTTCTTCTCCAGCGATTTCTTAAAGCAACTGCAACAGAACGTTTTGCATTTTTTTGACCTATAATAAATTTATCAAGCTCGGAAACCGTTTCTCTTGGACTAAAGCTAGATTCCATTTAAATTTCTATTGTTTCAGATATTATGTTGTGGTTTGTGTAAACACATATATCTGCAGCTATGTTAAGTGATTCAATAGCTATATCTTTAGCATTCATTTCAGTATTTTTTATCAGCGCCTTTGCGGCACTGTTTGCATAAGGCCCCCCAGAACCAATTGCTAAAATTCCATCATCTGATTCAATTACATCTCCTGTTCCAGACAATAGAAGACTAACGTTTTTGTCTGCAACAATCATCATTGCCTCTAATCTCCTTAGATATCTGTCTGTTCTCCAATCTTTTGCTAATTCAACACAGGCTCTTTTTAATTGATTTTTATATTGGTCTAATTTTGCTTCAAGCCTTTCAAACAAAGCAAAAGCATCGGCTGTTGATCCCGCAAAACCAGAAATAACTGAGTTGTCTGAGCCTAAGCGTCTTATTTTTTTAACATTAGACTTCATTACTGTGTTTCCAAAACTAGCCTGACCATCTCCAGCAATTACAACTAAATTATTTTTTCTTATGCCAATAATTGTTGTTGATTTAATAAGGTTTTTTTTCATTTTTTTTATATTTTCTTAAAATGGCTATTTAATTTCTTTTATCAAGGGATTTGCCTAGAATAATTCGAATTTCCTGATATTAGACCCATTTATGCGCAAAAATACAATTAGCAGAAAAACTAAAGAAACTGAGATTACTTGTAACATAAATATTGATGGTTTAGGAATAGCAAATATATCTACAGGTATTGGTTTTTTTGACCATATGTTAGAAATATTTTCTCATCACAGTCTAATTGACTTAGAGTTAAAAGCTAGTGGCGATACACATGTAGATCTTCATCATACGGTTGAGGATACAGCCTATACCATTGCCCAAGGCATCTTAAAATCTTTAGGAGATAAAAAAGGCATATCTCGTTATGGGTTTTATTACACGCCCATGGACGATTGTCTTTCACGTTGTGTGATTGATTTTTCTGGCAGGCCCGAACTAGTATGGAATGTTAAGCTCAACTTAGAAAAAGTTGGAGAAATGGACACGGAGCTTTTCCCAGAATTTTTCAAAGCATTTACCAATGAAGCAAAGTGCAATCTTCATATTGAGAATTTTTATGGAAAAAACAATCATCATATTATTGAATCATGCTTTAAGGCATTTGCACGAAGTGTTAGAGCGGCTGTTAAGATTGACGAAAGAGCAAAAGACAGAATTCCTTCTTCAAAAGGCACTTTATAATTATTAATGACAAAGCAAATTACCATAGTTGATTATGGTCTTGGGAACATATTGTCTGCCCAACAATCTTTTATAAAAGTAATAAAAGATAATAACATTGATGCCAACATAACAATATCAAACAATCCAGAAATTATAAAAAAATCTTCACACGTAGTTCTTCCTGGTCAAGGTGCTTTTGAAACATGTATAAAGGGACTTTCAAACATACCGGGAATGATAGACGAGTTATATAAATTTGCTGTTCTTAAAAAAAACCCCTTTCTTGGAATTTGCGTAGGCATGCAGCTTCTTGCATTAGATAGTGAGGAAAACGGAAAACATAAAGGACTAGGTTGGATTGAAGGCCATATAAAAAAACTTCCTACTCAGAATCTTAAAATGCCCCACATGGGATGGAATACAGTAAAATTAAAAAATAATTTAAACTCTCACATACAACCCAAGGAAACAGATTATTATTTTGTTCATAGTTATTATTTTAAGTGTTTAAATGAAAAAAACATTCTAGCAGAAACTGTATATGGCATAAATTTTACTTCTATTGTTGTTAAAGAAAATATATATGGTGTCCAATTTCATCCTGAAAAAAGCTCTTTACAAGGCTTAGAAATTATAAGGCAGTTTGCTGAATTGTGAATAATTTAATATGTAATTTATAATGAAGATTTTTCCAGCAATTGACTTAAAGAACAATAAGTGTGTTAGGCTTTCAAGAGGGAGAGATGAAACCAGCATAATATTTAACAACAATCCTGTTGATCAAGCTATATATTTTGAACAAGAGGGCTGTGAAAGAATTCATATCGTTGATCTTGATGCTGCTTTTGGCAGAAGAGGAATAAATACCCAGTCAATTATCAAAATTATAAAAGCTGTTTCTATACCCTTACAAATTGGAGGGGGCATAAGAAGCAAAGAAGACGCAAAGAAATTATTTGATCTGAATGTTGATTATTTAATTATAGGATCTTTTGCAATTAATAATGTAAAAGACGTTGTTGCATTGACAGAATCTTATAAACAAAAAATTTATATATCATTAGATATATTAAAAAATAAAATTATGATTAAGGGGTGGGAAAAAGAAAGCGGTAAGACGCCTAAACAAGTATTTAAAAACTACAATGATACCAATATAAAAGGCTACGTGTTAACCGATATAGAAAATGACGGAATGTTAACAGGCCTGAATACAAAAATGATATTAGAGAATTTAGAGAAAACAAAAAAAAACTTGATTGTCGGAGGTGGACTAAGCTCCTATGATGATTTAAAAAAACTAAAGAAGGCTTATAAAAAAAATTTAGAAGGTGTTATAGTTGGAAAATCTTTTTATTCCGGAAAAATTAATCTTCAAAAAGCAAAATCAATTTTAAATCAAAATGCTTAAAACAAGAATTATACCTTGTTTAGATGTAAAAGATGGAAGAGTAGTTAAGGGTATAAATTTTGTTGATCTTGTTGATGCTGGAGATCCGGTGCAACAAGCTAGATACTACTCAGAAAATGGCGCAGATGAAATTTGTTTTTTAGATATTACTGCATCAATTGAAAAAAGGAATACAATTTTAAGTGTAGTTAAAAAAACAGCAGAAGAAGTTTTTATACCCCTTACGGTTGGAGGTGGAATTACCTCTGTTGAAAATATAAGAAATTTATTAAAAGCCGGTGCTGACAAAGTTTCAATAAATACAGCTGCCATTAATAATCCAAACATAGTTAAAAAGTCCGCAGAGCATTTTGGAAGTCAATGCATTGTTGTTGCTGTTGATGTTAAAAAAATAGGTAATCAGTGGCTGGTTCACTCTCATGGAGGAACTGTTAACAGAGAAATAGAAGCCCTTAGTTGGTTAGAAAAATTACAAAATCTTGGGGCAGGAGAAATTTTACTAACCTCTATGGACAGAGACGGAACAAAATCAGGGTTTGATTTAGAGATTTTATCAAAAGCCAATAAAGTCTTAAGTATACCAATTATTGCTAGTGGTGGAGCCGGAACTAAAGACCATTTTTTCGAGGGAGTTAGTATAGGGGGGGCAAGTGCTTTACTAGCTGCATCAGTTTTTCATTTTAATGAAATTAGTATAAAGGAAGTAAAGAATTTTTTATTAACTAAAAAAATTAACGTAAGAGTGTAAAAATGAAAAAAGATTATTTTGAAGAACTTTTTAATACAATAAAAGATCGACAAAAAAACATTAAAAAAAACTCATACACTAGAAAATTATTAAAACTAGGGCCCAAAGCTATTGCTCAAAAAATAGGCGAAGAAAGCTCTGAGCTAGTTATTGATTATTTAAAAGGTTCTAAAAAAAGAACAATAGAAGAAGCGGTAGATTTAATCTACCACATTTTTGTTCTTTTGCGCTCGAAAAAAATAGAACTTAAAGACATTGAGAAAGAAATAAATAAAAGAAAAAATGTACGACGAAAATAATATATTTGCTAAAATTTTACGTGGCGAAATTCCGTGTGATAAAATTTATGAAGATGATAATGTTTTGTTTTTTTATGATATTAACCCATTAGCAAAAGTACATGTTTTAGGCATACCCAAGGTTAAGTGTAAAGATTTTTCAGAATTTGTTAAAAAAACAAATCCAGAAAAAATTACAAATTTTTTTAAAAAAACTGAGATGATAATAAATAGGTTAGAAATTGCAGATTCTGGTTATAGAATTATATCAAATTCAGGACATGATGGCGGACAGGAAGTTCCACATTTTCATATCCACATTCTTGGAGGTGAAAAGATTACAAATTTTTTTAAATTGGATCTAAAATAAGAAAGCTACTTTTTTACTATTACGTAATTAACAATCTCCTTAACACCTTTAATGGTTTTAATTGCACTTATAAGTTCCTCTAATTGTTTTGGTTTCTTTGTTATGCCAGCAATATAAATCTTACCATGAATCGTTTCAAAATTGTATCCAACCGATCTTAATCCTAATGTTTTTGCTGCCACAGCCTTTGCCTGTGTATTAATCCAAACATCGTTTGCATATTCTTTTAAGGAGGCCCTGTCCCCAATTTGGACTTCATTAACAACTTCATTTACACCACCAACTTCCCAAACACGCCTAACAGCATCAATTCTAATCTCTTGACTATCAACAATGCCAGTAAGTAAAACCCTGCCCTCAAGAACGGTTGTGTTTATGTTTACAAACAAATTATCTGAAGAATTAATAAATTTTGCTGCAATATTTATTTTTATTGTTGCATCATCTACAACCTCTCCAATCGATCTATCACTTTCAGCAACGGCCATTGTGGTTGCCCCTCCACTAGCTAAAATATTTACTGGTGAACAACTATAAATATTAAGAATTAATAATCCTAAAACAAATGAGCAAAGTATGTTTTTCATTTTTTTAATTTTAAAGCTTTTTTATATATTTCTTTTTTAGCAATATAGCTGATTTTATGCACTATTTCTACGACGTCAGTCAAAGAAAATTTTTCTAACAATTTAACTATTTGTCCTTCAATTTCTTTGTTAAAAATTTCTTTTGCCTTAGATTGCTTTGGAGATTTTTCAACAACAACCACAAACTCACCCATCTTACCTTTTTGTGTTTTTTCTATTTTTTGCAAAACTTCAACAGGCAAACCAATAAAAGTGTTTTCATTAATTTTTGTAATTTCCTTGCAAACTGCAATCTTTCTATTTTTTAAAATATCTATAGCTGTCTTTATACATTTTTCTATCCTGTGACTGGATACGAAAAAAACAGATGTTGTTTTAGAATTTGAGACTTTGATCAAAAATTCATTTAATGATTTGGTTGTTTTAGGAGCAAAGCCTAAGAACTGAAATTCATTAAAAGGTATTGTTGATAATTGTAGAGCAGGTAATAATGCACTTGGACCAGGAACGGCAGTTACAAACATTTTATTTTCTATGCAATGCTTAACCAATTTATAGCCAGGGTCTGAGAGTAGTGGTGATCCAGCATCAGAAATGAGTATAACTATCTGCTTATTTACTAAATTTTTTATACGCTGAATTATTTTATCCTCATTATAATCATGTAATGAAATTAATTTCTTTTTGATGCCAAATTTTGATAGTAGTTTAGTAGAATGTTTTGGGTTTTCACATATTATAATATCTGCCCTGTTTAATGATTCATTGGCACGAAAACTAATGTCATTTAAATTTCCTATCGGGGTTGCAACTATATATAAACCATTCTTCATAATTTTTTTTTTATATCTTTGTATCTTTTTATATTCGTGTTCTCCAGCAAATTTTCCAACTTCTACTCAATCAAAAGTAGCGCTAGAAGAAAGTAAAAAAGAAAATATTATTAAAAATGAAAGCTCAAACACTGATACAGTTAAAAAAGAAATAATAACCAAAAAAAATAATTTTGTACAAGAAAAATTTTTAAAATCAAAAATACAAAAGAATGTTACTTTTATTGCATCTACCAATGAAAATAAAAATATTTTAGAACAATTTGTTAATGTAATAGAGCTAGCTGTTTATAAGAAAAATTTTAGTAATTTACAGTTTGAAATAAAGTACTATAATAATGGCACTGAATTAAAGACTTTTTTGGACGAAACAAACAAATCTGGAAAAATTTTTATAGGACCTCTTAATTCTGAAGATACTAAAATAGTAAATAGTTTTTGTGACGAAGGAGCAATTTTTTTTTCTTTTTCATCCCAAAAAAAGCTAGCCAATAAATGTACATATTTGGTAAATTTTTTTCCAGAAAATGAAATTAGGGAAATCTTTGATTTTTTACCCAACAATTCAAAAGTAGCTATTTTATATCCTGAAAATAATTATGGGTATTCTATAAATAGCATTATAGATGAAATAGCAGAACAAAGTAAATCTGTTATTGTTAACAGAGCATCTTACAAAGACGATATGAGCGATGTTCGTGAAGCAATAAAAGAACTTGGAAAATATGAATTAAGAAAATATGAACTTAATAGGCAAAAAAAAATATTAGCCACAAAAAAAGATGCACAATCAAAACAGAGGTTAAAAAAATTAGAAAAATTTAAAACAACAAAAGATCTTGATTTTACTCATGTTATAATAGCAGATTATGGAATTAGATTACTGCAAGTTGCACCACTTCTTCCATATTATGACATAGATCCAAACATAGTAAAGTTTGTTGGAACAGGCGCTTGGGATGACCCGGCTTTTTTTGATGAACCATCTCTTCAAGGTTCAATTTTTCCAGGAATAGAGCAAGAGAAAAGAAAAGATCTTTTAGAAAGTTATATGAATATTTATGATAAAAATCTTCTTCGTATATCAACCCTGCCCTATGATTTAATAGGTTTAATTTCATATTCGTTAAATGAAAACTTAAGTTTTTTTGATTTTTATACCTTATTAAATAGTAAAAATTCAAGATTTAGTGGAATTGATGGAGGCTTTTATTTTAAAGAAAATATAATTGAAAGAGATTTAGATATTTTAGAAATTTCAAATGGTTTTGCAAAAAAAATTAATTAATTAAAAAAGATTCCATTTTTTTTATTGCAATCATTCTATGACTAAGTAAATTTTTTTTTTGGTTACTCATTTCTGCAAAAGTTTTACTAAAGCCAGAGGGAATAAATATAGGATCATATCCAAAACCATTCGAGCCTTTTGGTTTATCTGAAATTGTTCCACTTATTTTACCAACAAAAAAAATATGTTGATTTATATTTAGTGACATACATATGGTTGTATTAAAAAATGCCCTGTTATCATTTTTTTTTATAGTAGCAGAAATAATGTATTTAAAAGCTTCATTTTTTGTTTTAAAACTTCTTAAAAATCTTTTGGAATATATTCCTGGCTTGTTTCTTAATGCATTAACACAAATACCTGAATCGTCAGCAAAACAGGGAATGTTAAATATTTTGAATCCAAAAAGAGATTTAATTTTTGCATTTTCAGCAAATGTTTTACCATTTTCTTTTGGTTCTTTTATTTTTTTTAATTCTTTTAAGCTGTTAATTTTTAGAAAACTGTTATTAAAAATTTGCTTTACCTCTGCAATTTTTTTTTGATTATGAGAAAAAAATAATAAAGATTTCAATTTAGATCCAATACTTTTTTTTGTTTATTTATAATTTGCTTAACTCCTTTTATTGCCAATTTAAACAACTCATCATACTGTTCTTGACTAAAAAAATACTCTTCTCCGGTTACTTGTATTTCAGCGATTTTACCGCTATCACAAATAACAAAATTGGCATCAACATTAGCAGAAGAATCCTCTTCATAATTAAGATCTAAATGTGGTTTGTCATTTATTATACCCGCAGAAACCGCCCCAATAAAATCTTTTATTATAGGTTTATTTATATTGAAATTATCTTTTAATTTTTTAACAGCTAGATACAGCGCTACAAATCCTCCACTTATAGAAGCAGTTCTTGTGCCCCCATCAGCTTGAATAACATCACAATCAATTTTTATTTGTCTTTCACCAAGATCTTCAAGGCTTGTTATGGATCTCAGGCTTCTACCAATAAGTCTTTGAATTTCTTGTGTTCTACCAGTTTGTTTCCCTTTCGTGGCCTCCCTATCAATTCTTGTATTGGTTGATCGTGGCAACATACCGTATTCGGCAGTTACCCATCCTTTACCCGAGTTTTTTAACCAATGTGGGGTTTTTTCATCTATTGATGCAGTGCATATAACCTGAGTTTTGCCAAATTTTACTAAACACGATCCTTCAGCATGTAAGTTAACATCTTTTTCAAATAAAATTTCACGCATATCATGAAATGATCTATCTTTTCTCATTTAAATTAAATAATAATTGAAAAATATATTTAGTACACCAATATATTTACCATGTTAGAGAATTTGTATGCAGAATTGAATGATCGCTCTAAACTTGTTTTTAAAAGTGTTGTGGAAACCTACCTTAAAACAGGCTCACCCTCTGGATCAGAAACTATTCTTAGAAGAGCTGGACTAAATTTATCTTCTTCTTCAATAAGAGCTATTCTATCCAATTTACAAAAAGAAGGACTTCTTTATGCGCCACACATCTCTGCGGGGCGGATGCCCACAGATAAGGGTATGCGTTTTTTTGTTAATGGACTTCTTGAATTTGGACGTATTTCAAATGCAGAAAAAGAGAGAATCAAACAACAATGTTATGCTAAAGAAAAATCATATCAGGAAGTGCTTGACGAAGCATCAAAAGTTATATCTGGTTTATCAAATTATGCTGGCATTGTTATAGCACCAAAATTTCAAAAAAAACTAAAGCACCTTGATTTCATTAGGCTAAATAAAAATCAAATAATGTCAATTTTAGCGTATGAAAACGGTGAAGTTGAAAATAGAATAATCGAGGACAGGGGTAAGTACAACTCTTCTGAACTCTTACAAACATCAAATTACTTAAGCTCAAAATTTCAAAATAAAAATATTACACAAATTAAAAAAATGATTGAAGGTGAAATTGTAAGTTCTAAAACAAGCTTGGAAATTATTTCTTCAAAGTTAGTTAAAAAAGGTGTGTTGGAAATTAAGCCAAATTTGAAAAATCCATACATTTTTTTACACGGACAATCTAATTTATTAAATAATGAGACAATTTCCAAAGACCTAGATCAAATTCGTGATTTGTTTGATGAAATAGAAAAGAAAACTAAATTTGTTGAAATTTTAGAAAATGCAGGAAAAGCAAAAGGAGTACAAATTTTTATAGGTTCTAAAAATTTTTTATTTAAACACTCGGGACTTTCTATGGTAATGGCACCATATAAAAATAAAGCACAGGAAATAGTCGGTACAATTGGCGTGGTTGGTCCAACAAGACTTAACTATGCTAAAATTGTACCTCTTGTTGATTATACATCAAGGATTATTGGAAAGGTTATAGATTGATGAATTATAAAAAAGAAAATTCTAAAAATAAAGATAAGAAAGAAAACAAGAAAATTGAAGATGATGTAATTCAAAAATCAAATAATGAAAGTGACACAAACGAGGATGAAAAAAATAATCAAAAAAATAATGAAGGCAAAGAATTAATAGAAGAAAAAATCAAGGAAAAAGAAGACGAGCTTTTAGAAGAAATAGCCTCGCTAAAAGAAGAAAAAATAAGACTCTTAGCTGAGATGGAAAATATTAGAAAAAGGTTTGAAAGAGAAAAAATTGAATCAATTAAATTTGGTAGCATTAATTTAGCCAGAGACATTTTATCTCCAGGAGACAATATAGAAAGAGCCCTTTCTGCTATACCTGATGATATTGAACATTCAGATTCAATAAAGAATCTAATAGATGGTTTAAATATCGTTCAGAAAGAATTTTCAACTATACTAGAAAAAAACGGTATTAAGAGGATAGAATCATTAGATAAAAAATTTGATCCTACCCTTCATCAGGCAATGATGGAAATTGAAAAAGAAGATATTGAAGAAGGAACTGTGGTTCAAGAAATTCAGGCAGGCTATACAATGCATGAGCGTTTATTAAGACCGGCAATGGTTGGAGTATCTAAAAAATCACTCTCTAAAAATTCTAATGCAACTGAAGTCGAAGAAATGACCAATGAAAAAGCCAAGCAAAATAAGGATAAATAATTAATATAACAATAAATTATCTAGGCCTTCTTGTAATTTCTAACACATTTCCCATATTCTAAATAGCCTCTTATACATGGCTAAATAACTACAATTTTATAGGACGGATATTTTATGGCAAAAGTAATTGGAATAGATTTGGGCACAACAAATTCATGTGTTGCTGTTATGGAGGGAAAGGAAGCTAAGGTTATTGAAAACTCTGAAGGTGGAAGAACCACCCCTTCTATGGTAGCTTTTACAGAAACAAAAGAAAAACTTGTTGGGCAATCAGCAAAAAGACAGGCTGTAACAAACCCAGAGAATACCCTATTTGCTATTAAAAGATTAATTGGAAGAAATTTTACAGACCCAATAGTAAAAGGTGATAGTAGTCTTGTTCCATATAAAATTATTAAGGGCGATAATGGTGACGCATGGGTTGAATCACGTGGTGAAAAATATAGTCCTAGTCAAATAAGCGCTTTTGTTTTACAAAAAATGAAAGAGACAGCAGAAAGTTATTTAGGTGAGGCAGTTAGTCAGGCAGTTATAACTGTGCCAGCATATTTCAATGATGCGCAAAGACAGGCAACAAAAGATGCTGGAAAAATTGCAGGATTAGAAGTTTTAAGAATAATTAATGAACCAACAGCAGCCGCTTTAGCCTATGGCTTAGACAAGAAGAAATCAGGAACGGTTGCAGTTTACGATTTAGGCGGAGGGACTTTTGATATATCTATTTTAGAAATTGGCGATGGAGTATTTGAAGTTAAATCTACTAATGGAGATACTCATTTAGGAGGAGAAGACTTTGACTTGCAAATTATTGATTACCTTGCTGATGAGTTTAAAAAAGACAATGGGATAGATTTACGTAAAGATAAACTTGCCTTACAAAGATTAAAAGAAGCTGCAGAAAAAGCAAAAATAGAATTATCAAGTTCCACAGAAACAGAAGTTAATTTACCATTTATTACCGCTGATCAATCAGGCCCAAAACACCTAACTATTAAATTGTCTAGGGCTAAATTAGAGGCAATTATTGGCGATCTGTTAAATAAAAGTTTAAAGCCATGTGAACTTGCCCTTAAGGATGCGGGATTGCAGGCTGCCGATATTGATGATGTTATTTTGGTTGGTGGTATGACAAGAATGCCAAAAGTTTCAGAATTAGTTAAGAATTTTTTTGGAAAAGATACAAATAAAGGAGTTAATCCAGATGAGGTAGTTGCTTCAGGAGCGGCTATTCAAGGTGGTGTATTGCAAGGAGATGTTAAAGACGTATTATTGCTTGATGTAACGCCTCTTTCCCTTGGCATTGAAACATTAGGAGGTGTTTTTACTAGACTAATAGATAAAAATACAACAATCCCAACCAAAAAAAGCCAAGTTTTTTCTACCGCAGAAGATAATCAAAGCGCTGTTACAATAAGAGTTTTCCAGGGCGAAAGAGAAATGGCGGCTGACAATAAATTATTAGGACAATTTGATCTTGTTGGGATCCCTCCTGCAGCAAGAGGCATGCCTCAAATTGAAGTAACATTTGATATTGATGCTAATGGCATTGTTAATGTTTCTGCCAAAGATAAGGCGACTGGGAAAGAACAACAAATCCGCATTCAGGCCTCTGGAGGTTTATCAGATGAAGATATTGAAAAAATGGTTAAAGAAGCTGAAGAAAATGCAGAAGCAGATAAGAAAAAAAGAGAAGCTGTTGATAGTAGAAACCACGCTGACAGCTTAATTAACGAAACAGAAAAAAACTTAAAAGAACACGGTGATAAAATACCTGAAGAAGATAAAAATAAAATTACTGCTGACATAGAAGAGCTTAAAAAAGTTAAAGACGGAGATGATATTGAGGCAATTAAGTCTAAAACAGAAGCACTGGTTCAATCATCATTAAAACTTGGTGAAGCTATTTATAAACAAAATCCACAAGCTGGCGCGGAACAACCTAATCCATCTGGTGAAGAACCCTCTTCTGACAAAAAAGATGAAAAAGTTGTTGATGCTGAATTTGAAGAAGTGGATGAAAATAAAAAAGATTAACTATTTTTAATATTTTCCTATAAGGAGTTTTCATGGCAGATAGGGATTTCTATGAGATACTCGGTGTTAAAAAAAATGCAAGTGATGATGAAATAAAAAAATCCTATCGTAAATTAGCGATGAAATATCATCCTGATAGAAATAAGGATGATAAAACAGCTGAAAGAAAATTTAAAGAAGCAACTGCTGCTTATGAAGCCCTAAAAGATCCTCAAAAAAGAGCAGCTTATGATCAATATGGCCACGATGCATTTCGACAAGGTGGAATGGGAGGAGCGCAAGGTTTTGGTGATTTTGCTGGGGGCTTTTCAGATATTTTTGAAGAATTTTTTGGTGGAGGTTTCGGCTCATCATCACGTCAACGCGGACCACAAAGAGGAAGTGATCTTCGTTATAATATGTCAATATCTTTAAAAGAAGCTTTTAATGGAAAAAAATCTCAAATAAGAATTCCTAGTTATATTGGTTGTGATCTTTGTGCAGCAACAGGAAGTGCCGATAAATCAGGTCCAAGTACTTGCTCTACATGCGGAGGAAATGGCAAGGTTCGATCAACCCAAGGTTTTTTTTCTATAGAAAGACCATGCCCAACTTGTGGTGGAGAGGGTTCATCTATTAAAAATCCGTGCCTTAAATGTAGTGGCACTGGACAAGTAAAAAAACAAAAAACCATTTCAGTTACAATACCCGCTGGTGTTGATACAGGTACACGAATTCGTATATCAGGTGAAGGTGAGCCCGGACAAAGAGGAGCTGGAAATGGAGATTTATATATTTTTGTAGAAGTTCAAAAAGATAATTTATTTGAACGAGAAGAAGAAAACATCTTTTGCCAAATACCCATCTCTATAACTACTGCTATTTTAGGAGGCGAAGTTGACGTTCCAACAATAGATGGGAAAAAAGCTCGCTTAAATATTCCATCCGGGACACAACCAGAAACGCAGTTTCGATTAAAAAATAAAGGAATGAGCATTCTTCGTCAAAGCAGAAGAGGAGACATGTATGTTGAGGCCAATGTTGAAATACCTGTCAACTTAAACAGTAAACAAAAAGCTATATTAAAAGAGTTTGAAAAAGAAGGAGGCACTTCTAAAAAACACAGCCCCAAATCTCAAAGCTTTTTCTCAAAATTAAAAGAAGTTTGGGAAGATTTAACTTAATTACTTTTCAATTAAGTTTCACCAAAGTATAAGTGCTTTATGTCCAAAATAAAAATAGCTGTTGCAGGTTGCCTTGGTCGTATGGGTCAAGAAATAACAAAACAAATTTTGAATAATGTCAATTTAGTTTTTGTTGGCGGTTTTGAACATAAGGCACATCCTCAAAAAAATAAAAGCTTAAAAGAAGCCGCTAATATCAATTCATCAATAAATGTTGCGGATAATCCCATACAATCAATTAAGGCAGCTGATGTTTTGATTGATTTTACAACACCTATCTCAACTTTAACAAATGTTAAAATTGCCACATCCAATAAAACAGCCGTAGTTATCGGCACAACCGGAATGACCGAAAGTCAAAAAAAGATAGTAAAAAATCTTTCAAAAAAAATACCCATATTAATGGCTTCAAATATGAGCCTTGGAGTAAATCTACTTTTTAGTTTAGTTCAGCAAACTGCCTCTGTTTTAAAAGGTGAGGAATATGATATTGAAATAGCAGAAACTCATCACAAACATAAGAAAGATGCTCCTTCAGGAACAGCTATATCATTAGGTGACTGTGCTTCTATAGGAAGAAAAACTAAACTAAAAAAAGTAAAAGTTTTTGATAGAACCAAAAAAACTGCAGTTAGAAAAAAAGGCGAAATTGGTTTTTCTGTTACTAGAGGTGGGGAAATAGCGGGAGAGCACACTGTTAGTTTTATTGGTAAAAATGATAGATTAGATCTAGTTCATAAAGCAAACAATAGATCTATTTTCGTAAATGGCGCAATACAAGGTGCTATTTTTATATCAAAAAAGAAAAAAGGTTTATTTAATATGCAGGATATGCTCAATAAAATTAAATAAACTTACATATTTGTTTATTAAGAAATTATACTGAGGGTGAAACAAATATGCGTATTGATAAAATTAACAAAATTTTTCAAAAATTAGAAAAACATATTCCAAGTCCCAAAACAGAACTAAAGTATAAAAATCCATTTACTTTTCTAATCTCGGTTGTTTTATCTGCCCAATCAACTGATAAATCGGTTAACTCAGCAACAAAAGAACTTTTTAAGATTGCACGCAAGCCAGAAGCAATGATTAGTCTTGGTGAAAAAAAACTTAAAAATTATATCAAAACTATCGGACTTTATAATTCAAAAGCTAAAAATATTATTAATTTATCCAAAATTATTAATGAAAAATTTAATGGTAAAGTTCCAAATGATTTTAAAGATTTAACAAACCTTCCAGGCGTTGGGAATAAAACAGCAAGTGTTTATCAAAATGAAATATTAAAAATTCCAAGAATAGCAGTTGATACACATGTTTTTCGAGTATCTAATCGTATAGGCTTGGTTAAAACTAAAAATCCAGACGATACGCAAAAAGAATTAGAATCAATTATTCCAAAAAAATGGCTAAAAAGCGCCCATCACTTGCTTATTTTACATGGAAGATATACATGCAAATCGCAAAATCCACTGTGTGAAGGTTGTGCAGTTAATAAACTATGTAAATATATTAAAAGTGAAAAAGATAAAAAAAATATTAGCAGCAAACAGAAGTGAAATAGCAATAAGAATTTTTCGTGCTGCAGAAGAATCTGGTATTCGTACAGCAGCTATATATTCAAAGGAAGATCGATTTGCCTTACATCGTTTTAAGACAGACGAAAGTTATCTAGTCGGGAAGGGGAAGGGACCTATACAGGCATATCTTGATATTGAATCAATAATTGAAATTGCAAAAGATGCTAAGGTTGACGCTATTCATCCGGGATATGGATTTCTTTCAGAAAATCCTGAGTTTGCTAATCTTTGTGAACAAAATGATATTATTTTCATAGGGCCCAAAAAGGAAATATTAAAAAAACTTGGCAATAAAACCGAAGCAAAGAAAGTTGCCAAAGATGCAAAGGTTAACATAATACCATCAGTTTTAGTATCAAATGATAATAAACATAACCTCGAATCAAAGGTTAATAAAATTGGATATCCAGTAATAGTTAAGGCTAGCTGGGGTGGTGGTGGCAGAGGAATGCGCGTTGTGTACTCTTCTAATGAACTTATAGATCAAATCAATGTTGCCCAGCGTGAATCAAAAAAAGCATTTGGAAAGGATGAAGTTTTTATAGAAAAATTTTTGGAAGACGCAGCTCATATAGAGGTCCAAATATTAGGAGATCAATATGGAAATATTATTCATTTGTTTGAGCGCGACTGCTCCTTACAAAGAAGACATCAAAAAATAATTGAAAGAGCTCCAGCACATTTTTTAAATGATAAATTAAGAACTAATATCTGTGAGTCTGCTATAAAAATTGCTAAGCAAGTAAATTATGTTGGTGCTGGCACAGTTGAATTCTTATTAGATAAGAAAACTAGCGAATATTATTTTATAGAAGTTAATCCGCGTATACAAGTTGAACATACTGTTACTGAGGAAGTTACCGGAATAGATATTGTTAAAGCACAAATTAAAATTGCTGAAGGAGAAAAAATAGGCAAACATACGGCTCTTCCGAATCAAAATAATGTAAGGCTTGATGGTTTTGCCATTCAGTGCCGAGTTACTACGGAAGATCCTCAAAATAATTTTATGCCTGACTATGGTAAAATAATTACTTATAGATCAGCTTCTGGATTTGGTGTAAGACTAGATGGCGCGACTGCGGCAGCTGGATCGATTATTACACCATACTACGATTCTTTATTGGTTAAAGTTACTACAAGGGCTCAGAGTCAAGAAGACTGCATAAAACGCATGGACAGAGCTTTGCGTGAGTTTAGAATTAGAGGTGTAAAAACAAATTTAGTTTTTTTAGAATCTTTAATCAATAACATTCATTTTAAAGAAGGCAATTATAACACTAACTTTGTTGATAACAATAAAGATCTTTATAACTTTAAGCCAAAAAAAGATAGAGCATCGAAAATTATTTCATATCTTGGCAATATGATAGTTAACGGCCATCCTGATATGCTTAATAGAAATAATAATATTTCTCTTGTAGAACCAGTGATTCCGAATTGTAAAATTAATGCAAATAAAAATAATTACGTGTCTCTTTTAAAAGAAATTGGTACAGAAAAATTTATACAAGAAATAAAAAATAAGAATTATACACTTGTAACTGATACTACTATGAGAGATGCTCATCAATCTTTGTTAGCAACAAGGATGCGCTCAGAAGACATAATAAACATTGCAGAATTTTATAGCAATAATCTATCCGAATTATTTTCTCTTGAGTGTTGGGGAGGAGCCACCTTTGATACTTCTATGCGCTTTCTTAAAGAAGACCCTTGGGAAAGATTAGCAAAACTTAATGAAAGATCTCCTAATTTGTTAAAACAAATGTTGTTGCGTGGGTCTAATGCTGTAGGTTACAAGAACTATCCTGACAATGTAGTTAAGTTTTTTATTAAAGAAGCTGCAGAATCTGGCATAGATGTTTTTCGAGTTTTTGATTCTTTAAACTTAATTGATAATATGAAAGTATCAATTGATGAAATACGATCACAAAATAAAATTTGTGAAGGGACAATTTGCTATACTAATGATGTAACTGACCCAAAGGAAAAAAAATATACTCTCAATTATTACATTAACCTTGTAAAAGAATTAGAAAGGGCAGGAGCTAACATAATTGCTATAAAAGATATGGCAGGTTTATGTAAGCCGAAAGCTGCAAGAACACTAATAAAAGAAATAAAAAATAACACAAATTTACCAATTCATTTTCATACTCATGATACTTCCGGAACATCTTCAGCAACTGTTTTAGCAGCTATAGAAGAGAAAGTTGATATTGTGGATTTAGCCATGGACTCAATGAGCGGGCTTACATCTCAACCAGCACTTGGCTCTATAGTATCTATTATGAAACAAAATCATGAAAACCCTAAGCTCAATGAAAATCATATCAGATCAGCTTCATTATATTGGGAACAAGTTCGTCAAAACTATAAATCTTTCGAGACTGATTTCAAAGGAGGGAGTTCAGATGTTTATCTGCATCAAATGCCCGGTGGACAATTTACTAATTTAAAAGAGCAGGCGAGATCGATAGGTATTTCTACAGATAAATGGGGTCTAATTGCCAATAAATATGCAGAAGTTAATTTGTTATTTGGAGATATAATTAAGGTAACACCTTCATCAAAGGTTGTGGGAGATATGGTCCTATACATGGTCACTAATGATTTAACGGCAGAAGATGTTACAAATCCCACTAAAGAAATTTCTTTTCCCACCTCAGTAATTGAATTTTTTAAAGGTGAGATGGGCATACCGATAGGAGGTTTTCCTGAAAAACTTCAAAAGAAAATTCTTGGAAAGCAAAAACCATTAAAAGAAAGAGCCGGCTCTATTCTTACTCCAATTAATTTAGAAGGTGAAAAACAAAAGCTAGAAAAAAAATATGATGAAAAAATAGATAATAAACAATTAGCCTCTCATCTAATGTATTCAAAAGTTTTTGATGATTTTATTATGCATCGTAAACAATTTGGCGATACTTCAATATTGTCAACAGATCTTTTCTTTTATGGTCCGCAACAAGATAAAGAATATTCTATACCAATTGATAAGGGTAAAAATTTAATTATTAGATATTTGGCTAAAAGTAACCCGAATGCAAATGGTGTTTGTTCAGTTTTTTTTGAACTCAATGGCCAACCCAGAACAATTGATATTCAAGATAGCGCTTTTTCAAAGATTATAGCAAAAAAAATTAAATCAGAAGATGATAATATAAATCAAGTCGGATCACCTCTGCCAGGTCAGATTGCAAAAATTTATATTAAACAAGGTGATAAAGTTATTAAGGGTGATAATTTATTAGTGATTGAGGCAATGAAAATGGAGACAACTATTACTGCAGAAAAAAGTGGCACAATTAAAAAAATCTATGTTTCTTCAGGCGAAAATATTGAATCTAAAGATTTGTTAATTGAAATTGATTAGTTATTTTATCAAACTAAATTCTCTATAACATTGTTCCAGTGATTGTTTGGAGTTTAGTAACTCCCCAAAGCTATTTCTTGTTTCAAAATATTCAACTCTTTTATTTTTTAAATCATTATTAAAAAATAGAAAAATACGACATCCATCACTATCATAACGTAACATATATACAGATCCATCAGTTCTTGCCAACTGCGGCTTACCAATAACTGAAAATACCTGATCCTCTGTATTTCCAAGAAAATTTATTTCCGCAAGTTTTTGTTGCGCTTTTATTATTGTTTTTTGTTTTTCTTTTTCATCTTGAATTATTTTTTTTTCTTTTATAATTTCATTTTCTTTTTCTATTTCATCTTCTTCTATATTGGTTTCCTGACCTTCTTTTTTTGGAAGAATTTCTTCCACAGTTGTTTTTATTGAACCTGTGGCTTTTATAACTTCTTTAGTTACTTCAACAGTAGTACAGCCTAAAATAAAGAAAAATAGACTTAGAAATAAAAATAACCGCATTGCTCTTATGATTAAATGAATATATGTATTACTTAAATGATTACATCAATTCAATCACCATTCCTAGAATATAAATTGACCATACTTAGGGATAAAAAGACATCAAACTCTTTATTTAGGCAAACAATGAATGAGGCAAGCTATTTAATAGCATCAGAGGTGCTAAAGTTTATGCCGTATAAAAAAATTAGTGTTCAAACCCCCTTAACTACAACTTTTGGGAAAAAACTTTCACAAAAAATAATATTGGTTCCAATTTTAAGGGCTGGATTGGGACTTTTAGAAGGTTTTGTTAAATTTTTACCTGATGCAGAGAAGGGTCATATCGGCTTATATCGAAATGAACAAACTTATGAGCCTGTAGAGTATTTATTTAAACTGCCAAAAACTAAAAACAAAAAAGTATTAGTTCTAGATCCAATGTTGGCTACTGGCAATTCTTCTATTGCAGCAATTAATTTAATTAAAGGTAATGGCGTTAAAACAAAAGATGTCTTTTTAATTTCTTTATTAGCTGCACCAGAGGGGCTTAAAAATCTTCAAAAAAATCATAAGTCTCTTCATATTTTTACTTGCAAGATTGACTCAAAATTAAACAAAAAAAAGTTCATTCTACCTGGACTTGGTGATGCAGGTGATCGCTATATGGGGACGTAAACAGAAAATAGCATAATTTATCCACCATCTCATTTTTAAATTAATTTTTTTTTGCTATAAAAATGCTATCAGTGGAATATCTATAATTCTAAAAAAAGGGAGATTTTTGGTATGAAAAAATTTTTTAGTATTTTCATTGTTTCATTTGCACTTGTATTTTCTACAAGTACCTATGCAAACAAGATTGGAGTTGTTTATGACTCTGGAGGTAAATTTGATAAATCATTTAACGAATTAGCATTTAACACTGCTGAAAGAGTTAAAAATGAATTAGGCTGGGGAATGGTTGAGTTTGAAGCTTCAAACAATACTCAAATTGAACAGGGCATGCGTAAAATTGCTGATAGAGGCGCATCTCTAATTGTTGCAATGGGATTTGCTCAAGCCGATGCAGTAGCAGCAGTTGCTCCTGACTATCCTGATATAAACTTTGTTGCAGTGGATGTATGTTGGGTTGATGATCCAGCAGGAAATATTTATCAAGCTTGCTATAAAGAGCATGAAGGCTCTTTCTTAGTAGGAATGATCGCAGCAATGGCTTCTAAAAGTGGCACAATTGGTTTTGTTGGGGGAATGGATATTCCTTTAATTAGAAAATTCCAAGGTGGTTATGAGCAAGGTGCATTGCATGTTAATTCAAATATTGAAATATTGGCAAACATGACAGGTACAACTCCTGAAGCTTGGAATAATCCGACTAAGGGAGCCGAATTAACAAAAGCACAAATTGATGGTGGTGCTGATGTTGTTTATCAAGCCGCTGGAGGAACTGGGATTGGTGTTCTTCAAGCTGCTGCTGATGCAGGCATCTTAGGTATTGGTGTTGATACTAATCAAAACTGGATGCATCCAGGCAATATGTTAACTTCAATGTTAAAGCGCCTAGATCTAACTATTTTTGAACAAGCTCAAAAAACTGGTGCTGGAACTTTTGAGCCTGGGATTCATATTCTAGGTCTTGCTGAAGGTATGGTTGGATATGCTACAGAAGATGGTTTGGTAACAGCTGAAATGGAAGCAGCAGTTAAAGCAGCTTCTGCAGATATAATTAGCGGGGCACTTGCTGTTGCTGATTGGTCACAGGAATAATAAAGAAAAAAAATTTTTGGTGAGACCTAAATATATTTAATAATTTATGGTCTCACCTATTTTAGAACTTAAAGACATAAGTAAGTCATTTGGCCATGTTCAGGCTAATAAGAATATAAATCTTTCAATTAACAAAGGTACAATTCATGGCATCATTGGTGAAAATGGTGCTGGGAAGTCTACTCTTATGAGTATTGTTTATGGACTTTATCAAGCTGACTCAGGAACAATAAGTATTAATGGTAAAAAAATAAATCTAAAATCTCCTAAAGACTCAATCACAAATGGAATTGGCATGGTTCACCAACATTTTATGTTGGTAGAAAATTTTACTGTATTGGAAAATATTATTTTAGGCTTTGAAGATGAATTAGTATTTGGAAAAAATTTAGAAAAGGCAAAGAAAAATTTAAAAGATTTATGTGATACCTATAAACTCAACATTGATCTCAATTCTACCATTTCCGATCTATCTGTTGGCTTCAGACAAAGAGTTGAGATATTAAAATCACTATATCGAGGAGCAGAAATTCTTATACTTGACGAACCTACAGGGGTCTTAACCCCTCAAGAAGTTGATGAACTTTTTAAAATTCTAAGATCTTTAAAAGATGAAGGAAAAACAATAGTTTTAATTACACATAAATTAATTGAAATTATGGATTTAACAAGTGAGGTTTCTGTAATGCGTCAAGGTGAAATGGTAGGTAACACAAAAACTAAGGAGACCAATAAAGAACAGTTAGCAGAAATGATGGTGGGGAGAAGTGTTTTACTGCGACTTCATAAATCAGATGCAAAAAGAGGAGAAGAAGTCTTTAGAGTGAAAAATCTTACCGTTAAGGATGACTTGGATGTTACAAGAGTAAAAAATGTAAATCTTGAAATACATGCTGGTGAAATTTTAGGACTTGCTGGAGTCACAGGAAATGGACAAACAGAATTGCTTGAAGCTTTATCAGGCATTAGAAAAGTAGAGTCAGGTGAGATTTACTTAAACGATTCAATAATATCTGATAGTCAAAATTTTCTTAACCCAAGAGAACTTAAAGAAAAAGGATTGGCGCATGTACCTGAAGATCGTCAGAGAATGGGATTAGTAACAGACTTTAAGGCTTATGAAAACTTAATATTTGGTTATCATGATCAAAAACCATTTTCAAAATCTTCAATTCTTAATCATACTGATATTTTATCTCATTCAAAAAAAATCATGAAAGAATATGATGTTAGGCCACAATCTCCCAATTTAATAACCTCAAATTTTTCAGGAGGCAATCAACAAAAAATAATCTTAAGCAGAGAGCTTAATGAAAATCCCAAAGTTTTATTAGTTGGTCAACCCACAAGAGGCGTTGATATTGGCGCTATTGAATTTATCCATCAAAGACTTATCGATATGAGAGACAAAGGTGTAGCTATACTTTTAGTTTCTGTAGAATTAGATGAGGTATTATCTCTGTCTGACAGAATTGTTGTGATGTTTGATGGCAATATTGTTGGTAAAAAAGAAAATAAAAACGTGACTGACCGTGAGTTAGGCTTGTTGATGGCAGGTGTAGTCTAATGGCAACTTTAGTAGATAAATCCAAAGTACCTTGGTGGGTATCAAACTTAATTGTACCATTTGTAAACTTAACACTTGCTTTAATAGTATCGGGATTATTTATTTTTATTGCTGGTGAAAATCCTTTTGAAGCAGTAAAGTTAATAATTTATGGTTCTTTTGGATATATTGAGGGTTTTGCATATACATTATACTATACAACAAATTTCGTATTTACAGGCCTCGCATTTGCAGTAGCTTTTCATTGTAGACTTTTCAACATTGGTGGGGAGGGACAAGCATATATTGGTGGTCTTGGAGTTTTTTTAGTTGCTATAAATTTTAGTTTTTTACCTGTTCCCATTGTTTGGCTGTTATCGATTGCTGGTGCAATTGTCTTTGGTGCTGCATGGGCTTTTATCCCAGCTTATCTCCAGGCTACTAGAGGAAGTCATGTAGTTATTACAACCATAATGTTTAATTTTATTGCTGCATCATTAATGGTTTTTTTACTAGTAGATGTTATTAGAGATACAGCCCAAATGGGTCCTCACACTGTTGCGATACCAGAAGAACAATTTTTTCCAAATTTCAAAGATTTTGCTGCTTTGTTTGGAATGAAGATAAGATATTCGCCACTGAATATATCTTTTTTACTAGCGATAGTGGCATCTTTTTTTGTTTGGTTTTTAGTTTGGAAGACGAGATGGGGATACGAAATGCGCGCCGTTGGACACAATACTCAAGCAGCTATTTATGCAGGTATTTCTCCATACAAAAATATAATTATTGCTATGTGTGTCTCCGGGGGGCTAGCAGGATTATTAGGAGTAAATGAAATATTGGGAGTTCACCATAAGATAGTTGCAGGATTTCCAGCAGGCTATGGTTTTACAGGAATTGCAGTTGCATTAATGGGAAGAAATCACCCTATTGGTATTTTTCCCGCTGCATTTTTATTTGGTATTTTATATCAAGGTGGATCAGAGGTAACTTTTGATATGCCTAATATCACCAGATATATGTTTGTTGCAGTGCAAGGCTTAATAATTTTATTTAGTGGAGCATTAGAAAATTTATTTAGACCACAAATTGAAAGTTTTTTTGTAAATAAACTTAATAGAGAGATAAAAGCTTAATGGAATTCTTATCAGATATTGCGTCTTTAATAAATTCTACACTTAGGATTTCTACACCATTGGTTTTTGCAGCTATGGCAGGTATTTTTGCTGAAAGATCAGGTGTAATCGATTTTAGTTTGGAAGGTAAAATGCTTATGGCTGCTTTTGTAGCGGCAGTTGGTTCTTATTTTTTAGGCAATCCATGGCTTGGATTGTTTTTAGCTATTGTTGCATGTGTAAGCTTATCTATGTTACATGGCTTTGCATCTGTAACTCATAAAGGCGATCAAGTTGTATCATGTGTAGCAATTAATATTCTCATAATTGGTTTAACAACAGCGTTAGCTGCAGCTTGGTTTGGACAAGCTGGATTAACTCCAACACTTAATGAAGATCAACGTTTTCTTGAAATCACCCTTCCTTTTGCTGATAGCTTAAGAGATGTAGCTATTATTGGAACTATTTATAGTGACATACTAAGTGGCCATTATATTTTTGTTTATTTAGCTTATTTATCAGTTCCACTTGTTTTTTGGGTAGTATTTAAAACTAGCTTTGGTTTAAGATTAAGAGCAGTTGGTGAAAATCCAAGTGCTGTAGATACAGCAGGCATTAATGTTTTTGCAATGAGATATAAAGCACTTGCAATAAATGGTGTTTTAATTGCTTTTGCAGGAGCACATTTATCAACTGCTGTTAATGCAAATTTCTTTAGAGAGATGTCTGCAGGAAGAGGATATTTAGCTTTAGCTGCAATGATTTTTGGTAAATGGCATCCTAAGACTGCATTAATTGCATGTTTACTATTTGGTTTTACAGATGCTCTCCAAATTCGACTACAGGGAGTTGAATTACCTGCAATTGGAACTATTCCAGTACAATTAATCCAAGCAATTCCTTATGTTTTAACAGTTGTACTTTTAGCTGGCTTTGTTGGTAAAGCTATAGCTCCAAATGCCATAGGTCAGCCTTATATTAAAGAAAGATAATTTAAAATTCATTTAAAGAATGTATATTATTAAATAAACATAGGAGAAAAAATGACTTTAATGGAAAGATATCAAAAAGCACTTGATGAAAAAAATGAAGCAGAATTGAAAGATATACTTCATGATGACTTTACATTTACAATGCATGCATCAGGAAATGTTTTATCTAAATCCGATATAATATCTTGGGCTATGACTGATGATATTCAAGCAGATAAGTCTAGAATTGTATATGAAAATGATGAGATAGGCGTTCACCATGCATTTGTTACTTTTAAAGATGGAAATACTCAAGCTGTAATGGCAGTGTTTATGATTAAAGATGGGAAAATAGTGTCTTTGGAAACAGGCGCAACCAATATGCCAAAATAAATAAGTGGAACTTAAAGTTCCACTTTTAAGTAATAAAAAAATTAGTTTTATTGCTTTAAATCATATCTGTCAGCATTCATGACTTTATTCCAAGCTGAAATAAAATTATCTAGAAATTTTTCTTTTGAGTCGTCTTGAGCGTAGACCTCTACTAATGCTCTTAGTTGAGAATTAGAGCCAAAAACAAGATCTGTTCTTGAAGCTGTCCTTACCTTTTCACCGGTTTTACGGTGTGTAGCTTGATAAGAATTGCTTCCTATTGCCTCCCATTTTACTTCCATATCCAAAAGCTTAACAAAAAAATCATTAGTTAATTTTTCATTAGTATTCGAAAATATGCCACGCTCATCTGAACTAATTCCTAGGGAACGCATACCACCAACAAGAACTGTCATTTCAGGTGCTGTGAGTCCAAGTAGGTGTGCTTTATCAAGCATTAATTCTTCCGGGGTTGCTGTAAAGTTTTTCTTTAAGTAATTTCTAAAACCATCAGCCTCAGGTTCAAGCACTGCGAATGACTCAATATCAGTATTTTCTTGACTTGCATCACCACGACCAGGATTGAACGGTACATTTTTCCCTGATGCTTTTTCAATGCCTACATTACCGGCTAAAACAATAACATCGGCAATTGAAGCACCTGTTTCAGATGCTATTGACTCTAATATATTTAATACTTTTGAGAGTTGTGTTGGTTTGTTTACTTCCCAATTTTTTTGTGGTTCCAGCCTTATCCGAGCACCATTAGCCCCACCTCGCATATCTGTTCCACGATATGTAGAAGCGCTTGCCCATGCAGTTTCAATCATTTCTTGAATGGTTAATCCACTTTCTAATATTTTTGTTTTAACAATATTAATATCATAATCAGAGCTTCCTTTTGGAATTGGATCCTGCCAGATTAAATTTTCTTTTGGAACCTCTGGCCCCATGTATCTTGATTTAGGGCCCAAATCTCTGTGTAAAAGCTTAAACCATGCACGAGCAAAAGCATCTTGAAATTCTTGCGGATTCTTATGATAGCGTTCTGAAATTTTTCTATACTCTGGATCTTCACGCATAGCCATGTCAGCTGTAGTCATCATAGTAGGAACTTTTTTAGAAGCATCTTCAGCATCTGGCGCAAGATCTTTTTCTTTTGGATCTATTGCGTGCCAAATATTTGCACCTGCTGGACTTTTTGTAAGCTTCCATTCATAATCAAGAAGCATATCAAAATAACCATTATCCCATTGTGTTGGATTGGGTGTCCACGCACCTTCTATACCACTTGTAATAGCGTCACTTGCTTTACCCGAAGCATGTTTGCTAATCCAACCAAGCCCCATTTCTTCTATAGGTGCTGCTTCTGGTTCAGGACCAACAAGTCCAGCATCACCTGCTCCATGAGCTTTTCCAAAAGTATGGCCACCAGCAGTAAGAGCAACAGTTTCTTCATCGTTCATTGACATTCTTCCAAAGGTTTCACGAATATCTTTTGCACTAGCAAGAGGATCTGGATTACCATCAGGACCTTCGGGATTAACATAAATTAATCCCATCTGAACATTAGCAAGAGGTTGCTCTAGATCACGTTCACCACTGTAGCGCTTGTTTTCAAGCCAACCCTTTTCAATTCCCCAATATATATCTTCTTCTGGAGCCCATATATCTTCTCTTCCACCGCTAAATCCGAATGTTTTTCCTCCCATTGATTCGATAGCAACGTTTCCAGCCAAAAGTAATAAATCTGCCCAACTAATTTTATTTCCATATTTTTGTTTGATTGGCCACAAAAGACGTCTTGCTTTATCTAGATTACCATTATCTGGCCAACTATTAAGCGGAGCAAATCTCTGAGCACCAGTTCCACCACCACCTCTACCATCTCCAGACCTATATGTTCCCGCGGCATGCCAAGTCATACGGATAAAAAATCCTCCGTAATGTCCATAATCTGCTGGCCACCAATCTTGTGAGTCAGTCATTAAATCAGTAAGATCTTTTTTTAATCCATTATAATCAATGCTATTAAATTGCTTACGGTAATCAAAATCTTTTTCCATAGGATTAGATTTTTGATCATGTTGATGAAGAATGCTAATATCTAGTTGATTTGGCCACCAATCTCTATTTGTTGTTCCCTCTCCTTTATTTTTTGTATTCGCACCATGCATAACCGGGCATTTACTTTCAGCATTCATATTTATATCTCCTTTTTAGAACTAATATAAATATACAAAGAAAAAATAGAAAAGCAAAAAGAAATTAATGATAATTTTTGATCTAAATCAAGAACTTCTAATAAATTAACTAAATCTCTAATTCAAATTTTATTGGTTTCCAGTTAGGTGGTGCCAATTCAAAATCTTCATATTCAAAAGCTGGCGCAACTGTGCACCCTATCAAACTATATTCACCAGTTGATTTCATTGCAAACCATGTTTTGGCCTTAATCGTATAATTAAAATTGTTTTTTTCTCCAATATTTATAGAATCAAAATTATTTGCATCTGGAGAAATATAAATTGTCAGCGGATCTCCTTTATAAAAATGTAAATTTTCATTTTTTGTAAGACGGTGCCAATGTGATTTTTCATTTTTTT
Source organism: Alphaproteobacteria bacterium MarineAlpha5_Bin5 (assembly GCA_002938205.1). Lineage (GTDB taxonomy): Bacteria > Pseudomonadota > Alphaproteobacteria > HIMB59 > CACPNW01. The sequence goes on from PTKZ01000003.1 coordinate 56,666, forward strand.
TAAGAAGATAATAAATTACACTTATATCTTTAGTCCTAAAGCATTCAACAAAATGCCCACCTTCTGGATGTGGCTCTAATTTAAGATTTTGAATAATAGTTTCTGCATCACTCATTAATTTTATAATAAGTGACCAAGTTTTTTTATTTTCGTATCAATATATTTTTCGTTATATTTATTGGGATTAGATGAGAGAGGTACTCTTTCATTTACAATAACACCCATTGCTTTTAGAGCATCAATTTTTTTTGGATTGTTAGTCATTAAGTCAACTTTTTTTATAGCAAGAAAGTTTATCATTCCTGAAACAGTTTCATAATCTCTTTCATCTTCTTTAAATCCTAGTTGATGATTTGCTTCTACTGTATCAAGTCCCTTATCTTGCAGATTGTAAGCTCGAATTTTGTTAGACAAACCAATACCCCTTCCTTCTTGTTGAAGATAGAAAATTACGCCACGTCCCCTTTCAGCAATTTGTGTTAAAGATTCTGTTAATTGAAATCTACAATCACAACGCATGCTAAAAAAAGATTCCCCTGTTATACATTGAGAGTGTATTCTACACAGAACGGGTTCGTTAGTTAGTAAATCACCCATACTTATAGCTAAATGATCTTTTGATTTTATTTCATCTGTGAAGGCATGTACCTTAAACTCACCTAAGTCAGTAGGCAGGTCACTTGTTTCGACGAATTTTAGGTTTGATCTCATAAATAGAATAATTGCTTTATTCCTTTAGATCAATTTGTAAATGATTTTATAGTTTTGTGGGGTTGGTCGTATTACCGTATACTTTTTTAGGATCAAAAACCTTTTCTTTTTCCTCAAACTTTAAAAATAGCTTAGAATTTTTTTCTCTAAAAGGAACGCTTCTATAAAAACATGATCTATATCCAACATGACAACTTGCTCCACCTATTACCTCTACCCTTAACCAAATACAATCTTGATCATCATCAATTCGAATTTCTTTAATTTTTTGAATTAAGCCACTTGTTTTACCTTTATGCCATAATGATTTTCTGCTTCTTGAATAATAAACTGCCTCACCCAAATCAATGGTTTGTTTAAAAGCTTCTTCATTCATATAACCTTGCATTAATACTTCGCCGGAGACAAAATCTGTTGTAACAACTGGTATTAGTCCTTTTTCATCAAACTTTGGTGCAAGTTCATTAGATTCTTCAACTTGCTGAATGCTTTTTCGTTTTTCAAATATAATGTCTTTCATTTTTTTTCAATAATTTCGTTTTTTATATCCTCTAAAATTTTATCTACTAGCACAGTTTTGGTATTATTATTTCCTAATCTTCTTACAGAGACAGTTTTGTCTTTTTCTTCTTTTTTTCCTACTGCCAAAATAATTGGTATCTTGCTTGTACTGTGTTCACGAATTTTGTAACCAATTTTTTCATTACGTAAGTCAATTTCCGCATTTATGCCTTTGCGTAAAAATTTATCTTTAACATTAATTGCATAATCATCACTATCCGAAGTTATTGTTGCAATTACAATTTGAGTGGGTGCAAGCCATAATGGTAGATGGCCAGCATAATGTTCAATTAAAATTCCAGCAAATCTCTCTAATGAACCAAACAATGCACGGTGCAACATTACAGGAGTTTTCTTTTGACCATCTTCTGCAACATAATTGGCTCCAAGTCTTTCAGGAAGATTAAGATCAACTTGCAAGGTTCCACATTGCCATTCACGTCCAATTGCATCTCTTAGAATAAATTCTAATTTAGGTCCATAAAATGCCCCTTCCCCAGGATTAAAAGTATAATCAAGGCCCGTTGCCTCCATTGCATTCTTAAGAGCTTCTTCTGATTTATCCCAAATTGTGTCATTTCCTACACGTCTTTCAGGTCTATCTGAAAATTTTATTCTTACATCTGAAAAACCAAAATCTTTATAAATGCTAAGTATTAACTCACATACATTTTTACTTTCACTTGTTATTTGATCTTCTGTACAAAAAATATGAGCATCATCTTGAGTAAAAGCTCTAACTCGCATTAGTCCATGTAAAGCTCCTGATGGCTCATATCGGTGTACTTTACCAAATTCTGACATTCGTAAAGGTAAATCTCTATAACTTTTTAATCCTTGCTTATATACTTCAACAGCTCCTGGACAATTCATTGGTTTAATAGCAAATATTTTTTCTTCTTTTGGATCTGTCGTAAACATATTTTCTCTAAATTTTTCCCAATGACCTGAAGTTTCCCACAAAGATCTATCTAATAATTCCGGTGTGTTTGTTTCAAGATATCCTTCCTTATCTTGTCTTAATCGCATGTAGTTTATAAGTGATTGAAACAAAGACCAACCTTTTGGGTGCCAAAAAACAGCACCCGGTGCTTCTTCTTGAAAGTGAAACAAATTCATTTCTTTTCCAAGTTTTCTGTGATCTCTTTTTTCTGCTTCCTCAATTTGCTTTAAATGACTTTCCAACTCTTTTTCATTTCTCCAAGCTGTTCCATATATGCGAGTGAGCATTGCATTATTCGAGTCACCACGCCAATAGGCACCCGCAACTTTCATTAATTTAAATCCTTTACCAATTTGTTTTGTGTTTGTCATGTGAGGCCCACGACAAAGATCCAACCATTTACCCTGTTTATAAATTGAGATTTCTTCTTCAGGATTTAAATCTTTAATTAATTCAACTTTATACTCTTCACCTTTGTTTTTAAAATATTTTATTGCATCGCTGCGAGACCAAACTTCCCTTGTAAATTTTTCACCATTATTAATAATTTCATGCATTTTTTTTTCTATTTTAGGTAAGTCTGAAACAGTAAAGGGGTCTTTGCGTGCAAAGTCGTAATAGAAACCATTTTCAATAGAAGGCCCTATCGTAACCTGTGTGCCTGGAAAAAGTGATTGAACAGCCTCAGCCATTACGTGTGCGCAATCGTGCCTGATAATATGTAAAGCTTCTTCATCACTTTTTTTAATTATTTGAATTTTAGAATCATTTTCAATTTTTCTCGTAAGATCGAAGACTTCACCATTTATTTTTATAGCAATAGATTCCTTTGCTAGAGATTTTGAAATTCCTTCAGCAATCTCAAAACCATTAATCCCACTTTTACAAGTTTTTGAGTTTCCATCAGGAAATGTAATAGTAATTTTATCACTCATATACAAACATTAGATACTTTTCCAAACCGTCCCCTTTTTTGTATCTTCAATTTCTATTCCTTTTTCTTTTAGTTCATCACGAATTTGATCAGCTACATCAAAATTTTTATTGCCTCTAGCTTCATTGCGTTCTTTTATCAACCTTTCTATAGCAGTTTCATCAAGATTTGCTGATTTTCCATAACCAAACCACTTATCAGGATTGTTTTGAAGAATGCCAATTATTTTACCTACTTCCAATAAATTATATTTGATTTTGGCCTTCATTTTTTTATCAGCACTACCAATTTGATTGCTTAATACATTTAATTCAGCAATTACTTTGGGGGTATTTAGATCATCGTACAAACCTTCGATAACATTATCGTCTATTTGATTATTATCTTTATAAGCTTCAATATTTTCTAGCTCTTTTAAGTTACGATAAAAACGATCTAACATTGTACTATTCTGTTTTATAATATTTCTGGTCCAGTTTAACGGCTGTCTGTAATGGGCGGATACAAGTGTTAATCTTAATACTTCTCCTTTAAATTCTTTAATTAATTCGTTAACGAGACTAATATTACCGAGTGATTTTGACATTTTTTCTCCTTCTACATTCACAAATCCATTGTGAAACCAGTATTTTGCAAAAGATTTTAAGTCATTGATATTATTATGAGCCGCACATGTCTGTGCAATTTCATTTTCATGATGAGGAAAAATCAAATCAGCACCACCGCTATGTATATCAAAAGGAAGTCCTAATGTTTTTTCAGACATTGCAGAACACTCTAAATGCCAGCCAGGTCTTCCAAATCCCCATGGAGATTCCCAACCAGGTTTTGGAGAAGAGCTAGGTTTCCATAAAACAAAATCGGTAGGATCTTTTTTGTAAGGAGCGATTTCAACTCTACTTCCCATAATTTGTTCATCTCTATTACGTCTAGATAAAGAACCGTAATCTTTAAATGCGGGCACATGAAACAAAACATGCCCCTCCTTTTCATATGCAAAATTATTTTGTATTAATAATTTTGTTAATTCGATCATTTCATTAATATGTTCCGTGGCCCTTGGCTGTATGTCAGGTAGCTTAACTCCCAGTACAGACATGTCTTCATTATAAATTGTTGTAAACTTTGTTGTTAATTCTTTAATTGGAACATTAGTCTCTTCTGATGCTGCAATTATCTTATCATCAATATCTGTTATATTAGAAACATATGTTACTTTTGGATAAATTGTTCTAAGAAACTGAACTAATAAGTCGTTAACAACTGCCATACGTGCATTGCCAACATGTGCATAGTTATAAACTGTTGGACCACAAGCATATATTCTTACATTATCTTTATCAATGGGAATAAATTCTTCCAATTTATTCCCAAGAGTATTGTGAAGCTTTAATTTGTTCATAATTAATATTTTACCTTATATTATACTGGTGGATGTTTTGAATTTTAAAATTAAAAAAAAGGATTATATGACCATTGAAGTAAGGCTTGCCTTTGCTTTCTCCTACAACTGAAAAATCTTTTAGGGCAATTTTTTTTAATACCTCCTATGTGTCTAGGCCCAAAAGCTTTCCATCTAGAAATTTGAATTTTATCAATCTCTGGAATTCTTCTCCCATTTGTAAAGCGACAGTACCATTGAAACCACCCGCGAGGATCTTCTTTCATAATCCAACCCTTTTTTTTCCATTCTTTCAAACTAAGGCCAGATTTGATTTGAAAATAATTTAGTTGAACATTAAATTCTTTACTTAATTTAGCTTTAGCAAACCAAGATTTTGGATACTCACTAACACTATCTCCTAAATACGATCCTCCAAATACTCCATACTCAAGCATTTTTTTTGGTGTTAACTCTGGCTTAAAGTCTTTGTAAAAATCCAAAGAAATTGACATCATTTATGTTATTTTAATAGTTTAATTCTATAAATACAGGCTCGCCATGAACAAGGTTTATTGCAGCTTTGGAAAATTTTGGTGGCCCTTTAGGCTGATAATTATTGCTAAAAGCAAAACCTTCTTTTGGGCGCCAAAAGAATCCAGTTTTTAATTTTCCATCACCGTCTTCATCATGATATACTACTATAGCTATTTGGCCTTCATGAATTTTTGATAGAGGAACTACCAATTCCCCCTTTTTTACTTTTTTTCTAACAACCTCAACAGCTTTACCCTCCTCCAGAAAGGTATCTTTAGAGTCATATATTTTGACATCAATGTACCCTTTATCGTGTTCAACATTTGTAATTATTACAGTTCCGTGTGATAAAACAACGCTAGAGAAAAATAATACAAGCAAAAAAACAATTTTTTGAATAAAAGTATTTTTCATATATTTTACCTAATTATAATAGATTTTAGTGTTGAACAACAAAGAATACCTTAATAAGATTTTTCAATCTAATAAACCACTAATAATTTATAAAACTATTGGCGGATATGATGTTTATACCGATTTCAAAGATAAGATCATACTAAATTCAAAAAATTTTAAGAATTTTTTAAATAAAACAAGTACTAAGTTAAAATCACCTATTAAAGAATTGAATTGCCATATAGGTTTTTTTGGCTTTCAACTTTTGTGTGAAAATATTAAAGTTAAATTACCCAAACAAAAAAACTCAAATTTTTATCCTGGTCTAGCGTATCAGCCTCAGACCATTATACAAATACGAAAAAATATCATTATTAAAAGTTTATTAAAAAATTATAGAAAGCTGCAAACTGTCAATAAAAAAGTTAAATATTATTATCAAAATAAATTTAATTTAAATTTGAATGAAAAACAATACACTAAACTGTTTAGAGAATTTTCAGAGAAGATTAAACTAGGTGAAACTTATCAAATTAAAATATCACAAACCTATAAAAATAAATCTAATTTAAATTCAGTAGAATTTTTTTGGAAATTGATGGATATTAATGAATCTCCAGAAAGTTTTTTAATCAGAGATATTGACTACAGTATAATAAGTTGTTCTCCGGAGACATTAATACAAAAAAAGAAAAACACTATTATAACAAAACCAATCGCCGGGACGTTAAATAGAACAAAAAATATGACTAAACAATATGCTTATAATTTTTTCAAAAAAAACAAAAAAGAGAGCAAGGAACACAACATGATTGTAGATATGGAAAGAAATGATTTATCACGCATATGTGAGACAGGAACTGTTAAAATAAATAAATTAAAAATTGTAGAGGCATATAGAGATCTGTATCATTATGTAACTGAGATAAAGGGAACAGTAAAAAAAAATGTAAACAATCATGATATTATTTCTGCAATGATGCCTGGTGGGTCAGTTATTGGATGTCCAAAAATTAATACATTAAAATTGCTCAATAGTCGTGAAAAAATAAATAGAAACATCTATACGGGAAGCTTTGGATATATTAATGCAAATGGAAATATGCGATTTAATGTAATTATACGATCCATTCTAAACCATAGAAATGTTGCAGAGATTTCAGCTGCAAGCGGTGTAGTAATTGATAGTAATCCAAAGGACGAATATAAAGAAAATTATATCAAAGCTAAATCACTTCTCGATTTATTTAAATCATGATTTACGTAATTGATCACGAAGATTCGTTTACTTATAATCTCGTTCATCTTCTTGAAAATTTTTTACCAACCTATGTATCAAACTACTATGATATAGATCAAAACAAATTAGAAAAATCCAAAATTATTGTTTTTGCTCCAGGACCCGGCGACCCATCTCACTATCCAGAAACGCAGAAAATTTATAAAAAATATAAAGGAATGAAGAAAATCATTGGTATTTGCCTTGGTTTTCAACAAATATTATATGGAGAAAATGGAAAGATTGTCCCACAAAAAAAAATATACCATGGTTATCAGTCAAAAATTAGAGTCTTAGATTCAAGTAATTTATTTAGCTCTAATAAGGTTTTTGTAGCTGGTCGGTATCACTCACTTAAACTTAAAGAACCATATAGCTCTTCATCGCTAAAAATAACAATGAGATGCCTTGAAACTAATGTTGCTATGGCAGTAGAAGACACTATTAATAATGTATATGGATTTCAATTTCATCCTGATTCCTTTTTAACCATTGATGGCAAATTTCTTATTCAAAAAATCATACGAGCTTAATCACTTTACAAAAGTTCACTATAATCATTTGTGGGGATCGAGGGGGGTTTTTACTACCATTCGTGTGTATGGGGCAACACCTAAGTTTATTTTATTAAAAGAGCATTTATGTCAATTGAATACAGGCTTGATTAAAATGAAAATAAATTTTTCTTTAACACGAAAAAAATTATTAGAACTAATTCCAAAAAATTTAAAAATAAAAAACTATAATCATCTTCTAAGAATTGCAATAAAGAAAAATATTATATCTATATCGCTTCGACCTAGATTAAAGTTAACAAATAATTTCAATTGCAAACTTGTTAATTATCAGCGAACAAATCCAAAAATTAAAAATTTACAATATAAAAAAATATTATCAATGCAAAAAGGTATTGATATGCAAAAAATGGAATTACTATTTTTTAATAAAAAAAAATTACTAGAAGGATCAACAACAAACATAATTATGATTAAAGATAATAATATTATTCTACCAAAAGGTAATTATTATAAAGGAATTACACTTAATTATTTGTTATCAAAAATTCACACCAAATACATTTTTAAGCCTATCAGTATATTTGAATTATCAGATGCAGATGAAATAATTTTAGTTGGTTCTGGTAAGGGAGTTATAAAAGTAACATCTATTCCTCAAATAAAATGGTATAGCTCTAGCTCAAAAATGTTTAAAAGACTTTCAGCAATATATAAAAATCAATTAATATAATGATATTTAATAAAAATAATTTTTCAATTTCATCCCCGTCCATAATGGGAATATGTAATGTTACAAAAAACTCATTCAGTGATGGTGGAAAAAATTATAAAACTACTAATGCTTTAAAATCTATAAAACAAATGCATAAAGATGGAGCCCAAATTATTGATATTGGAGCTGAAAGTGCTAGGCCAGGAAGCGATCCAATAAGCTATCAAGAAGAAATAAAAAAACTCATGCCTATTTTAAAACAATTGCCAAAGGATCAATTCTTAATATCGATAGATAGTTCAAAGATAGAAACACAAGAATTTGCACTAAAATATGGCGCTCATATTATTAATGATATTTTTGGAGGATCTAATGATTTGTTTGATCTGACAAAAAAATACAAAAATGGACTAATCTTAATGCATACTCCAGCACCTCCAAAAATTATGCAATCAAAAGTTAATATGTATAAAAATGTTGTTAACGATATAAAAAAAATTTTTCTATCAAAGCTTAAACAAATTGATGGATATAAAATACCTCATTCAAAAATATGGTTTGATCCAGGAATAGGCTTTGGCAAAAATCTTAGACAAAACATTGAAATATTACAAAATATACACCGATTTAAAATTAAAAATTGTGGTGTTTTACTTGGCGCATCTCGTAAAAGCTGGATCAATGGTATTGATAAAAGTAGCGTTGATCAACGTCTTGGTGGATCTATAGCATCTGCGCTTTATTGCTATAAAAAAGGAGTTAATATATTTAGAGTTCATGATGTTAAAGAAACATCCCAAGCATTGAAAGTGTATAAAAGCTTATGTTTAATGTAGAAATTAAAAATCTAAAAGTATTTGCTAATCTTGGAATAACTGCAGAAGAGCGAAAAAAAAAGCAATTATTGAAAGTAACTCTTAGTTTTAGTTATAATGTTCCAAAGGGTAAAAATTTAGAAAAGATGTTTAACTTAAAAGATTATTCTAAAATCACTAAATCATTAAAAAAATTTATCAATGAATCAAAATACAATACGCTGGAAAAACTAATAATTGCATCATCGTTAATGTTAGAAAAAAAATTTAAAATTAAAAAAACAAAAATACTAATAAATAAATCAGCTGTTGCCAAACGTTATGGCGCAGACACAGTAAGTGTATCCAATTAATTATTATATAGCTTTAGGAACCAACATTGGTAATTATAAAAATAATTTTTCTAGAGCTGTTTTTGAATTAAAAAAAATTGGAATAATTGTAAAGCAGGCTAACATTTATCAATCAAAGCCATATGGTTTTTTAAAACAAAACTATTTTTACAATAGTATGGTTCAAGTTAGATCATTGATATTGCCAATGCGCTTTATGAAAGAATTACAATTAATAGAAAAAAAATTACAAAAAAATAAAAAAATTAAAAACGGCCCAAGAAAAATAGATTTAGATATTATTTTTTGTGATCAAAAAATAATTAATAAAAAAAATCTATGCATTCCTCATCCCGGAGTATCAAAAAGAGATTTTGTTTTATTGCCATTAAAAGATATTGCTCCTTTTTTTAGGCATCCGGCAAATAAAAAAACAATTAAGCATCAGCTATCTGATTTGAAAGAGTATTATGTAATTAAAAAATTAAGCTACTGCAATTTCGTTTAAAAAATGTTTAAGTTTCTTTGTAGAAATAATATTTTGATTATTCTTTAAACTTCTAGAAACATCAATCCCATCAGGCCTTAATAAATTAATAATTTCTTTCGCTTTTTGTTCATTTATTCCACCACCAATGAAAACTGGTATTGAAAGATTTTGAATTAGTTGAATTTGATCCAAACATTTTAAGAGAGAATAAGTTTTAATAGTTTTTTTTCTATAAACATTCATGTCATAATAAATGACATTAACAATTTCTTTTACATCTTTAAAGTATTTAATATTAAAATTTTCTGGGTTAACAGAAATACCAATTTTTAATCTTTTAAATGTTTTTTTTAAAATGTGTAATTCTTGTTTTGTAAAATGATAAGAACAAGAAATTGCTTTTGGTTTTGTATAGTCTATTTGTTTAATCAATTGATCGAGTGAAACATACCGAGTAAGAAGCACTGATTCAATTTTATAATTTTTGCATTCTTTTATTAATAATTTTATTTTTTTATCATTAGCTGTATTGGGTCCCGGAAGGTTATTACTTGCAAACCCTAAAGATTTTATTTTATTTTTATAAGCAGTTTTAACTGATTTAGTATTCGTTATACCGCATATTTTAAGAGATATTTTTTTCATTATTATAATATTAATTTATTATTATTTTTTAGTTAATATAGCACTAATTTTTTTTACATGATAAACAAGCCTATGATTTCAGAAAATTTTGACAAACTGTTTAAAGTAGCAAAAGATGTTAGAGATAAAGCTCATGTTCCTTACTCAAAATTTAAAGTAGGTGCAGCATTCTTAACAGAGGACAATACAATTATTTCAGGTTGTAATGTTGAAAATGCTGCTTACCCCCAATCACAGTGTGCCGAAGCAAGTGCGATTGGCAACCTTGTAGCAAATGGTTTTAAAAAAATAAAAGAAGTTGTAGTTATAGGTTCTGGCGATTTATTATGCTCTCCTTGTGGTGGATGTAGACAGCGACTAAGGGAATTTGCATCTCTAGATGTTAATATTCATATGTGTAATACAAATGGACATATTAAAACATCAACTCTGGAAGAGTTGCTACCTGACTCGTTTGGTCCTGAAAATTTATAATGCACGATTCCTCAAAATTTTTTATAGAAAAAACTAATACCAATCCTGATATTGCAATTATATTAGGAAGTGGTTTAACAAATTTTTTTGATACCAAAAATATTATTGCGGAAATACCATACACGGATTTACCAGATTTCCCCCAACCTACTGTAAAAGGGCATGCCGGAAAATTGGTATTAGGTGATGTAGCAGGAATAAAAACAGTTTGTATGTATGGACGCTCTCATATTTATGAAGGTCATCAACCTAATGATTTAGCAAAACCAATTCGAGTGTTAAAAGATATTGGTTGTAAACTTTTAATTGTAACTAATGCAGCGGGTAGTTTAGATGAAAATATGCCAGCTGGAAGTTTAATGGCAATATCAGATCATATTAACTGGAGCGGTTATAATCCATTGATTGGTAAAAACTACGATGATTATGGGCCGCGTTTTCACGACATGAGTGATGGATATCATAAATATTATCGTGACCAATTAATTAGTACAGCGAAGAAAATTAACCAAAAAATTTATGAAGGGATTTATTGTATGTATTCAGGACCAAATTTTGAAACTCCTGCAGAAATAAATGCGCTAAAAGTTATTGGTGGTAATGCAGTTGGCATGTCCACTGTTCCTGAAGTATTGGTTGCTAATCACTGTGATCTTCCAGTGATAGCAGTAAGTGTAATTACAAATTTAGCAGCCGGTATGAATAAAACTAAACTCAGTCATAAAGAAACACTCGAAAACGCAAGTTTGGCAGAAAAAAATATTCTAAATTTAATTAAGCAATTTATTGAAGAAGTGACATTTGATGATTCCTCAAGAAATAATTAGAAAAAAAAGAAATAATCATCCTTTATCAAAAGAAGAAATCAATACTTTCGTTCAAGGCCTAACTGATAATTCTTTTTCTGAAGCACAAATTGCAGCAATGAGTATGGCAATTTTATTAAATGGGATGAACGCCGAAGAAACAGTATTTATGACTGATGCAATGACCAAGTCAGGCGATACATTGGATTGGTCAAAAATAGTTGATAATAATTTAGTATGCGATAAGCATTCAACAGGAGGTGTGGGAGATAAAACCAGTTTAGTTTTAGCACCAATATTAGCATCATGTGGTTTATTTGTGCCAATGATATCAGGGAGAGGGCTAGGTCATACAGGTGGTACACTAGATAAATTTGATTCTATTCCAGGTTATAATACAAGTCCTGACTTAGATACTTTTAAAAGAGTAGTGAAAGAAGTTGGGTGTGCAATAATTGGTCAGACTGATAATTTGGCACCAGCAGATAAAAAATTATATTCTATCCGTGATGTTGTGGGAACAGTAGAGTCTCTTCCTTTAATTACATCATCAATATTATCAAAAAAAATTGCCTCCGGCTTAAAGACGTTGATATTAGATGTAAAAGTAGGAAATGGATCATTCAATAGCACTATGGAAGTGTCCAATAAATTGGCTAACTCACTTGTTAATGTTGCTAATGGGGCGGGACTTAAATGTGAAGCAATTATTACAGATATGAACCAAGTTCTTGGAAGAAGCGCTGGTCATACATTAGAAGTAATTGAGTGTATTGAATACTTAACAACTTCAAATAAAAATAAACGCCTTGAAGTTATCGTTAATAGTCTGGCAGCCTCTATTTTAATGATGGTTTATGACATATCAAAAGAAGAGTCGTTAAGCAGAATTAATGAAGTTATTTCAAATGGAAAAGCAGCCGAAAGATTTGAAAAAATGATTACTGCACTTGGAGGCCCTTCTTCATTTTTGACAACTTATAAGACAGATCTTAAAAATAACTGTTTGAAAGAAGATATTTTTATAAACAAACAGGGCTTTATAAAAGAAATTAAAACCAGAGAGCTCGGATTACTTTTAATAGAGCTTGGTGGTGGAAGAAAGCAGACAACCGATCAAATTAATCATAATGTTGGTTATGATAATGTGTTGGGTGTAGGAGAGCAGGTAGATGCTTCAACACCAATTTTAAATCTTTATTCTAAAAGCGATCAAGATTGTGATGAGATTAAAGAAAAAATTAAAGAGTGTTTTATTATTACAGAATCAGAAGTGACAAAACCAAAAGAAATTTACAAAGTTATTAATTAAATGAGTAATCAGGTTTCTATTGATGCAGAACTAGTTAAATATTTACAAGCAACAGGATATCGTTCAGATCCAGTAATAGATAAATTGGTCGATGAAACTTTGGCACTTGGGAATCTATCTTCTATGCAGATTGCTCCTGAGCAAGGTCAATTTTTAGAAATTATTGTAAAAATTCTTAACGCAAATTCTTGTTTAGAGATTGGAAGATTTACAGGATTAAGCTCACTTTGTATTGCAAGAGGATTACCAGAGAGAGGAAAATTAATTACCATTGATAACTCAGATGAATTTTTATCGATGGCAGAAAAATATTGGAAGATGGCTAAACAAGAAACCAAAATTGAATCGATAATCGGAGACGGCGTTGATGTTTTACAAAGCATGATAGACCGGCAGCAAAGTTTTGACTTTGTTTTTATTGATGCAGATAAAAATAACTATCCTCATTATTATGAATTATCGCTCAAGCTATTAAAACCTAATGGTATTTTAATAATTGATAATATGTTGTGGCACGGAGATGTAGCTGATGAAAATAAAACTGACAAGCAAACAAAAACTATTAGAGCATTAAATAAAAAAATTCAAACAGATGAAAGAATTAATTTTTCATTATTGCCTCTTTCGGACGGATTATCTTTTATAAGAAAAAAATAAACATTCTTGAAATTATTGTATTGATACCTATATAATTTATGTCGGTATGCCATTGTGGGTGCTGACATTTAACTTGCTTAATAAGGAGTTTTTATGACAAGAAACCTATCCGTATGGAATTCACTAAGACCGTTTTCAGTAGGATTTGACTCAATTTTTGAAGAATTTGATAAAATGTTAGATTCTTCAGAGCGCTATAATTCAAATTATCCACCTTATAATATCCATCGTTCAGATGAGAATAATTATAAAATAGAAGTAGCTCTAGCCGGCTATAGCAAGGATGATATTGAAGTTGAACTTAAAGATAGCACATTAACTGTGAGGAACAAACAACAAGAAAAAGTTGTGAATCAAAATGGCAATGATGTTATTCATAAAGGCATATCAACAAGACAATTTGAAAGAGCATTTACAATTTCAGAAGATATTAAAATTAAAAATGCTGAACTAAAAAATGGTCTGTTAAATATCAATTTGGAGCGCATAATCCCTGAAGAAAAAAAGGCACGGTTAATAGAAATTAAATAAATTAGAATTATTCTAAATAGATTTAATAAGGATAGGGGCCCAAAGTGGCCCCATTTTTATTTTATTGGAAAATTATAAAAGTAAACTATAATTAATATATGAGGTTAAGTTTAATTATTATTTTTTTATTTAGCTCCAATCTATTTGCTCATCAGCCAAAGTTAATTAATTATTCACCTTCTTTAGATAATCCTCATCAGGTTATAGATCCAGAAATATCTAAAGCATATTATGGAAAGCTTAGTGGTGAACCACATTATTATATAATTAATAGTGAAGAAGATTTTTTATTTTACACTGGTATTTTAAGTCCTAAAGTTGATGATGATTACTTATCGTTATCACTTGCTGTATATTCGATAAATGAAAAAAATAATAAAATATTAAAATTTTTTGCTGATGGTCAGAATTTTGAATGGGAAGCATGGTATGAACCGTATGCCAGAGATTGGTATTGGAAAGGGCCTGAAATAGGAGCCGAAGTAAATGAATATACAGGCTTTAAAAGAAGTTTTAATTTGTCTAAAGGTTCTTACTTAATACAAATTTTTAATAAGAATAATTTAGGTCATTACTCTCTTGCAGTTGGTGAAGCTGAATTTTTTGGGTCCAATGCATGGGAACAGATTTTAACATGGACTCCTATCCTTTTATATATTGGACCTTATATGGATATAGTGCATTGGCAAAAATTTGATATTCGTGCGTATATTCCGCATATAGCTCTTGTAGTTTTAGTATTTCTAATTTATTTCATCATTAAAAAATTATTCTTTAGAAAACAAAAAATGTTTGTATGAAATTGAATTTAATTTTACTTTTTTCATCTATTTTATTTTTTACCTCTGCAGTTCAAGCACATACTTTTACTGGTATGGTAGGTTTTTATGATGGTCTTTCGCATCCAGTTTTGGGTATAGATCATTTTTTGGCAATGGTTAGTGTCGGTATTGTAAGCGCTCAAATAGGAGGAAGAGCAATTTGGACAATTCCTGCAACTTTTGTTTTAATGATGATTGTTGGCGGAATTATTGGCATGTTAGTTGAGGTTTTCTTTTTTGATTTAGAAGAATCCGCATTTATAGTTGTTGAATATGGAATAGTCTTTTCCGTCATATTATTGGGTTTAGCAATTGCTATAGAAAAAAAAATCGCCACTAATGTTATAATGATTTTCATTTGCATTTTTGGACTGTGTCATGGATTAGCTCACGGAATGGAGATGCCATGGGCGGTTAATCCAATATTATTCGCACTTGGTTTTGCTTCTGGAACAGCCACGTTACATTTATTTGGTGTTGGAATCGGTAGCTTTGCAATTAAGAATAAATTTTCATCAATTGTTTTAAGGATTGTTGGATTCGGGTGTGTAGTTTTTGGAATATCATTATTAATTTAAAATTAGAATAATTCTAAAAATATCTTTTTTTTATTATTTTATTTTTGTTTTTTTATAAATAATTTTTTTTTATTATTTAAATATATAAAACTCTTTGACTTTTTACGAGTCTGTGGGAGCTAATTAAAGTAATTAAGTTTCTCTAATTTCGTTTTTTAGCTCTCGCAAAATAATTAATTTACTATGAGGAGATTATGAAAAAAACTTTTATTCTTATTTTTACAATATTCATTTCTTTTAGTTTTGTAAAAACTTCACTAGCTGATGTTTATGGGCCTTACCCAATTACCTTACAGGGATATGATGGAGATAAAACAAATTCAGTTAAATATACTGGACAAATGGCAAGACATGCGCTTCATGATAGTTTGAAAGCATTAGTCAAAACAGGTGATGTTTCTAAAATGATGGCATATTATAATGGTGAGGATAATTTGGAAATTATTGCACCTAAATCAAAAGATGATTTTGTAGTTAAGCAAACTATGATTTCAGAAATTGGTAGCGGCAATCTTTCTGGAAAAATGTACAAAGGATATATACCTGGTTGGGGCAACTTAACTGGACCAGAAGCAATAGAACATATGATGACTAAGGCAGGAGAAGTTGAGGGTGGATTTGATCCTGATACAGGAATGGATTACACACAACTAATTTCTAAATTTGCTATGGGTGCTGTTTTTTATAATCAAGCTGTAAACAACTACCTAGGTAAAAAAATGGAAATCGGTCAAAAACCAAATAATAAACCATACAAAGATGGAGCTTACTACACAGGTAAAGAACATAGCTGGGACGAAGCTTTTGGTTATTGGGGTTCAGCGGCACACGCATTAACTCTAAATGCAGAAGAAAATTATAATGTTGCAAAGAAAAAAGACATGGCATCTGCAGACTACAATGGTGATGGTGTTGTCGATTTATATTCAGAGTATACTTATGCCCATGCTTATTATGCTTCTAGCTATGATAAAGGTGGTAAAACAAATTATTTAGCTACAATTAATCAAGCATTTATTAATGGAAGAGAAATCATTCGTGATGCAGATGGACGAAATTTAAGTTTTGATGAAAGAACTAAATTATTGGCTAAAAGAGATGTTATTAGAGATAATTGGCAAAAAGTAATTGCTGAATCTGTCTTTAAATATGCCGGCTCTACCTATAAAGATCTAGTTAAGCTTGAGACGATTATGGAAGCTAATGGCGATACAACAGAAGCATTTAGAACTTATGCAAAACATTGGGGTGAACTTAAAGGTTTTGCACTAGCTTTACAGTGCGGTCCTGATGATCTTGGAGAAACAGCAGTGAAGATGAATCGTATGATGGGATTTGGTCCTGTTCTTCTAAATTCCTCTCAAGTCGTTGGTGTTGACTCTCAAGGTAATTTTATTAAAGATCAAGCGCAAGATTGGTCTGAGTTTAAACTTCATATGCTTAAAATTCAAAAACTTATGGAGGATGAATTTGGTGTAACTGCAAAGTCAAAAGATATGCTTTCTGATATGGCAGATCTTTCAGGAAAAATTGGAAGCGCTGACTCAGCAGAAAATGACTAAAAATATGTATTTTATTGGTGCGTTTATTAATTTAAATGCACCAATATTTTAATTATGGAATTAATTACTGAATATATAACAGGAATAAGTAATCAATTTTTTGATCCAAAAAAAAGGGTTTTTTTAATTTATATACTTTTATCTATATTAATTGCATTTTTTTGGTTTGTTTTTTATAAAAAAAAATCTTTACTGAGTTCTTTTAAAAAAATTTTTGATAAAAAGGTATTTTTTTCAACATCATCAAAATCTGACTACAAAGTCTTTTTAATTAATCAAATGATAATGATGTTAATTTCACCTTTTTTAATAACGCAATTAGCTATTGCCACTACTCTATATTTTTATTTCCATACTATTAATTGGCTAAGTGTTGGTATGTATAGTAACACTTTGCCAATTGTTTTTATTTCTTTATTTACTATTTTTCAATTTACTCTCGATGATTTTAGTAAATTTATTATTCATCGTTTTATGCATAAGTGGCCAATTTTGTGGTCAATTCATAAAGTTCATCATTCAGCAACAACTCTAACACCAATGACTGTGTTTAGAACACATCCGCTTGAGGGAATAATTTTTTCAATTAGAAGTTCAGTAACACAAGCTGTGAGTATTTCAGTGTTCTTTTTTTTATTTGGCAATAGTGTAGATTTATTTACAATTTTAGGTGTGAATATTTTTGTTTTTTTATTTAACATTTTTGGATCTAATTTAAGACACTCTCATATTGGAATTAGGTACTGGCAATGGTTAGAACATATATTAATTTCACCTGCACAACATCAGTTACACCATTCAATTGCAAGGGAACACCATGATAAAAATTTTGGATCTGCTTTAGCTTGCTGGGATTGGATGTTTGGTTCTTTGCATCATTCAATTGAATTTGAAAATTTACAAATTGGTATTAAAAAAAATCAAATAGAAAATAGCCATAGTTTATCTAGTTTATATGTTGGGCCATTAATTGAGATAAATAATTTTATTATTAAAAAATTTTTAAAAACCAAATCTAAATTTATAGAATTGTTTTCAAAAACGGGATTAGTCAATGATAATAAAATTAATTAAGTTTTTTTTATTTAATATTTCAATATTTTCTACACCAATTTTATTTTCAAAAGAAATTAACATTTACTCACATCGTCAGCCTTTTTTAATAAATCCATTTTTAGATCTTTTTACAGAAGAAACGGGAATTAAAACAAATGTTATATACTCTAAAACAGGTCTGGCTCAACGACTAAAAGCAGAAGGTGAGAATAGCCCAGCCGATGTTATTCTAACTGTTGATATAGGTAGGATATACATATATGATGATTTAAATCTTCTTGCTCCTGTAAACTCAGCAAAACTTATAAATAATATTCCAGTGTACTTAAGAAGTCCTAATAATACATGGTTTGGTCTTTCTAAAAGAGCAAGAGTTATAGCGATAAATAAAAACAAAATAAAAGATGGTGATATATTAAGAATTGAAGATTTAGCTGATAAGAAGTGGAAAGGTAAAATATGTTCTCGACCAGGTAGTCATGTTTATAATAGAGGGATTATGGCTTCTGTAGTGGCGGCTCTAGGTGAAAAGGAAGCTGAAGAATGGGCAAAGAAATTAGTAAATAATTTTGCCAAAAGACCCCAGGGAAATGATAGAGCTCAAGTCAAGGCTATACATGAAGGTGAGTGTGATATTGCTTTAATTAATAACTATTATTTTGGGAAGCTTAAATTTTCTGAAGATCCTGAACAGAGAAAATGGGTGGACAATGTTAAATTAGTTTTTCCTAATCAAGGAGAAAATGACAGGGGTGCCCATGTTAATATTTCAGGCGGAGGAGTTGTAAAGTTTTCTAAAAATAAAGAGAATGCTTTGGCCTTGCTTGAATTCCTAACAAGTGAAAAAGCACAAAAATTATATGGAGAGATTAACTTTGAATATCCTGTTAATCCAAAAGTATCACCAAGTGTAGAGCTTCAAAAATGGGGCAAATTTAGAGAAGATAATTTGTCTATAATAAAAATTGCCGAACTAAGTCCATTATCACAAAAGATAATTGATAGAGTGGGATGGTAGTTTATAATATAGATCTTTTTGTACAACTGGAATAGTTCATCAACAGTAGCCATTATTTTAGCTACTCTAATAATTGCACCTATTGTTGCAATTTTTCTTTCTGCTTTATTTGGTGATACAACTTTATGGCCACACTTGTTTTCAACAGTTCTTCCCAGATATGTATATAACACAATTGTATTAATGATTGGTGTGGGTGCACTAAGTTTAATTTTTGGTATTTCAAGCGCCTGGGTTGTAACAAGATATAATTTTTTTGGAAAATTTATTTTTGAATGGGCTTTATTGCTTCCAGCTGCTGTGCCAGCCTATATCATTGCTTATACTTATACAGACTTTCTTGAATATGCAGGTCCAGTCCAAATATTACTTAGAGAAATTTTTGGTTGGGATAATTCAGGAGACTATTGGTTTCCTGAAATCAGATCAATGGGCGGAGCAATTCTTGTAATTTCATGTGTGCTTTATCCATATATATATATGATGACCAGAGCATCTTTTTTAACTGTACCTATTTCATTTTATCAAACTAGCTTAATTTATGGGCGGAATAGTTTTTTATCTGTTGCTTTGCCTTTAGCTAGACCTGGAATTTTTGCAGGCTTAGCACTTGTTTTAATGGAAACGATTTCAGATTTTGGAACAGTAGAATATTTTGCTTTAGAAACCTTAACGCTAGGTGTTTTTAATGTTTGGTTAGGTATGAATAGTTTATCTGGTGCGGCACAAATATCTTCAGTGTTATTTATTTTTGTTGTTGTACTTTTAACAATTGAATATTTAGCCAGACGTCGTCAGAGGTTTCACGAAATTAGTAGTGGTCAAAATATGCTTGAATCTGAGAATTTAAGTAACTCAAAGAAATTGCTATGTTTTTTAATTTGCTTAGTACCCATTCTATTAGGTTTTGTAATCCCCGTTTTAATTTTATTAAATTTTGTTTTTAGTGGATTTTCTATTATTGATTTTAAAGAAATTTTTAGAACAGCTTTTACAAGTATATCATTGGCTTTTTTTGGATCTTTATTTGTAATGCTTACATCAGTTTTAATGATGATTATTTCAAATTATAAGTCAAACAACTTTCAAAAATCGTTAATTTTTTTAGCTTCTTGTGGTTATGCTCTTCCAGGAACAATACTAGCTGTTGGAATAGTAATTTTTGTTGGATGGCTCAATCAAATAATACACTTTCAATTAAGTTACGTTTTGGGCGGCTTTATAGTATTAATTTTTGCTTATATTACAAGATTTTTGGCAGTGGGAAATGCCGCTATTAGATCTGGTATTTTAAAAATTCACCCTAATGCTATGGATGCCTCACTAACCATGGGTGCTGGTTTTATGGATAGTATTAGAAAAATTATTATACCATTATTATTTACTAATATATTAATTGGAGGGATTTTAGTTTTTGTTGATATTTTAAAAGAGCTTCCTATTACTCTATTATTAAGACCTTTTAATTTTGAAACTCTTGCAACTTATGTCTATCAGTATGCTTCTGATGAATTATTACAAGAATCATCATTTGCTGCTTTAATTATTATTGTTGTAGGTTTGGGCCCAGTGATTTTTTTGAACTCTACACTTCAGCGTGTATCTAGAAAAAAACAAAGCAATTAGCTTTGAAACATGAATGTTTCACTTTGATCTATTTCAATTTCTACTGCAGATGATTGTTGGGGATTAAAATCAGGAGGCATATGACTATGAATATGTATCACTTCATTGTTTTTGTCCAGAACTGATAAATGTATAAAACTGAAAGATCCAATTAGTTTTGACGCCATTACAGTACCTTTAATTCCGTTAACAGGGGTTGGCTGTTCATTCAACTTTATACCTTTTGGTCTTATATGAACTTCAACTTTTTTATTTTCAAGATTATTAGGTGCTTTAATTTTTCCAAGAGGGGTATCAACAAATGAATTATTTACAATGCCTTCAAACTTATTTGTTTCTCCAAAAAATTCAGTTACATAAGAATTATTAGGGTTATTATATAATTCTTCTGCCGTTCCTGTCTGTATAATGTGACCAGATGTATCCATTATATTTATTTGATTTGAAATAAACATAGCCTCGAAAGGATCATGGGTAACTATTATTACAGACACATTTGATTTTTGAAGTAAATGTAATGTGTCATCTCTTACCTCTTCTCTTAAGTTTAGATCTAAACTTGAGAACGGTTCATCAAGTAATAACAAGTCTGGATTAGAAATAATTGATCTTGCTAAAGCTACTCTTTGTTGTTCACCTCCACTTAATTCATGAGGATATTTATTTAAAGAATTAGGAAGTTTGATTAATTCCGCCATATCTTCAATAGTATGAGCAGAATTTTTAAAATTTATTGGATACTCAAGATTTTGTTTAACGGTTAAGTGAGGAAATAAGGCATAATCTTGAAATAAAAAACCAACCTTTCTTTTTTCTGTTGGTAAGTGATGAGTTAATGAACTAACTTCATTATCATTAATTGTAATGGAGCCTGATTGGACTCTTTCAAGACCAGCAATTAATTTTAAGAGTGTTGTTTTGCCACTACCTGACGGGCCAAGAATACAGGCTATGGTATCTTTTTTTAATTCAAAATTAATATTTTGAAGAATGGGTTGATTCTTTATAGAATAATTAAGATTCTTTATTTTAACAGCTTCCATTAGGCACTTATAGCAGGGTACTTAGCGTTAACAAGTGGTATCCATTCTTTTAATTTTTTTATACGATTATCTGGTGAAGGATGAGTGCTAAAAAATTCAGAAGGTCCAGAGCCGCCAACATCTTCTTTCATTCGTTCCCATACTTTATATGATTCATTAATATCATATCCTCCTAAACTTGAAAAAATTAATCCTAAATAGTCAGCTTCTGATTCTTGTTTACGATTAAAAGGAAGATCTAATCCAAATTGACGAACATATCCAGCTGCTTTTGGTAGTCTTTGACCTAAGACTAGTTGTTCTAAAGCCATTGTTCCCACATCTGCTAAAATTGCTGTACTTGCTCTTTCAGCTGAGTGTCTTGCTACGGCGTGGGCAACTTCATGGCCCATAATGGAAGCAATACCATCTTGATTTTTTGCAATCGGCAAAATACCTGAATAAAATGCAATTTTACCTCCAGGCATACACCAAGCATTTTTTGTTTGATCATCATCTACTAATACAAATTCCCATTGAAAGTTTGATGTTGGATTTTCTAGATTGTTATATTGATAATACGCATTGATAGCATCACGGATTTTATATCCTATTTCTACTATCTGATCATATTCGGCAGTACCAGTAATCAATTTAGTTTGCGATTTAAAATTATTATAAGCAGGAAAAGTTTTTGAATAAAGAAAATCATCAGACAAAATATTAAATTGTTTTCTATCTGACATAGCTACTTCAGTGCATGCAGGTAGCAATAAGCCACTTGCGCATGTGCAACCAGCTGTGTAAATAAATTTTCTTCTTGATAAATGTATTAATTTTGACATTTACTATCTAAATATAAAAAAATTCATATGAACTCAACTAATCAAATTCAAAAAGCAGAAATTCATGTACATCTTGAGGCTACAATTACCCCAGATTTATGCCGTAAATTTGCCCATCGGAATAAAGTAGACTTACCAAAAGATATTTTTGGCAATAAATATGCTTATGAATGGTGGGATTTTTATGATTTTATTAAAAAATATGATTTAGTCACATCCGTTATTCATACCCCAGAAGATTATAGAGAATTAACTTATGCATATTTAAAGGAGTGTGCTTCATATAATGTCATTTATGTAGAGGCTATGGTCTCTTCAACTCATGCCAAACTAAAAGGGATGACATATGATTCATTTATAGAAGGTGTATATGATGCATCTAAACAGGCAGAAAAAGATTTTGGTATCGTATCTCGCTATATTATGAATGGTATCCGTCATTTAGGAGCTGATTCAGTTCATAACACTGCGGTTGAAGTAATAAAAAATCCGCATCCATGCCTTGTGGGTTTTGGTTTGGCTGGAGATGAATTACATTTCCCGCCTAATTTATTTGTAAAAACATTTGATATGTTAAAAGCAGAAAATATTCCCATCACAGTTCATGCTGGCGAATGGGACGGGCCAGAAAATATTCGTAATGCAATTAATTTATTACACCCAACTAGATTAGGACATGGTGTTAGGTCGATTGAAGACCCTGAACTTGTAAAAGAGATTATTGACAAAGATATTATTTTAGAAACATGTCCAACAAGTAACATTGCAACAAAAATTTATGAAGATTATAAGAGTCATCCTGTTAAATCTTTATTTGACCAAGGTGTGAAAGTGACAGTTAATTCCGATGACCCACCATTTTTTAATGCAACTATTCAAGGAGAATATAAAGTGATGGATGACCTTGGTCTTAATGAAAAAGAACTTACCTCACTAACTCATAATGCAATTAAATATTCTTTTTGTGATGAAGAAAATAAGAATAAGTTATTAGCTAAATTAAATTAGATAGCTTTACCAGAGGTCTTCCGCCATAATGTGAAATTATCTCTGCAGCAGCAATGCTAGCATAATTTCCACAAGTTGATATATCTTTTTCTCTAGAAATACCAAACAACAATCCAGCAGCATAAAGATCACCAGCCCCTGTTGTATCAACTACTTTATCTACTTGAATTGGGTTAATCTCTATTACGTTATCTTTTTCGACAATAACTGAGCCTTTCTCTGCTCTCGTTATAGCAACAGTCATTTTTAAGGATTTTGCATATTCAACTGCACTATCAAAGTTTGACACTTCAGATTGAGCCATAATTTCATCTTCATTAGCAAAAAGAATGTCTACATCATTCTCAATTAATTCTTTGAATGAGCTCCTATGTCTATCAACACAAAACAAATCTGACAAAGTAAAAGCAATTTGCTGATTATCTGCTTTGCAAATATCAACCATTTTTTTCATAGCTTTTTTTGCATTTTCATTATCCCATAAGTATCCTTCTAAATATGCTATTTTATGATTTTTTATGTGTTGATCATTAATATCATCTGGCCCAATTAAAGTTCCTGCACCTAAGAATGTGCACATTGTTCTAGTTCCATCTTCTTCTACGAAAATTGTACAACAACCAGTTGAAATATCAGGTGAAGTAAAACCTAAAGGAAATTGCAAACCTTCTCTTACCATATCCTTTTGAAGAAAAACTCCAACTTCATCATTTTTTATCTTACCAATAAAACTACCATTTCCTCCAAAGGAAGTTATACCAAACATTGAGTTTCCTAAAGATCCTCCTCCAACCATTTCTTTAATGGAATAATTTTCATGCAAATTATTTTTTAAATTTTCATCAATAAGATTCATAGAATCTCTATTAATGTCATGCTTTTCAATTTCAACTTGAGTAGATTGAATTAGGGCATCAACCATTGCATTTCCAATTCCTACAACATCTAATTTACTAGTCATATTTTTTTCTCATGATTGGAACAAGCTGTACTATAAGTACTCCTGCAAATATTGCAACACATCCTAAAACTTTATTAGTATCAAGAGTTTGATTTATTAATATCCAACCTGCTAGTGCTGCAAAGACGGCCTCCATAGATAATATAATCGCTGCTGGTGTTGGACTTGCTTTATGTTGAGCAATAATTTGTAAAGTATAACCTATTCCAGCTGATAAAATACCTGTGTAGAGAATTTCAAACCACTCAATTGAAATATTTTCTATTGTTGGATTTTCAAATATTAGAGCAATAAATAATGAAAGAATAAAAACAATTAGATATTGTGTACATCCAAACGTAAACGGGCTGTTTATTTTTTTCATAAAGACATCTATTAAAATTATGTGCAATGCAAAACAAAATGCAGCTAAAAATATTAATGAGTCAGATTTTTGTATCTCAATATTTTGATTTGAAGCAAGCAAATAAGATCCATATAAACATAACAATACCGCAATCCAAATAATCCAATGTAACTGGGTTTTAAAAATAAATCTTGAAATAATTCCAACTATCGGCACATATAGTGCTGTAAGAAAAGCGACATTAGAAATTTGTGAAATTTGTAAAGCATATTGTTGAAGACCCATTCCAAGAAATAAAACAAAACCAGTACTCAAAGATAAAATTACTAATTTTTTGTTGCTAAAAATTTTTTTAAAATTTGAATATTCTAAAAAAAAAGCAAGAGGAAGTACTGTTAGTGTTGCAAAAAAAAATCTAGCAAAACTAAATGTAAAAGGACCAATAGCGCCCATACCAGTTGTTTGAGCCACAAAAGCTGTACCCCATATGAACGTAGCTAATAGCATTAATAAATTAGCTTGAGTGTTCGACATTATTGGTGATTTTATCGATTAAGTTTTTTTGCTTTTTCTTTATTTATCCACCAGGATTCAATTACTATGCCGTACAAAGATATTGTATCTGGGTATTCAAAGAAATCCCAGTAAGCAATTCGATCAATATTACTATGATACAGTGGTATAACATAATGCCCCCATAATAGCACTCGATCTAATGCGTGAATAGCTGTTGTTAATTCCTCTCTTGATTGTGCACCAATTAATTTTTCAATTAAATAATCAACAACTGGACTATCTACACCAGCATAGTTTTTACTCCCATCTTTTTTGCCTACTTCTGACCCCCAATAGAATTGTTGCTCATTACCTGGACTTAAACTTACGCGCCATGAAGCCTTAATCATATCAAAATCATAATTCAATAATCTTGCTTGATACTGAGAAGAGTCAACAGTGCGCACATTCATTGTAATACCTAGAACATCTAAGGTTTTTTGATAGGCAAGCGCAATACGTTCAACTGAAGGGCTGACAATTAAAAATTCAAACTCAAATATTTGTCCATCTTTAGTTAACTTGCCATCTTTAACAAACCAACCTTCTTCCTCTAAAATTTTTTTTGCTATTCTTAAATTTTCTCTAGGATTACCACTCCCATCAGATTTTGGAGGAGTAAATGTTGTTGTAAAAACTTCTCTAGGTAACTGATCTTGAAAAGGCTCTAACAATTCTAATTCTGCTTCAGATGGTAGGCCCGTTGATGCAAGAGGTGAATTGTCAAAATAACTATCTGTTCTAACATAAGCATTGTTATATAGTATCTTATTGATCCATTCATGATCATATGCATATGATAGAGCTAAACGTACACGTGAATTTTTGAAAATATCTTTTCTTGAATTAAAAACTAAGGCATTCATACCTGAAGGTCTATCATTGTCCATTTCATTTAATATAACCTTACCCTCTTTTACGGCATCAAATTCATATTCTGAAAACCAACGTTTAGCATTGTATTCTCTACGATAATCATATTCACCAACTTTAAATGCTTCTACAAGCACAGTTGCATCTTTGTAATAATCGTAAATTATATGATCGAAATTATATTGACCTTTATTAACGGGCAGATCTTTTGCCCAATAATTTTCAAGTCTCTTATATTTTATTTGCCTACCAGGATCTAAGTTTTCAATAGTGTAAGGACCACTCCCAATCGGAATATCTAAAAAAGTTTTTGTAACATCAAGTGTGCTATAATATTTTTTAGGAATTATAGGCAGAAAGCCGGCTATTATAAGAGGAAGTTCTTTATCTTCATTATTTACAAAATTCATTTTTATTCCATTGCTTCCAATCATTTCTGTTGAAATAACTTTACCATATGTTTTTTTCTGATTAGGTGTCCCCTTAGTTGAAAATGTTTCTAAACTAAAAAGAACATCTTCACGAGTAATAGGAGAACCATCATGAAAGCGTGCCTTGGAATTTAAATAAAAAGTAATTGAAGATCGATCTTCAGGCATATCTGCAAATTCAGCAATAAGTCCGTATAAAGTAAATGCCTCATCCCAAACTCTTCTCATTAATGTATCATTAAGATAACCAAGACCTGCCGCTTTAGAACCTTTGAATGCAACTCTATTTAAATTATCAAAAGCGCCATAAGCACCAAATTTCACTGTTCCACCTTTGGGTGCATTAGGATTAACATATTCTAGGTGCAAAAAGTTTGCTGCATATTTTGGATCACCATGCATTGCAATACCATGTGATTTTTTTGCAGATACTGGATTACTTAAAGAAAAGAAAAATAAGATAAATATAATAGGAAGTTTAGTTTTCATATCTCTTTCCTATCAATTAAATATGGTATTTTAAAGAGCTACTTTGATAATCTTCAATTTAAAAGAATTTGCTGTATATAAACAGTAATGAAAATCTTACCGTCAGACATAACACCGTATTCAATCTATATTAATAGAAGGAAATTTATTAAAGGTGCTGGTGCAGCTGCTCTTTCCTTTAGTATTTCTAGAAAAACTCAAGCAAATCACATTGGAGATAATGATCTTTACAAAGAACTTCTTGATAATAATGATACACTTAACACTTTCGAAGAAATAACAACATATAATAATTTTTATGAATTTGGTATGGGCAAAACAGATCCCTATAAAAATTCAGGTAGCTTTAATCCAATACCATGGACTATTAAATTAGAAGGGTTAATAAACAAACCTAAGACCATTGATTTAGAGAAACTACTGTCTCTCGTCACTATTGAAGATCGCGTTTATCGATTGCGTTGTGTAGAAGCATGGTCGATGGTAATTCCTTGGCAAGGTTTTTCTTTATCTAAATTAATTAAAATAGCAGATCCATTAAGTGCAGCAAAATTTGTTCAATTTGAAACAATATTTCGTCCAGAAGAAATGCCCGGCCAAAGAAGACGAATCTTACCCTGGCCATATGTTGAAGGTTTAAGAATCGATGAAGCTATGCATCCACTGACTATTTTATCTACAGGTTTATATGGCCATGATTTATTAAATCAAAATGGCGCACCTATTAGATTAGTAGTTCCTTGGAAATATGGATTTAAATCAATTAAATCAATTGTAACTATTCGTTTTGTTGACAAAGAACCTAAGGCAACATGGCCTATGACTGCACCAAGTGAATATGGGTTTTACTCTAATGTTAATAGTCTTGTTGACCATCCACGATGGAGCCAAAGCACAGAAAGAAGAATTGGTGAATTTAAAAGAAGAAAAACAATGATGTTTAATGGTTACGAAGAGGAGGTTTCACATCTTTACAAAGGTATGGATTTAAAAAAGTTTTATTAAGCAATGCTGACAACAAAATTCATTAGAAGAAACAAGCTTATTATTTTTTTCCTATTGATTACACCAAGTATATTATGGTCATATCAATTCCTTTCAGGTGCATTAGGTGTAAATCCAATTGAAAAGCTAATGGATGAATTAGGTTTAATGGCTTTGCGCCTAATCATTGCTACACTTTTTATTTCTTCTTTAGCTGAGTTTAGATTTTTACGATCACTTATTGAGATTCGAAGAATGATTGGTTTATTCGCTTTTTATTATGTTTGTTTACACTTTTTATCATATATTATTTTAGATCATTTTTTTGATATACAATTTATAATAAAGGATATTATTAAAAGACCTTTTATTACATTTGGCTTTATCAGTTTTCTCGCTCTAATACCTCTTGCAAGCACTTCAACAAAATCATGGATAAAAAAATTGGGTTATAAGACTTGGAAAAAAATTCATTATCTAATCTATCTTGCAGCTATTTTATCTAGCATACATTTTTTTATGTTGGTACGCGTTAATAAAATTGAACCAGCAATTTATATTGGTTTAATTTTATTATTATTAATTTATAGAATTTATAAAAGAATTATTTATCCTCTCTGGGCTCAATAACTGGAGTTAATTCCATTCCAGCTGGTGTAATGTTACGAGGCAGCGGAACATATTGTGATTCTAAATCTGTAGGCTTAGGTCGCTTAGCCATTCTATATATTCCAAACAAACCAAGACTACCATGAATTATAAATAAATAGATAAAAAAACCATTTGATCCAAATACGACCATAGTACTAGAAACAATGATTGGGCCTAAAATTGATCCGACACCAAGCAATTTAGTGATAGTGGAACTAGCAGATACAATTTCATCTGGGTTAAGAAAATCATTTGTATGTGCTACTACAAGAGAATAAATTGGCAGACACATACTTGAAAAAATTGCTGCTAAAATAAAAAATAAAATTAAAGAGATGTATGAAGAAATGGCGATCAATACGCTAAGACCGGCAGCAATAAATGTAACAGCAATTAGTATTATTCTTCTATCAATTTTATCTGAAACATAGCCTATTGGCCATTGTGATAAAGCACCAAAAGAAGTAATAACTATCATAAAGATTGATACCTCAAAAACACTAAGACCCCTAGCGGTAGCATAAACAGCCCCATAACCAAATACAGCACTATGAGACAATCCTGTAAACAGCGCTCCGATGAATCCTAAAGGAGATACTGCATAAAAATCAGTTATCGAAAAACTTTTTGGATTTGTTATATCAGGCTGCTCTGTTGTTGATAATAAGATTGGAAGTAATGCAAAAGACAATAAAACAGACACAAGTATAAACAAATCTACTTTTGCTGGATTACTCAAGTTTAATAGAAGCTGACCTAGGCCAAGAAACACAAAAGTTACAATCATATATATTGATAAAAGTTGCCCTCTTGTTTGGTTAGTAGATTTATCATTTAACCAACTTTCCATTATAATGAATATTCCGGATAAACTAATTCCAGTCATTATACGTATTAAAAACCAAGAATAGGGATCTAAAAAAACAGAATGTAATAAAATTGCTATAGATGCTAAAGACGCTAATGCAGCAAAAACTCTAATATGTCCAACACGTTTTAAAAAAATAGGTATTATGATAGAGCCTAATAAAAAACCAACATAATATCCAGCTACAATTAATCCAGTTGATATATAAGTAAACCCTTCTAATACTGATCGAACACCAATTAATGATCCTTGCAATCCATGTGCTAAACAAATTAAAGCAAACCCAAAAAAAAGAGCCCAAGTATTACGTAGGACAGTTAACATTATTTTATTTTTTAAATTGTTTAGTATTCTTCTTCGTTTTCTTCTGTAGGCTTGATTCCTACATCAACAGCCGGATCAATATCTGTTTCATCTTCAATTAACACTGTATCATCTTCTAAATTATCTTCTGAATTATCTAAATCCAAATTTTCTATATCTAGATCATCTTCTTTTTCTTTTGGTTTTGGAGGAATAGGGTTTGTAAGTGGAGCAGCATTAGTACTACCAGGTTTTCTTCCTCTTCTTGGTCTTGACATTGTAGTAACTTCTATTTCTTTTCCACATTCTGGACATTCTAGTTCACTACGACCTAAGTCATAATATTGTTTACTACACATCGGACAGATTCTTTTAAGGCCCCAAGATTCTTTATACATTTTTACTCTTTATTTTTTATATATGTTTTTCCACAATAACTACAAACAATTTTATCCAGATCGTTAAAGGTATAGTAGACTGCCGGGTGTCCTAAACTATCTTCACCGCCATCGCAACAAATAGTTTCAGTATCTGGGTCAACTTTTATTGTTTCTTTGTCCATTAGTTTTTCTATAAAAAAAATAATCTAATAAGTCTATATTTTTTGGCTTAATTCTCTTGCTATTTTAATACTTTCTTCAAAATAAGCATGATGTTTAGGAAGTAATTCAAAATTTAAGTTTGTATTTTTTGGTAGATTGATTTCGTCAAAAATTTTTTCAAAAGGAATTGTTCCCCATCCAAGAGGAAGATGTATATCTCCTAATCCGTAACTTACAGCTTCTTGCTGAATATAGGTTCGCATTTTTTGAAGGATGCCAAATGAGTCATGCATATGAACATGCTCACTTAATGGAGCCATATCTTTAATTTCGTTGATAAAATGTGAATTTTGATATGTACAATTTATATAGGCATGAGAAATATCTAGGCATGCTTTTATTCTTTTATGATTAATTTTATTTAAATTCAAAGCAATCTCATTAGGTAAAGGAGCATAACCATTGTCTTCAAAAGGAAACAAGCATTCAATTGCGAGAGTTACATTATGTTTATCAGCAAAATCAGCAATATCCGCGTAGCACTCATTTTGATTTTTTAATAAATCTTCATACTTTGATTTATTATCAAAATTGCTAATTGTAGTATATCCAAAGTGAGTAATTAAATGTGTTGCACCAATTTCACCTGATACTTCAATATCTTTTTTTAAAACTTCTTTATGATCATCAAAATATTTTTCATCCATTAAATTAACTGATAACTCTCCATGAATTGTATAATCGAAATCATAAAGTTTTATTATAGATTGTAATTTTTTTAATTCATCGAATAAAATTTTTTTTCCCACAATTATATCTATTTCATAAATTGGCAACTCAACTGAATCGATTCCTAAAGTATTAAATTTATCAAGTTGACTTGGAAGCATGTCTAAATTTTCAGATGGTAAAGATGCTGAAAAGCCAATTTTAGTCATAACAAGTTTTTAATTATAAAATTTGAAAATAAACCATAGTTATTCCACCTACAATCAAAATTGAAGGAATAATTCTTTTCAATGCATTTTTTTCATATAGAAATATCATACCAATGATAGTCGCAAAAACTATACTAACTTCTCGAATACTAGAAACATAGGCAATTTCGATATATTGCATTCCCCAAACAACAATAGAATAACTAAGTGTGGCAAAAATACCGGCTGCAATTCCAGATTTAATGGAATAGGTATTTTTTTTTCTTAAACCATTTTTAGAAAAAATCGATAATATTAATATCGGAATTCCATTAAGAGCTATTAACCAATAAATATACGAAAAGCCATTTTCAGACTTTCTTACTCCCGTACCGTCTATTAAGGTATAAGCTGTGATTAATAGTGCGGTAGAAATTGCTAAAAAAAAAGCAGGCTTATTAAACTTAATTTTTGTAGAGTAAGATATTAAAAAAAGACCAAAGCAAACAATCAAAACACCAATAAATCCCAATAAATTAATTTTTGAGGATAAAAATAACAAACTAATAATAGCTATTAATAATGAAGAACCTCCTCTTGCAATTGGATACACATAGGAAAGATCACCAAATTTATAGGAGTAGATTACATTTAACCTATAAAAAACATGAATAACAATTGTTGCAATCAAAAAATACCAAATTTCTAAAGTTGGCAATGGCACAGTAAAAGTTAGTGGAATAAAAATTACCAATTCCATAATAGATGTTATTCCCATTAAAGATAAAGGATTTGAACTTGATTTAATTAATGCACTCCACATTGCATGGAATAGAGCTGAAAATAAAATTAAAATAAATATAAAGTTTACTGACATTAACTATTGTTAAATTTTTGTAATGGAATTGTTTATCATATCTTGCTTTTTAGTCTTGTATTAATATATAGGTTGAAAAAATGACAAAAACCCTAACTATTAATAATAGAGAATATCCAAATATTCCAATTAAAACATCTATAGTTATATGTCTTGATGGTAGTCAAAGGGAGTATATAGATGAAGCATCGAAATTAAATCTAACACCCAATCTTGATAAAATTTTTCATAAAGGCGAATACTGTTTAGCTCATAGTGCTATTCCAAGTTTTACAAATCCAAATAATATTTCAATTGTTACAGGTCAACCTAGTTCAGTACATGGTATTTGCGGTAATTTTTTTTATACACCATCAACAGGTGAAGAAGTAATGATGAATGATCCAAAATATTTACGAGCACCAACGATTTTTGAAAAATATTATGAAGTAGGTGCTAAAATTGCCGTTGTAACAGCAAAAGATAAGCTACGAACATTACTAGGCAATGGCTTAAAATTTGATGAGAAAAGAGCTATATGTTTTTCTGCAGAAAAATCAGATCAAGCTTCAATTTTAGAAAATGGAATTGAAAATATAAATAATTGGCTTGGTATGCCTGTCCCAGAAGTTTATTCTCAAGATCTTTCCGAATTTGTTATGGCGGCAGGAGTAAAACTTATGCAAGATTTTAAACCTGATATCATGTATCTTTCCACGACTGATTACATTCAACATAAGTATGCACCAGAACATGAAGTTGCAAATAAATTTTATGCTATGTTTGATAAGTATATTGGTCTATTGGATCAGTTTGGCGCTACAATAGTTATTACAGCCGATCATGGAATGAAACCAAAATCTAAAAAAGATGGCACTCCTAATGCTGTTTTTTTACAAGATTACCTTGATACAATTTTTAAAATGGGAACAACTAAAGTTATTCTTCCCATAACAGACCCTTACGTAATTCATCATGGTGCGCTCGGATCATTTGCTACAATTTATTTAAAAGATAAAAATGATTTAGATTCAGTAATTGATGAATTAAAAAAAATTAAAGATATAGAAGTTGTTATAAATAAAGAAGAAGCTTGCGCTATGTATAATTTGCCAAAAGATAGAATGGGAGATATTGTTTGCATGTCTTCTGAATATATGACCATTGGTTCATCAAAAGAAAAGCATGATTTAAATGACCTGAAAGAGCCACTTCGTTCTCATGGTGGCTTGCATGAAAGAGAAGTTCCATTTATTGTAAATAAGAAAATGTCGCAAATTGAAACAGATAAGCAGCTCTATAATTATGATGCATTTTACTATGCAATATCAGGAGTAATTAATGAATAATAAAATTCGTCATGAACCAATGCGAATAGCGGGAAAAAAAATTGATGCAGAAAAAGTTATTGAAGTAGAATATCCTTACACTGGAGAAGTTATAGGAACTGTACCAGCGGGGAATGCTGAACATGCTAAAAAAGCTTTTGATATTGCTGCAAATTTTAAGCCCAAACTGACAAGATACGAGAGACAAAAAATATTACAAAAGACTGCTGAAGAATTAGTAAAAAGAAAAGAAGTAATATCGGATATTATTACCTATGAACTTGGTATTTCAAAACAAGATTCTTTGTATGAGGTGGGGAGGGCATTTGATGTTTTTTCTCTCACATCTCAATTATGTATTTATGATGATGGTGAAATTTTCTCATGTGATTTAACACCGCACGGTAAAGCAAGAAAAATTTTTACTATTAGAGAGCCTTTAAATGCTATTTCTGCAATTACTCCATTTAACCATCCGTTAAATATGGTAGCACATAAAATAGCTCCATCAATTGCAACAAACAATTGTACAGTTTGTAAACAAACTGAATTAACACCTATGACTGTAATGGCACTTGCAGATATTTTATATGAGGCTGGACTGCCACCAGAAATGTTTTCGGTTGTTACCGGATGGCCTCAAGATATTGGTTTAGAAATGATACAAAACGCTAATATCGATTTAATTACATTTACTGGTAGTGTTAGTGTTGGAAAGTATATAGCTGAACAAGCAGGTTATAAAAGAACAGTTTTAGAGCTAGGGGGAAATGATCCTTTAATAATTTTAAATGATTTAAATGATGACGACCTGAATAATGCCGCCGAACTTGCGGTTACAGGCGCAACAAAAAATTCTGGACAACGTTGTACAGCAGTTAAAAGAATACTTTGCCAAAATAAAGTTGCTGATAAGTTTGTTCAAATGATTCTTGATAAAGCAAAAAAAATAAATTTTGGTGATCCAATGAATATGAATACTGATTTAGGAACTGTTATTAATGCGCAAGCAGCAGAACTTTTTGATAAAAGAGTATCTGTAGCTGCTGATGAAGGGGCTAAGATTTTATTTCACCCCGGACTGCAAGGTGCTTTGTTACCACCTATCGTACTTGATAACGTTAATCCAACAAGTGAATTAGTATTGGAAGAAACTTTTGGCCCAGTAATCCCTATAATACGTGTGCCTGACGAAGATGATGAAGTAATAAAAATTTCAAATTCAACAGCATTTGGTTTATCATCAGGAGTTTGTACAAATAACTTTATGCGTGCAAAAAAATATATCAAAAGTTTAAATGTAGGAACGGTAAACATATGGGAAGTGCCAGGATATAGAATTGAGATGTCACCTTTTGGAGGAATAAAAGATTCTGGTCTAGGTTACAAAGAAGGCGCAATAGAAGCCATGAAAAGTTTTACTAATATTAAAACATTTTCTTTACCTTGGTAAATTAATTAATAAGGGTATGAAAAAAAATTTCAGATTTTATGATAACAGGCAAAAATATTTATTATTTGTAACGACTACTAATGAAAAAACAAAAATTGCCCGTAATATTCATCGATATATAAAAAAAATAAAACCAAAAAAACCAGGATTAAAAATTTTTGACGCAGGTATGGGAGATGGAACTTTATTAATGAATGTTATGAGACAATGTCACCAAGAGATGCCAAATATTCCTTTATTAGTATCTACAAAAGAAATAAGTATGGAGGATGTCAGACTAGGTCTCGAAAAATTACCTGATCGATTTATTGAACATAAAAATACAGTATTTATAATTTCAAATCTTCACTATTCTGAAGCCGCTTTTTTAAAATCAAAAAATATAACAAAGCAAAAAAAAATTAATTGGAATGTAGTTAAGCTTAAGGGCAATACTTCAATCGATTT
The DNA here is from genome assembly GCA_002938205.1 of Alphaproteobacteria bacterium MarineAlpha5_Bin5. Lineage (GTDB taxonomy): Bacteria > Pseudomonadota > Alphaproteobacteria > HIMB59 > CACPNW01. The sequence continues at coordinate 92,240 of PTKZ01000003.1, forward strand.
TGCCAATCAATTAGTAAAACAAAATAAGTTTTTGGAAAAGAAGTGGCAGATAGAAAGAAGTAGCAAAACAGGTAATCCAACATACAAAGAGCCCTCTGTAATGGTAATTTATCGAGAAGATCAGGAATTTAATCTCGATGATATTATTCCAACAGTCCAAAACCCTGAGAATCAATTCGATTTAATTATTGCATCACAACCTTATCGCTCAAGAATAAGTGCTGAAAAAAAAGTCAAGTATGTAATTGAGCCAATGGCAAAAGCTCTTAATTCAAAAGGAAAACTTTTAGTAATACATGCCAAGGGCAATGATCCAGCGAATCAAATAATTAAATTTTTGTGGCCAAGTGAAAATCCATTTCCTTCTCTTGCTTCAGATATTATTAAATGTTGTAAATTAACATTAGATAAAAAATTATTAAAACAAGTTTCATTTAAGGAGAAAAAAAATATCAAATATAAATTAAGAGCACTGCCAAATGAAATATCGAATGGTATTGCAACTTCTACAGTTTTTTCTGCCTGGAATGCTGCGGTCTATGTCAACCAAATTAGTGATGAAAAAATATTAAAAGCTGAAAAAACAAAAAATTACGAACAAATTGTAAAAAAAATAGTGTCTAAAAATAAAGGACTTTTTTTTATTGATGAGTTGTTTGTAATTGAGAAAAAATAATAAAATTTATTAATTAAATTTTTGTTTTAAAATAAAGATATTTTTTAAATTCTTTTTTAAAATCTATACTAACACGAGCATGTACTTTACCTTGTTTTCCCTTAAAGGAAGATTTTTGGTTAATTGGAAAAACACCCTCGTGCCAAATATTAGGATGAATATATAATCCTTTTGATCCATCAAAATAAAAAGCTATAAAATTTTCAGGCTGTATATTATCGCCAGGTAATGCGAGAGGTGAAATATATTCTTGTGACTCAGTTGGGAAAAATAATTGTCCACCATCAGGGTGATAATTTGCATGCCAAATAAATATTTCATTCGGATAACTATAATCTATATTTTTAGAAATTTTATCCGGTGATTTAGAATATCCTAATATATATTTACCATCCACTTCATAGTCACTATTGTGCTGTACAGCATTATTTTGACCATAAAGAATTTCTCCTTCCCACCAAGTATCAAATGAACCATTCGTAGAGCCTGCTTCATTTCCTGTTCCCTTATCAATTTCACGCCATCCTTGTTTTGGCCAAGTTACAATTTCAACATCACTATTTTCATAGCTGTCTATTAGATAACCATACCCTTTTAAACTTTCATTAGTTGCTTTTATTAGTGGAATTTGAACGGCTTTTAATGAAGACATTTGATTAATAATTTATAGTTGGTAGTTTTTTGACCACATCTTTAATGGCAGTAATTGTATTATGCATATCTTGTTCATTTAAATTGCCAATACAACCTATACGAAAAGTATCTGCAACAGTTAGTTTGCCTGGGTAAATTAAAAAATCCTTTTCACTTAAAGCATCATAAAAGTTGTTAAAATCAAAATTTTTTGGTTGCATAAATGTAATAATTATAGGCGCTTGTAATTCATCAGGAAGTAGTTGTTTAAAACCAATATCTTTCATTCCATCACATATAATTTTACAGTTATTTGAATATCTGTGATATCTTCCTTCAATGCCGCCTTCTTTTTGATGTTCTATAAGAGCTTGGTTAAAAGCTGCTAAAACGTGTGTTGGAGGTGTAAATCGCCATTGTTTATTTTTTTCCATTGCTTGCCATTGATCATACAAATCAAGGCTAAGCGAATGACAATTTCCTTTAGCATTTCTAATAAGGCTGTTTTTAACTAAAATAAATCCAACCCCTGGAACACCTTCCAAACATTTGTTTGAGGATGCAGCAACGGCATCAAATTTTATTTTTTTGCAACTTAGTGGGAGTGCACCAAATGCGCTCATTGCATCTATAAATAATGATATATTTTTTCTTTCTACTAGGTTAGCAATCTTGTTAATTGGATTTAAGATCCCTGAGGTAGTTTCACAGTAAACTATAAATACATGTGTTAAGTCTTTGTTCGAATCTATAATTTTTTCAATTTCATTTAAATCATGTGTTTTATCTTCTGGTACTTCATAATCAATGCACTTTCTATTAAGATAGTGACACATTTTTTTCATGCGATGACCATATGCGCCGTTGATTAAAATTAATATTTTAGAATCTTTAGATGTAAGAGAACTAATCATCGATTCAACAGCAAAAGTTCCACTGCCTTGCATAGGAACACATTGGTAGTGATTTTCTCCATCAATAAGTTTTACAAGTGATTCTCGGATTGAATGATTTAAATCTATAAATTTTTTATCTCTTGAACCCCAATCATGAAGCATTGCTTCTTTAGTTGAAAGAGATGTTGTAAGCGGGCCTGGTGTTAATAATTTTTTATCCATATATCGATCTTAATTTTTAACCTCTTTTTTCTCAAAGTCTACCCTTCCAACTGATACTGCTAGTTTAGCAAGTTGTTTATCAATCCACCACGGTTTTTTTTCTTGTTCTTGAAGTTTTTCTTTACGCCTTACAGCATTTCTAATTAGCATGGCTCCAAGCCATCTAAAAGGTTCAGGAGGAAATAGTTCTAAAGGTCCTTTACAAAAGTTACTTTCAGTCCACTCATTTTGTTCCTCTAGTGCCATGCTACTTAAAATATCGCCACCAACATAGCAAGTAAGAACACCGTTACCGGAGTATCCAAAAGCATAAGAAATATTTTGATTCTTTGGATGGTATCCAAAAAAAGGAAATCCCGTTTTGGTTCTTTCTGATGGTCCATTCCATGATTTAGAAATTTTAATATTTTTTAATGAGGGATAAAAACTATTTAAAGATTTTGTTAAATATTTTGCTATAGTACTTGGGCCATCAAATGAATCAATTACTTTGTTTCTAAAAGAAAATGTATTTCCCCCCTTACCCAATATCATTTTACCATCTGGAGTAGTTCTACAATAATGTGTAAATAAATTTGAATCCAATATAACTAATCCATTAGTTAGCCCTAAATCTATTAATTTATTTTTTATGGGCTCAGTTATGATCATATCTGAAGAAACTAAAATTACACTTCTTGATAAAAATGGCAATAACGTAGGCGTCCATGCATTCATTGCAATTATAAGTTTATTACATTTTACTGAGCCTTTTTTTGTTTTTATAATTATTTCCTTTTTCCCATTATAAGAAAGGGCACCACTTTTTTCATAAATTTTGATACCTTTATTTTCAGCTGTTTTTTTTAGTCCTCGGACTAAAAGTGCTGGTTGTAAGCTTCCTCCAATTGGAGAATAATAACCATCAATAAATTTTGCAGACCCAGTTAGATGCTGAACTTTTTCTTTTGATAATCGTTGCCAACTATTAATTTTATTTTCATTGAGGTCTTTTATTAAACTTTCAAAAGCTCCTTTATGAAATTTATTTGTTGCTCCATATAAAACTCCATCATCTCTTATTTGTGCATCAATATTATTTTTTTTACAATAATTTTTAATATTATTTACGGCAGCTTCAGTGGAAATGACAATTTTTTTTGCATCTTCTAGACCAACTATCTTTTTTATTCCTTGAAATTTTGTTGATTGAGGTATCATACAACCACCATTTCTTCCAGAAGCTCCACTTCCACATAAATCTTTTTCAATTATAATAACATTAATTGTTGGTTTTTTTTCTTTAATTTTTAAAGCAGTCCAAAGACCGGTAAATCCCCCTCCTATAATGCAAATATCTGTATTAAGATGTGAATCTAATTGATTAATTTTTAAATCACCTTCTTCTTTCAAAGCCTCAATAAACCAAGGTGATTGATAGTGATGTTCCATAATTTTAATTAAATTATATAGTTTTTGTGCGCCACTTTTGAAATCTAACTAATATTTTCTTAGTTATAATAACATAAACAATCCTAACAGCAGCATTTGTATAAAATATCATCATCCCCATAGCTGCTGCTGGCGCAATATCTCCTGCATCATCCATATTTAATACTGCAACAGATGCTAAATTTGTTTTAGAGCTATAAAGAAAAACAACAGCCGATACGGTAGTCATAGCATTAACAAAAAAATAAATACCAATTTCAAAAATAGCTGGCAGACTAATTGGTACTGTCACACGAAAAAAAGTTTTATAAAAAGGTTGTTTAAGTGAAGATGATACATGTTCAAATTCATTATCTATTTGTTTTAACGATGTTAGTGCTGTTAAGTGCGAAACAGTATAAAAGTGTGTGATTGTACAAATTACTAATATTGCCATTGTGCCATATAAAAAATTCAATGGATTATCAGGATGATTAAAAAAGAAAATATAGGCTAATCCTAACACCAAGCCTGGAATAGCCATAGGCATCATTGATAATAAATGAAGAATTGAGCGACCTGTCTTTACACTTCTTGATTTTTCTACAAAATATGCTCCAGTAAAGACAACAATTGTTCCAAAAATAGCTGTGTAACAAGCCATGCGAATTGAGTTATAATAAGAATCCCACCCTCCCCCATCCATTAAATCAAATTGATAGTTATCTAATGAAAGAGATAAATTGTAGGGCCAAAAAGTAACTAGGCTTGCGTATAAACACATTCCTATAATAGTAAGAATAAACACAGATATAAAAGAGCAATAAATAAGCATAATTAAATCAAATTTTTTACTCTTATTTGGTTCATGAACAACAGACCGAGAAGTTAATATAGCTACCTGTTTTCTTTGAACAATACGATCAACTACAAAAGCTAGAAGGGCAGGAAAAATAAGTACAACACTTACAACAGCCCCCATTTCAAAATTTTGCTGCCCTATTACTTGCTTGTAAACATCAACTGCGAGAACATTAAATTGTCCACCAATAACCTTAGGAATTCCAAAGTCAGTAATGACTAGGGTAAAAACCACAAATGCTGCACTGATAACACCATATTTTGCTGAAGGAAGAGTAACAGTAAAAAAAGTCCGAATAGATTTTGATCGTAAAACTTTTGCTGCTTCGTATAACCTTGCATCGCCTATAGATAATGCTGTAATAATAATAAGTAGCGCATGCGGGAATGTATAAAATACCTCAGCTATAATAATACCAATTGGACCATAGATATCGTAACCCATCATAAAATCTCTAAATATTCCTTGTTTACCAAACAGGTAAATAAGAGAAATACCCGATAAAAGAGATGGAACTAGAATAGGAATCATAGCAATTGATCGAAATATACTTTTGCCTACCATGCAACTCTTAGTAAGTGCATAGGCAAAAACAAATGCTAAAGAAATTGTTATAACCATAGTAATAATGGAAATAAATAAACTGTTATATATTGAATATACTAAGGCAGGATTGGAAAAATAACTTTTATAATTTTCAAAACCAATAAAAATACCATCTTTATTTTCAACACTTTTCGATAATATTGCATACATCGGAAAGGCAAGAGCAATAAAAATATAAATACCTATAATTGATATAAAAAATATAGTGAGATAATCGTCTCTACTTTTTTGCATAATAAAATTTATTCTTTAACAACTTTAAGGGCATGAGGTTGCAATGAAATACTAATTGAAGAATTATTTTGAATATTATTATTTAAAATATATTCAGAAGCGAAATTACAAATTACATTTGCTTTTTCTGATTCAAAGTTAACTTCTATATGTCCTCTTATATTAGATCCTAAAAACTCAAGCTCCTTAATTGTTCCTTTTAAAATATTTTTTTCATTATCACTTTGAGCAATTTTAATATCTTCAGGTCTTATAGTTACTGTTAATAAATCATCTTTTATATTTTCATTGCATTCTAATGTTGATCCATTAATCTCGAGACTATTGTCAGAAATTCTTTTAGCTTTAAATAAATTTGTCGTTCCTATAAAATTTGCAGAAAATGCAGTTTTTGGTTTTGAATAAAGATCTTGAGGTGACCCTTCTTGTTCAATCACCCCATTATTCATTAGTATGATTCTATCCGCCATAGTTAATGCTTCTTCTTGGTCATGCGTAACCATAATGGTTGTCACTCCTAGTTGTCTTTGAAGATTTTTTATTTCTAATCTTAAATACTGTCTTACTTTTGCATCTAATGCTGAAAGAGGCTCATCTAAAAGTAATAATCCTGGTGAAGGGGCTAAAGCTCTTGCTAATGCAACACG
>PTKZ01000030.1 GCA_002938205.1 Alphaproteobacteria bacterium MarineAlpha5_Bin5
TCATTTTAACCTCACCTGCTAAAAATAATTCTTATTCAATATCGTTTCTAAAGTGAGCTCAACGATTCTATAAATAAAATTAACGAATTTAGTGGATATCTTATCTTCCTTTAAAAAAAGGTAGGGTTAATGCAGCTGGAGCACTTAGTTTTATTCTTAATCTATTGCTAGAAATTATTACCAAAACTATCATTGTTGCCAAATAAGGTGCCATATTAAAAAATTGTCCTGAGAGATTTAAGCCCCAAGCTTGTAAGTTCATTTGTAAAATAGACACGCCACCAAATATATAAGCACCTATTAAAATCCTGCCAGGTTTCCATGTCGCAAACACAACTAAAGCTAATGCAATCCATCCTCTTCCTGCAGTCATATTTTCCTGCCACATTGGTGCATAACATATTGACATGTAAGATCCTGAAAGAGCGCACATAGCTCCTCCATAAATTATTGAATAAAATCTTATTTTTAAAACACTATATCCTAAAGCATGAGCGGAGTTGTGAGATTCTCCTACTGCTCTTAAAATTAAACCAGATTTTGTTTTATAAAAAAAATAACTAATAAAAAAAACAATCAAAAAAGAAAGGAAGACAAAAGGCCATGGGGTTAAGCCATCTATTGGTGTTCCAATATAATTTTTACCAATCATTGAACTTAAACCTATACCAAAAATTGTTAAAGCTAAGCCTGTTGCTACTTGATTTGACATTAAAATTAAAACTAAAAAAGCAAATAATGATGATAATATTACACCTGATAATATTGAAATAGTAAATGCAAGAATATAACTATCAGTTATAACTAATGTAACAAAAGCTGTAACTGCCCCAACTAACATCATTCCTTCAACACCTAAGTTTAGCACTCCAGATTTCTCAGTTACTAACTCACCAATACCTGCAAAAACTAATGGAGTTGTAGCAATTAAAACAATTTTAATTATTCCGTATATTAATTCAATATCCATTTATTTTGAAAACTCCAATTTAAAATTAACCAATAGTTCAGCTCCTAATAAATAAAATAGTATTAATCCTTGAAATACAAATCCAACTGCAGCTGGAATTTGCATAAATAGTTGAGCATCTTCAGCGCCTAAATAAGTTAAAGCTATGATTAAAGAAGCAAAAACTATACCTATAGGATGTAATCTACCTAAAAAAGCAACAATAATTGCTGTGAATCCGTAATTTGGAGAAATATCTCTATATAATAAACCAATGGGTCCAGATACTTCTGATAAACCTGCTATACCAGCAAATGCTCCACAGATAGCAAAAGCTAAATATACTAACGTGTTTTGATTAAATCCTGCATATCTAGCAGCAGTAGGACTAAAACCTGACACTTTTAATTGAAATCCAAATATTGTTTTTGAAAAAATAAACCAAGAAAAGAAAATTAATATTAACGTAATTATTAAACCAAAATGTACTCTTAAACCTGAAAACAACAAAGGCATTCTTCCTGATTCACTAAAGGGTTTTGTTTTTGGAAAACTATAACCTTGAGGATCTTTCCATGGTCCTACAACTAAATAATCTAAAATTAACAAGGCTACATAAACTAACATTAAGCTAGTTAAGATTTCATTAGTATTAAATTTAGTTTTTAATAAAGCTGGAATCATTCCCCATAATGCTCCTCCAATAGCTCCACCAATAATCATCAATGGTAGTAACCAAAAACCATTGGTGTCATGAAAATAAATACCAATACCACCACCAAAAATTGCTCCCATAGTCAATTGTCCTTCAGCCCCAATATTGTAAATATTGTTTTTAAAACAAAATGCTAAACCAATCGCTATTAGAGCTAAAGGGGTTGCCTTTACTAACAATTCAGAAACCCCGTATGCATTTGATATTGGTGATATAAAAAAAGTATGTAAAGCAAATAAAGGACTAAATCCCATTAAAGAAAAAATTATAGATCCCGTCAATAAAGTTAATAATACTGCAATAATAGGAACCATAATATTCATAATATTTGAAGATTGAGGTCTTGAAATTATTGTAGGAATAAATTTATTCATTTTTTCCACCCATAAGCAATCCTAGATGGGTTATATTTACATCTTTAGTATTTAAGGGTTCAGATAACTTACCATCAAAAATCACTGCAATACGATGAGTTATTTCAATTAATTCATCTAAATCTTGTGATAAAACAATAATTGAAGTTCCATTTTTGGAGAGTGAAATAAGAGATTCTCTTATCGAATGTTCAGCCCCAGCATCAATCCCCCAAGTGGGATGAGAAATTATTAATAATTTTGGTTTTGTAGAAATTTCTCTACCAATCACAAATTTTTGCAAATTACCTCCTGATAAGCTTGAAGCTTTTGCATCCGATCCAGGAGTAACAACATTAAAATCATTAATTACATTTTTTGCATGTTTTTCTATAAAATTTCGATTTAAAATTCCATTTTTTGAAAAATTATTATTCGGAAATTGACTTAATAAAATATTTTCATTTAAAGTTAGTTCAGGTACAGCGCTATGACCTAATCTATTTTCAGGAACGAAAGCTATAGATAAATCTCTTCTTTTTTGAGGATTTAATAATTCAATATTTTTGTTATTAAAAACAAGTTCGCCGGAATCAATTTTTGTATTTTCTCCAACTAAAATATCCATTAACTCTGATTGTCCATTACCAGCAACTCCAGCAATTCCAAATATTTCACCTACATTAACATGAAAAGATATATTTTTTAAATCAGTAAAAAAAGGATCGTTAAAAGAACAAGAAATATTGTTAGCAGAAAAATTTATCGAATTTTTTACATGAGTATAATCAGTTTTCAATTCATCCAACTTTTCCCCTAACATTTTCGTTGCTAATGTTTTTGCAGTTTGATTACTAGTCGAACAAGAATCAATAACTTTGCCATTTCTCATAATGGTTACTTCTTTACATATAGTAATGACTTCTTCCAATTTATGAGTAATGTAGAGGATAGTTCTTCCTTCTTTAACAAGAGCATTTAATGTTACAAATAAATTTTCAACTTCTTGTGGTGTAAGAACTGAAGTTGGTTCATCCATAATTAACAATTGTGGATCTTGTAAAAGAATTCTAACAATTTCAACTCTTTGTTTTTCACCTGCAGATAAAGATGTAATAGGGGCATCTAAATCAAGTGGTAGATTATATTTAGAGGAAATATCTTCAAGTTGAACTTTAAGATCATTATATGAAATTTTATTATCAATACCTAAAATTAAATTTTCTCTAACTGTTAAAGATTCGAAAAGAGAAAAATGTTGAAAAACCATCCCTATTCCTTTTTGTCTTGCTTCAGATGGTGAAGATATTTCTAATTTATCTCCATTATAATTTATGTGTCCTTGATCAGAAGCAAGTAAGCCGTAAAGAATTTTAACTAATGTAGATTTTCCAGCACCATTTTCACCTAATAAAGCGTGAACAGATGATTTTTTTATTTCAAAAGAGACATTATCATTCGCAATGACCCTTGGAAATTTTTTTGTTATATTATTAAATTCAATTAAGAAATTACTCATAATTTAGAAATATTTCATCGTTATTTTTAAAATTATAAATTTCAAGATTATTTTTAGAATTTTTTTTATCAATTGTTAAAAAATTTGAATCCTCAATAGCAATAAGAGGAAAATGCCAAACTTTTGGAAAAAAATTAATACCTTCCTCAATGGGAATTTTAAAAGCTTCTATAGAGTTTAAATCAGGAATTTTTGAAATTGGTGCCACTACTACAATAAAAGTTGTTTTTTGCAATGGTATAAAAGTTTGTGAACTAAATGGGTGGTTTTCCAACATATTAATATGTAGAGGAAATATTCTTTTTTGTGATTTAAAAATATTCACTCTACATTGATTGTCATCACCTAAAATTTCTATATTAACCAAGTCATAAAAGCTTTTTGTTGTCTCTTTATTTATATTTTCACTTTTAATATCTCTTGTAGAAATTAATTGTCCAAATTTTGAAAAATTTTCTTTATTAATTTCTTTTATAATAAGATTCATTAAGTTTATAGCCTACCAAAAACTCTTAAACGTGAAATACCTCCATCAGGATATATATTTAATTTAACAAAATTAAACTTTTGTCTTTTAAATTTATTTTCTACAATTAATTGATGATGTGGTTTTAAATTAGTTTTAGTAATTATTGTATTCCATTTTTTACTCATGTTTACAATATCTTTAGTTTTTTTATCATTCTTTATTAATGAACCTTGAATAGAAAAACTAGCAGGATAATTCCCTTTAAAATAATGAGTTTGAATATTAAATTTATCAATAGATCCAGTTTCAGCGAACTTAATTATTATCCAATCATACCCCTTACCTCTTCTTCTTTTAGTTTCCCATCCATTACCCATGTTAATTGATTTACCTGGAGCTATTATATTTTCTGCTTTTCCAAAATGTTCATCACTACATGCTACTATTTTTGCGCCATTTAAAATACTGGCCAAATCGATAGCTTTGTTTGATTTTTTTAGATTTAAACTCAAATCACCTAACAGTTTTAATCTTGCAACTCCACCATCTGGAAAAATATTTAATCTAATAAAATTAATTGGAGTATCGTTTTGAACTTTGAATTGATGAATTGCATTAGGTTTTAGTTTTTTCTTTTTTAAAATGTTTTTCCATATAAATATATTATTACTAGAAAAACAAACGTCTAATGAGGCGTATTCAGGTTGGTTTCCATTAAAAAAACTCGTATCGATTTCCACAATAGACACTTTTCCTGGCTTACCTAATTTTATAATACAATAATCATTACCTTTAGTTCTTTTTCTCCTTGTCTCCCATCCATCCATCCATTTGCCATGTTTGTCATAAACATTTTCTTTAAAAATAGGTGGGTTATCACTTAGCATTCTTGAAGCAGCTCCAAAAAACTGATCAGTATAACTATATATTTTGCTATCTAATATAGGGCTAACTAAATTAATATAATTTTTAACTTTAAATTTATTCATCTATTATTTCATTCAATCTTAAGGTAGCAATTTTTTTCACTTGATTTATAGATTTGTCAAGCTCTTGTTTGATATTATCTGATTTTAATCTATTTTCAAACTCATCAAATATTTCACTTTTTGTCTTTCCTCTAATGGCAAAAATAAATGGGATACTAAACTTTTCTTTAAATTCATCATTAAGTTTATGAAATTTTTTGTATTCTTCATCATTACAATTTGTCAAACCAGCACCTGATTGTTCTTGTGTAGAAAATTCAGTAAGACCCTCTGCGATTTTTAGTTTATCTCCAAGATCAGGATGAGATTTTACAATATTAATTTTTACTTCCATTGAAAGGGAGTTAAAAATATTTAGAAAACTATCAATTACATCTGATTTATTTTTAAAAGGTCTTAATATCTCAACATCTTGAGTAATAAAATCTGAGTTTTCGAAAATATTCTTAAAAATATTTATAAACTCTAATTTTTGTAATTTATTGATATTTTCAACGATCATTAAAATTATTATACCAAAAATCTGCTATCTCTTTTCTTTGGCATACCCAAACATCCTTAAATTCAGTTATGTAATTTATAAATTTTACTAAAGATTGAAATCTTCCTGGCCTTCCAATTAATCTACAATGTAAACCAATTGACATCATTTTAGATGATCCAGTCAATGAGCTTTCCTTGTATAGAGTGTCAAAAGAGTCTTTTAAATAATTAAAAAAATCATGTCCTGTGTTAAAACCTTGAGCTGTAGCAAATCGCATATCATTGTTATCCAAAGTGTAAGGTATAATTAAATGTTTTTTGCTATTATGTTCAATCCAATATGGCAAATCATCATTATAAGCATCACTATCATAGGAAACTTGAGTATTTTTTAAAACTAAATCACGTGTATTAGGACTAGTACGCCCTGTATACCAACCTGACGGATAATACCCAAAAATATTTTTAATTGTTTTATTGCATTTAATAATATGTTCCTCTTCAGTTTTTGGATCAACATGCTGATAATCAATCCAGCGATATCCATGACTTGCTACTTCAAATTGTGCGCTCCTAATAGCTTCACACACTTCTTTATTTTTTTCAAGGGCAAGACCGACACCAAAAATAGTTAATGGGAGTTTTCTATTTATAAATTCATTATATATTCTCCAAAATCCTACTCTAGAACCATATTCATATATGGATTCCATATTCATGTGACGATCTCCAATTATAGGTTTTGCTCCAATAATTTCTGATAAAAATATTTCAGAGTGTTCATCGCCATTTAAAACAGTGTTCTCACCACCCTCTTCGTAATTTAATACAAATTGCACAGCTAATTTAGCATTATTCTCCCAAGTAAATTTAGGTGGATTATTACCGTATCCTATAAAATTTCTAATTTCAGACATTTAAAAAGCTAATTTAATATTTAATCAAATACTGTATAAATGAAAACAGATTATGTCTAAAGGATATTTAACTACTCATGTGTTAGACACATTTAATGGTAAGCCAGGATCTGGAATAAAAGCCAGTATTTATATAATTGAAGAAACAAATAAGAAAAAAATTAGAGATTTTACACTAAATGAAGATGGAAGATGTGATGAACCCATTTTGGAAAATGATAATTTTAATATCGGAAAATATGAAATTCAATTTTTCTGTGGAGAATATTTTAAAAAATTCACTAAACTAAATGAGATTCCTTTTTTAGATGATGTTGTTATTCGTTTTGGAATAAGTGAAAAAAATGAACATTATCATGTCCCTCTTCTAATATCACCGTGGAGTTATACAACATATAGGGGAAGTTAATGCCCAGTTCTTCAATAGAATTTTTATTGAATAATGAAGTAATTACTATCAACGATCTTGATATTAATACAACAGTTTTAGAATATCTTAGAAATTATAAAAACTTAAAAGGAACAAAAGAAGGTTGTGCTTCTGGAGATTGCGGTGCTTGCACAGCTGTATTAGCAGAAGTTAAGAATAACAAATTAAAATATAAAAGTATAAATACCTGTATAACTTTATTATACACACTGCATTCTAAACAATTATTAACCGTTGAGCACATTGAATCAAAATATTTGCATCCTGTGCAGCAAAGTATGGTCGATAACGATGGGTCTCAGTGTGGATTTTGTACCCCAGGATTTGTTATGTCAATGTATGCGATGCATAAAAAAAAAATAAATCCTACTGATTTAAATATTAATAGATACCTATCAGGTAATTTATGTAGATGCACTGGATATAGAGTAATTAAAGATGCCCTAAAAAATTTAAAAAAATATAAGACCTTAAATTCTGAATCATCAAAAATTATAAAAAAATTAAAAAAAATTAAATTAAACGATGTAACCATAAAAAATAAAAATTCAAAATTTTTTATTCATCAAAATTTAAAAAATTTAAAAAAAGATTTTATTAAAAGTAATAATCCATCACTATTAGTTGGTGGAACAGATTTATCACTAGAGATTACTAAGAAAAGAAAAAATTTGGAAGAAATTTTTTATCTTGGTCAAAACAAAGATTTAAATTTTATTAAAGTAAAGCAAAATAATATGCATATTGGTTCAGCAACTCCAATAAATGATATTCTTAGTATTTTAAAAAAATACTATCCAGAATTTTATGAGATGTTTGAACGTTATGGATCTGAACAAATTCGAAATGTTGCTTCATTAGGTGGAAACATAGGTAGCGCTTCACCAATAGGTGACAGTTTACCTGTTTTAATAGCCTTAGATACAAAATTAATTTTAGAAGGAAATAAAAGCCGGAAAGTATCGATGAGTGATTATTTTATTAGTTATCGAAAAACAAAATTGAAAAAGAAAGAGTTTATAAAAGAAATTATCATTCCTTTAAAAAGTAAAAAAAACATTCTAAAATGTTATAAAATTTCAAAAAGAATTGATGATGATATTAGCTCAGTGTTTATGGCTATTAATACTGAAATCAAAAACAAAAAATTTAAATCTATAAAAATAGTTTGCGGAGGTATGTCAGCTATACCCAAAATCGCTAACAAAACTGAAACTTTCCTAAAAAATAAAATAATTAATTTTAATAATATTTCAAAAGCAAAAATAATTATATCAAAAGAATTTTCACCACTAAGTGATGTAAGAAGCTCCAATAACTATAGGAAAAAAATTATATCAAACTTATTAGATAGATTCTGGAATGAGTATAACAATAATAAAGTTACTTTGTATGACTACTAATATTTTTGTAAAAAATATAGAACACGAAAGTGCTGTAAAACATGTAACTGGAAAAGCCATTTATACTGATGACATTTCAGAGCCTCAAAATCTTTTATACGCAGCTATTGGTTTTAGTCCTGTAAGTAAAGGAACAATTCAGCAAATAGATTTTAAAGATGTTTTCAACTCCAATGGAGTCATAGACATAATCACAGAAAGTGACATAGAAGGACAAAACGATGTTGGACCAATATTTAAGGGAGATAAAATATTTACTTCTAGAAATATTGAATATTATGGACAGCCAATATTTGCAGTAATTGCAACTTCTACAAAGCTAGCAAGACAAGCTGTACTAAAAGCAAAAGTCAAAATAAAAAAACTTAAACCTATATTAACTATTGAAGAAGCAATTAAGAAAAAAAGTTTCGTATTAAAATCAAAAGTTATCAAAAAGGGTAAACCATCAATAGCTATAAAAAATTCTGATCATAATTTGAAAGGTAAATTGGAATGCGGAGGTCAAGATCATTTTTATTTAGAAGGACAGATTGCTATGACAATTCCTCAAGAAGATAACAATTTTTTAATTTATTCATCTACTCAACATCCTTCCGAAACACAGCAAATTGTTGCAAAAGTACTCGACCAAAAATTTAATAGTATAAATGTTAATGTAAGAAGAATTGGGGGTGGTTTTGGCGGTAAAGAGACTCAATCTTTTTTATTTGCTGCTATTAGCAGTATTGCTGCAAAAAAGTTAAATAAACCAGTTAAACTTCGTATTGATAGAGATGATGACATGATTATGACTGGTAAAAGACACCAGTTTATATTTAATTATGAAGTTGGTTTTTCAAATGGTGGAAAAATTAATGGACTAAAGATATTAATGGCATCTAATTGTGGTATTTCAGCAGATTTATCAGGAGCTATAAACGATAGAGCAATATATCATATAGATAATGCTTATTATATTCCTAATTTAGAACTTACTTCACATCGCTGCAAAACAAATACGGTATCAAACACTGCCTTTAGAGGATTTGGTGGACCGCAAGGAATGTTCTGTATTGAGAATATAATAGATCACATTTCTCACTATCTAAAAAAAGAACCATCAAATATAAGGATTGAAAATTTTTATAAAAAAAAATCTAATAATACTACTCATTATGGAATGAAAGTTGAAGATAATATTATTAAAGAAATATTTAATAATTTAAAAAATAAATCTAACTATATTAAAAGAAAAAAAGAAATAGAAATATTTAATAAATCTAATGCAATTTTAAAAAAAGGCATAGCTATTACTCCTGTAAAATTTGGAATATCATTTACTACTACACATTTAAATCAAGCAGGTGCATTAGTGCATATATACACTGATGGTTCTGTTCATTTGAATCATGGAGGTATAGAAATGGGTCAAGGTTTAATGACTAAATTAGCTCTAGTGGCTGCAAATGAATTTGGACTAGGTATCAGTGATATTAAAATATCATCAACAGATACTGAAAAAGTTTCAAACACATCTGCTAGTGCAGCTTCAGCAACTACAGATTTAAATGGAGGTGCAATTCTAAATGCAATTTACAACATTAAATTAGAATTAGATTCATTTATTAAAAAATACTACAAAACTAAAAAAGTTATTTATAAAAATGGAAAAATTTTTTGTGATAAAAAAACTTTACTCTTTAATGAAGTTATATCTATAGCATATCTTAATCGAATAAAACTTTATTCATCGGGTTTTTATAAAACTCCAAAAATAAACGTTAATGTTAAAGATCTATCTGGTAGGCCTTTTTTATATTTTGCTTATGGTGCAGCTGTTAGTGAAGTAATAATTGACACTTTAACAGGTGAAAATAAATTGTTACAAGTTGATATTATTCATGATGTAGGGAATTCAATAAATCAAAGAATAGATATGGGCCAAATTGAAGGAGGTTTTGTTCAAGGTCTAGGTTGGTTAACAACTGAAGAAATATCATGGAATAAAAATGGAAATATCTTATCTCATAGTCCTTCAACTTATAAAATACCAACAGCTGGAGAAATTCCAAACAAATTTAATGTTGAGATATATAAAAAAGGTTGCAATATAGAAAATGTTGTAAATAGATCAAAAGCTGTAGGAGAACCACCATTTATGTTAGCTTTATCAGTATTTTCAGCAATTAAAGATGCAGTTTTTAATGCTAATAATAATAAAGATTCAACAAAATTAATAGCACCAGCTACACCAGAAAATATATTGAATAGTTTAAATTAAATGAAATTAAAAAAATTTAATAATACAATTAATTATAAAGATTTAATTGTAAAAGCAAAAATTTTTAATGTTAAAGGGTCATCACCTAATACAATAGATGATATTATATTAATATCTAATGATACAATTTTTGGAACTATTGGTGGAGGAAATCTAGAATATTTAGTTGTAAAAGAAGCAAAAAGATTAATAGATAAAAAAATAAATCAAAAGTCACTTAATATACCTCT
>PTKZ01000031.1 GCA_002938205.1 Alphaproteobacteria bacterium MarineAlpha5_Bin5
ACACCATTTGATAGAAAATCATTTTCGGATTTATTAATATCTTCTATTAATCCAGATACAACTATTTGTATTGGCGAATTATCATTTGCAATTTCAAGATTTAAATTCTTATCTTGAATTATTTTTTCAATTTTTGTGCAGTTAATGCCAATTAAAGCAACCATTCCAGATTTATTTGGTTCTATTGCAGTATTCATTAAATTGCCTCTAATTTTTAAAAGTTTTGCACTATCAGAAATACTTAAAATATTACTGCATGCTAAAGCTGTATATTCTCCAAGTGAGTGTCCCAACATATATTTTATATTAATATCAAATTCAGTTTCTAAAGTTTTGAATATTGATAATGAAGAAGCAAATATTGAAACTTGCGTATAATTGGTTTGATTTAATAAATTATTAGAATCTTGAAATATAATTTCTCTTAAATTTAATGAGCATGCATCTTCAATTTCTTCAAAAATAAAACTTGCAATTTTAAAATTATCATTAAAATCCTTAGCCATTCCAACGAATTGGCTACCCTGTCCAGGACATAATAGTGCTGTCATTTATTCTTGATTTATTAGAAAATATAAATATATGCAACTACAACTTCTCTTGAAAATATATTTTTAAGATTTAACCATGGAGTAAAATGAATAAATTTGAAGCTGTTTTATTAGTTAGCCCTGAAATCTCAAATTCTCAATTAAATAAAGAATTAGAAAATTTTGAAAATTTATTAGCTAATAGTAAAGGTAAGGTAATAAATAAGGAAAATTGGGGTTTAAAAGATTTAAGTTTTAGCATCTTTAATTTTAAAAAAGCCTTTTATAAATATTTTCAAATTGAAATTAATGGAAATGAAATTAAAAATTTAAGTAAAAATTTAGGTCAAAATGACAATATTTTAAGACATTTATTTATAAGGGTAGAAAAACATCAAGAACTTCCAACAAAGCTAATAAATGAAAAAGAATAAAAAACATAAGTATAAGTCAAGAGATGAAACAAAAAATAGTCCTTTTGAGGAAAGAAAAAGATTTTGTCCCTTTAGTCAAAAGAATTCACCTACAATAGACTATAAAGATGTTAAATTACTTTCAAGATATGTAAGTGAAAAAGGAAAAATAATACCAAGTAGAATAACAAATGTCTCAAGAATCAAACAAAAAGAATTAGCCACAGCAATTAAAAGAGCAAGGTTTTTATCTTTAATGTCTTACACTGAAAAAAAATATTAATATTAAAATGAAGGTAATTCTAACAACAAACATAAAAAAACTTGGTAAAATAGGTGATTTAGTTAATGTAAAAGAAGGTTTTGCTAGAAATTTTCTTTTTCCAAAAAAAATGGCTTTAAGAGAAAATAACAAAAATTTGGAGTACTATGAAAAAATTAAAGAGGAAATCAAAGAAAAAGAAAATTTAAAATTAGAAAATGCAAAAAAAATAATTAATCAGATTAAATCTCTTAAAATATCTTTCAATAAAGAGGCAGATGAGAAAGATCAATTATATGGATCAATTTCTAAAAAAGAAATTATTAATTATTTAAAAGAAAAAGAAATTAAATTACATTCAGACGATATTATAATTAATGAACCCATTAGATCGCTTGGTGAACATAATATTTTAATTAATCCATATGTTGATATTTCAGAAACAATAAAAATTATTGTTAATAAAAATTAAAATTATACACGTTATTAATAGGATATTAACTTTATATTTTTTCTATTCTATTGTTTAAAAATTAAATTAAGATATTAAAATTTTTAATGGCTCTAAAGAAAATACTAAATATAGAAAAATCAGAATCTGACAATCTTGATAAATTTTCAAACATTGAAGCTGAACTTGCTTTAATAGGCTGTTTACTGTGGGATAATAGAAATTATGAAAAAATAGCAGATTTTTTAAATTCAGAACACTTTATAGATAGCAATAATCAACTAATTTTTAGAACAATAAAGGATTTGTTAGATAAAAATATATTGGTATCACCTATTACTCTAAAAAACTACTTATCAGATTATGATAAAAATATTGATCAAATTAAATACTTAAATCAAATAAAAGATTCAGCGCCATCAACTCATAATGCATATCAGTACGCAAAAATTATTTATGATCTTCATATTAAAAGAAGTTTAATCGGTATTGCTCAAAATATAGTTCAAGAAACTACTGAAAATAACAAAGATTTAGATGGTGAAGATTTGATAGAAAATGCAGAAAATGATCTTTACCTATTGTCTCAAACCGGAAATACTGAAAGAAAATATTCACATTTTGGAGAAGCTTTAAAAAATGCCGTAGATGTAATTGATGAGGCTTATAAAAGAGATGGTAAAATTGCAGGATTACCTACTGGTTTAAAAGATCTAGATTCTAAACTTGGCGGTCTACATAATTCAGATTTAATAATAATCGCAGGACGTCCTTCTATGGGTAAAACGGCTCTTGGTACAAATATTGCTTTTAATGCAGCTGCAAAATTCAAAGAAGAAGAAGATGAATTTGGAAATAAAAAAATTTTAGATGGTGGTAAAGTAGGATTTTTTTCATTAGAAATGTCAGCTCAGCAATTAGCAACTAGAGTTTTAGCAGAACAAACAAAAATATCGGGCGACAAGATGAGAAAAGCTGAATTAACAAAAGATGATATTAAAAAAATTGTAAAGGTAAGTTCAGACTTAGAAAAATTAAATTTAATTATTGATGATAATCCAATACTAACCATTCCTTCACTAAGGGCTCGTGCAAGGAGATTAAAAAGAATATATAACATAAATTTATTGATTATTGACTACTTGCAACTTATGTCTGGATCAACTACATCACGTAATGATGGAAGAGTTCAAGAAATTTCAGAAATTACAAGAGGTTTAAAAGGAATAGCTAAAGAATTAAATATTCCAATTATTGCTCTTTCGCAACTTTCAAGACAAGTTGAACAAAGAGAGGATAAAAGACCTCTTCTGGCAGATTTAAGAGAAAGTGGTACTATTGAACAAGATTCAGATGTTGTAATGTTTATATTTAGAGAAAGTTATTATTTAGAAAGAATGGAGCCAATTAAAAAACCTGAAGAAAATGAAGAAAAATATTTAGAAAGACATCAAAGATGGAGAGAGTTATGCGAAAAGAGCTATAATACAGCTGAAATCATTATTGCGAAACAAAGACATGGGCCTATAGGTACAATAAAAGCACATTTTGAGCCTAATTTTACTAGATTCAGTAATCTTAGTGTAAAAGATTATGATAATATAATGGAGTGAATTCTAATTCAGCAATACTAGAAATTTCTGCTAATAGGTTAATTTATAATTATAGTTTTTTTAGTAATATTAATAAAAATACAATTGCAGCTGCAACTATAAAAGCTAATGCTTATGGTTTAGGTGATTTAGAAATCTTTAAAATACTTTACAAAGCAGGTTGTAGAAATTTTTTTGTTGCTACTCTTAATGAAGGAATAAAATTAAGAACAAAATATAAAATTGGCAATATATATATATTAAATGGTACAGAAAAAAATCAGATTAGTTTGTTTAAAAAATACAATCTAATTCCTATTATAAATGATTTTAATGAATCTAAACTTATTAAAAATAATAATATAATATATGGATTACATGTAGATACTGGCATTAATCGTCTTGGATTTAATTATGATAAAGTTAATGAAAAGATACTTGCCGATAAAAACTTAAAAATAGTTATCAGTCACTTATCTAGCGCTGATGAAATAAATAACCCTTATAATAATTTTCAAAAAGAAAAATTTGATATTTTGATAAATAAATTTATTAAAAGAAAAATATTAGTTAGTTTATCTAATTCACATGGGTCTATAATTTCACATCAATATTTATTCAATTTGATAAGACCTGGAATTGGTATTTATGGCGGTCACCATAACAAAAAATTAAAAAAATATTTAAAACCAGTTGTGAAATTAAAAGGTAAGGTTTTACAAATTAAGGAAGTGTTAAAAAATGAATTTATTGGTTATAACCAAACCTATATAACAAAAAAAAAGACATATATAGCAATAATTGGCATAGGTTATGCTGATGGTGTATCTAGATTATTAAGCAATAAAGGTTTTGTTTATTTTAAAAAGGAAAAATTTAAAATATTAGGTAGAGTTTCTATGGATACAATCACTATTAATATAACTAAAAAACATAAAATTATCAAAATTGGCAATTATGTGGAAATAATAAATTATGAACATGGTGTAGATGAAATTGCGGCTAAATGTAAAACTATAAGTAATGAAATTTTAACTGCAATTTCTTCAAGAGTTAAGAGAGTATATGTCTAATAAATTTAAAATTATTTTTTCTTTAATTGCAGTATTTTTTTTATTTATATTTTCATTCTATTCAAAAGATTTTAGAATAGATGCCTCTTCTGATACTTTAGTTGCACAAACTGACAAAGATTTTTTATATTTTAATTATTATAACAAAATATTTCCATCAAAAAACTATTTAATTTTAGCTATCAAATCAAATCATATAATTGATGATAAATTAATTAATCATATTAATGATTTAAGCGATAAAATTATAAAATTAAAAGGTGTTGATAATATATTTAACATAAATAAAGCCCCTATATTATTTTTAAATAATTCTTCACTTACTGATTTGTCTAGTCAAAATATTGAAACGATTAACAATAGTAATTTTGAACTAAATGAAGTTTTAGAAGAATTTTCTATAAATCCTATTTATAAAAATCAAATAATTAATATTAATAAAAATATTACATCTATAATAATTTATTTAACTAAAAATGCTTCATTAGAAGAAAAGAAAAAAAATTTAAATAATTCAAATTATAAAAATCAATATTTTGAGATGAAAAATAAAATTGATTTAGAACGTAAACACTTAATTAAAAACATTAGAAATATTATTAGTGAAAACAAAAAAGACTATGAATACTTTCTTGGCGGTATTGATATGATAACTGATGATGTTATTTCATTTGTAAAAAATGACATATTAATATTTAGCATATCAGCTCTTTTAATTATTATATTTGTATTATTTGCTATTTTTAGAGAAATTAAATGGGTTTTAATTTCTTTATTTACATCCCTTTATGCTGTTTTATCTATGTTTGGTTTATTGGGTTTAATAAAAATTGAAATTACTGCAATATCATCAAATTTTTCCTCTCTGATGTTTATTTTATCGATATCAATGAATATACATATAATTAATTATTATAGACAATCAGAGACGCCAAATATTCTTAATACTATTAAAACAATGATATGGCCATGTTTATATACAGTGTTAACCACTATAGTAGCTTTTATATCTTTAACAATATCTGATATTAAACCAGTTATAGATTTTGGATTTATTATGATCTTATCACTTGTGGTAATTTTAGTAATATCCTTTACTATTTTGCCATTACTAATATCTTTTTTCCCAAATATTAATCAATCAAAAAGAATTAATTTAAAAATAATTAGTATTTTTAATAAATATTCTATACGCAACTCCAATACTGTCATTATTTCTTCTGTATTATTTTTTGCAGTATCAATTTATGGAATTACAAAACTTGATGTTGAAAATAGTTTTATAAATTATTTTAATAAAAAAACTGAAATATATCAAGGAATGAAACTTATTGATACAGAACTTGGTGGCACAACGCCAATGGATATAATTTTAACATTTAATGAAAATGAAGAAGATAAATCTTTATTAGTAGAAAATGAAAAATTAGAAGAAGATACTTCTGATGACGATATATTATTTGACAATTTATTTGATAATGAATTAGAAAGCAATACTTGGTTTACAAATGAAAAATTAAATACAATAAAAGATATACAAAATTATCTTGAAAGTAAAAAAGAAATAGGAAAAATACAATCTATAAATAATCTTATTGAAACAGCTAATTTAATTAACAAAGAAGATCTAAGTATTTTTGAACTTGCAGTTTTATATGATAAAATTCCCGAAGATTTCAAAAAAGATTTAATTTATCCATATTTGTCTACAAATGAAAATATGATTAAAATTAGCGCTAGAATTAAAGACTCAGAAAAAATTAAAAGAAAAGAATTATTGAATGATATTAATAATTATTTAGAATCTAATCACAAAGAAAATCTTAAAGAATTTAAGGTAAATGGTTTATTGGTTTTATATAACAATATGCTACAATCTTTATTTTCATCACAAATAAAATCAATTGGCTTTGTTATTACTGCAATTTTTATTATGTTATTAATTTTATTTAAATCTTGGAAACTAAGTTTAATAGGAATTATACCAAACATTTTTGCATCAAGTTATATACTTGGTTTAATTGGAATATTAAAAATTCCTTTGGATATAATGACTATTACTATTGCTGCAATAAGCATAGGAATTGCAGTCGATAATACTATACATTATTTATATCGTTATATAAAAAACTACACTAATGATAAAAGTATGGAAAATGCGATAAAATTAACTCATAATACAGTTGGTATTGCTGTATTAACTACATCCGTAACAATTGCATTTGGATTTTCTGTATTATGTCTTTCAAATTTTATACCTACTGTTTTTTTTGGTGTATTTACTGCATTAGCAATGATATTTGCAATGATAGGAGTTTTGGTTGTTTTACCTAGTATAATTTATAAAATTAAATGATTTTGCAAAATCTTATTTTTCCTTTTGATTATATATTAATTTCTATTTCGTTATTATTTATTTTATTTAGTTTTTGGAAAGGATTTATTCATTCTCTTCTTAGTTTATTAACTTGGGTAGGATCTATAATCATAACAATTTATTCATATAATTCTTTGTCTGAATTTTTATATAATCAACTTATTAATATTAATATATTTAATGACTATAAGGAAATAACAAACATGATATCTTTTATAATTTCAATACCATTAATTTTTCTGATTAGTTTATTTTTATTAAGAAAAATTAGAAAAATAATTAGTAACGATCTAGATAAGCAAATTTTAGGGTTAATCTTTGATAAATTTTTTGGATTAATTTATGGAGCAATGTTTAGCTATATTGTATTTAGTACAATATTATATGGCATTAATCACTTTGAATATTTTGAATCATTTAGTGCTTGGATAATTGATAATTCCTATATTTTTAAATCTATTAATAATTTTAATTCTAATATAATTTCTTATTTAAGTTTATATGAAGAAAATACATATTAATTAAAAGGATTTTTAGAAGAAGAAATTATTAATTTAATATTTTTATCTTTAACATTAAATGTTTTGCAGAAATGATTTTTTAAATAAGTTATGTAATTTTTTTTAATTTTATTAGAAAAATTTGCAAATAATTTAATAGTAATAGGCTTAGTGGAAATTTGAACTCCATATTTAAATTTTACAGTCTTACCATTTATTAAAGGGTGAGTATATTCTCCAGAAACTTTTTTTAACCATGAATTAATTTTGCCAGTCTGAAAGATTATATTTAAATTTTTTGTTTTACTTACTATAAGTTTTTTTAACTTATCAATATCAGAATGAATTTTTGCAGATAGAAAAAAAAGTGATATATTTTTAGCTTGTGAAAAAGTATCTTTTACTTGAAGTTTTGTTAATTTTATAAATTCAAGTTTATTTTTTATTAAATCTATTTTATTAAAAAGTATTATTACACTACTAGATTTATTTAAAAGTATACTTAAAATTTTTTTAGATTGATTATCAAATCCATCCTTACAATCTATTAATAAAAAACTAAGTTCAACACCTTTAATTATATCTAGTGATAGTTTAATTGATTGATAATTTACACTATCAGTATCAATTTTATTTTTTTTAAATATTCCAGCCGTATCTAATATTTTAAAATTTTTGCCATTATAATCATAATATTCTTCAACAATATCAGATGTTGTTCCAGCTATAGGGCCAGTTAATGAACGATCATACCCTAAAATGCCATTTAGAAGAGTGCTTTTACCTACATTAGGTTTACCAAATATAGCTATTGAATAATCATATTTTTTTTGATTAAAAAAATTTGAGTTAAATGATTCCAAATACTCATATAATTCTCCAAAACCATAATTATGTGTGCATGATAAATAAAATACTTCTTTAATGCCTATGTGATTGAAATTATTTGTTTGGGAATAATTATCATCCTTATTAACTAATATAATAATTTTCTTATTTAATTTTCTTAATTCATTAATAGATTCATTATCATTAACACTATCTGAATTTTTATAATCGATAACATAAAAAAAAATATCAATTGTTTTAAGTAAATTGTAAAATTTTAATATATTAAGTTTATTATTTTGAATAATTACTCCTGGGGTATCATAAATATAAATATTATCTAAGAATTTTACATTACTTTTGTGCCAATCTCTTGTTGTTCCTTCTAATTTATGGATAATATTTTTTTTACCTGAAATTAAAATGTTATATATAGAAGATTTTCCTACATTAGGTCTGCCTACAAGAAGAAAATTCATAATTAAAAAATAGCAGTTTTTCCATTGACAAAAGAAGCAAACAAATAAGAATTTTGAAAATATATATATTTTATATTTTTTATTTTAAGATTAAGTGTATCTATAACAGTTCCATCGAAAATTCTTAATATTTTACCATTATCAAAAAATATATTTATTAAATTATTTATAATTTTAATATCAATTATTTCATTTTTTTTAAATGATTTATCAAGTTCAATTTTCCAAAATAAATTTCCATTATTTATATTAAATGCTTGTAAATAATTCGATTTTTTTATTATTAAAGAGTTATTTATAAAATTACTTGAATCACTAGAAGCCGATATTTTGTGTTTAAAAAGTGTAAATTCATCAAGTAATATATCAAAATTATATAGATATTCTCCTTCATCAAGGTATACTAAATTATTTTCAAAAATATAAATTCTATCTTTTGAATTATTAATTGAACTTATTAATTGTAAATTGTCAAATTTTGAAAAATGCTTTTCTCCTAAAAGAATATCTATTGATCCAACAATATTATTAGGTAAAATAAAATATATCAAATTTAAAAAATTTACAATTTCACCGCCTTTAGCTTGATAAACAGGCAGATCTACATAAGTTTCAAACCATACTTCTTGACCATTATTAAGTAAAATTGCTTTTACTGAATCTTCATAAATTGCAATTAATATATCTTGGTATATTATAATTTCAGTATTTAATAATTTATTTGTTTGATTAGACCATAATATTTTACCTTTGTTATCAATTTTAATTATTAATCCTGTATTAAAACCTATGACAAAATTATCTTTATGTAAAATAAATGAAGTAGGAATAATTTCTTTTTTATTATTATTAATATCTAAATCAATAGATTCAACTAAATCACCAGTTCCAAAATCAAACTTAAGTAACTCAGAGTTTGAATTTAGTGAAAAAATATATTTGTCATAAATATATGATTTTAAAGGAAGATTAAATTCGTGTTTATTTTTTTCAGTTTTTAATAGTAATTTTTTATTAAATTGATCATCTTTTATAATTAATGAATAATCTGTTGATATTTTTTCAACTTTCTCAACATTTTCTATGTTATTATCAATATTTATTTCTTTATTGGATTCTTCTGTTAATTTTTTAACAGTTCCACAAGAATGAACAAATAAAATAATGAAAAATGAAAAAAATTTAATTATATAATTGAAACTCATGAATCTTATTAACT
>PTKZ01000032.1 GCA_002938205.1 Alphaproteobacteria bacterium MarineAlpha5_Bin5
CTTTAAATATGAATCTTTAAATAATAATTTAGTATTTATTGTCTCTATTCGACTGTTAATTACTGATTGTAATATATTTGTTTGTGAATTTAAATAACTATAACCCCAATTAACACTATCAATTATTCTCTGCTCACTATCGTAGTGAATAATATTTATTTTTTGTCCAGGTGCAATATTATATGAATTTTCAGCATAATTTTCAGTTCTAGAAATTGCAAAAATTTTGCTTATTTTTTTTTGTTCATTAATATTTATAAATCTTCCACACATCTATGTTGATTTAGAAATAGGTATAGGTTTTGAAACAGATGTAGTCATCCAACAGTTTTTATATATTCCATCATCTAATACCTTTTCAAGTATCCATTGAAAACCATATAAATTTCCACTAACATCAGTTAATTTAATAATAAAAAAAGCAATAACATCATCAATTTTAACTTCTGTAATTTCATGATTTTGATGATTTAACATTATGGAATAAGAAGGTGAGTACATCATTTTTGTAAATCGTTTAATTGGACCTGTAAACATCCTATTTGAAGGATGTGCAAATTCCCAAGTCTGAGCTATTCCTGCATCTTCAAATGGAATATTGTTTTTTTGTAGTGCAGAAAGTTGAATTTTTATTACTTCTTTAGGATCAATTAATTTATTGGGTTTTTTAAGTTCAGCATTTAGATTAAAAGAAAATAAAAAAACGAATATATATATAAGTATATTTCTCATATTAATTAACTATTATTATAAATAAAAAAAAACAACATGTTTTTAATAGATTTAATACAAGGTTTTATTATTAGCTCAACTCTTATTATTGCAATTGGGCCTCAAAATTTATATGTTATTAATCAAGGGTTAAAAAAAAAATTTGTATTTACAGTTGTTTTATTTTGCAGTTTATCTGATAGCATTTTAATTATTGTTGGAATTAATCTTTCTAATATCATTATAAATATAAATCCATATACTGTTTCAATTTTTAAAATTTTAGGAGGTATGTGGTTATCATTTTATGGAATAATAAAAATTATAAAAATAAACTATTTTAAAGATTTAAACAAAATAGATATTCAAAATGAAAATTTTAAAAAAATTTTATTCACTTTATTTTTAATTACTTATGCTAACCCACATGTATATTTAGATACTGTGATATTAATTGGATCAATATCAACAAATTTTGAACATAAACTATTTTTTGGACTTGGAGCTATTATAGCAAGCTTTATTTTCTTTTTCAGCATAGGCTATCTATCAAAATATTTATCAGTATACATTTATTCAAAAAAAACATGGTTTTTAATTGATCTAATTATAGGTATTTTAATGATATTTTATGGAATATATTTTATATTTTTTTAAAAAAATTCTCTAAATTAATACAAACTTTATCAACATCTTGAATATTAAATACCATAGGAGGTTTAATTTTAATCACATTATCATATGGACCATCGGTACTTAATAAAATTCCATTATTTCTCATATAATTGATTAATTGTTTTGCTAATTTTTTATTAGGTTTATAATTATCGTAGTTTTTAATTAAATCTATTCCTAAAAAAAAACCTCTTCCTCTTACTTCACTAATATACTTTTTATATTTGCTCTTGAGTTTCTTCAATTGTTCTAAAAAATATTTACCAACAATCAGCGCATTATTTTGAAGTTTCTCATTTTCAATAACTTCCAAAACTGCATTACCTACTGCACAAGAAACAGGATTTCCACCAAAAGAATTAAAATATTCCATGCCATTGTTAAAAGTATTTGCTATTTTTGTTGAAGTTACAACTGCAGCCAAAGGATGACCATTACCCATAGGCTTACCTAAAGTAACTATATCTGGCACAACGTTATGTTCTTGAAAAGACCAAAAATTATTACCTACTCTTCCAAATCCTGTTTGAACTTCATCTACAATACATAGGGCATTATTTTTTCTAATTTCTTTGAATATTTCTTTTAAATAATTTTTAGGAAGGATAATTTGCCCTCCACATCCCAAAATACTTTCTACAAAAAAACAAGATATTTTTTTATTTTTAGATATATTTTTAATATTATCTTTTGCATCTATTATATATTTGTTTATCCAATTTTTATTATTATAATTCCATTTACCTCTTATTGGATCTGGCATATCTAAAATATGTACATAATCCTTTTTTCCCAATCCACCTTTGCCATTAAACTTATAAGGACTCAAATCTATTAGAGTATTAGTATGCCCATGATATGCATTATCAATCACAAATACATCCTTAGCTTTTGTATATGTTTGCGCTATTCTATATGCTAGATCGTTAGATTCAGATCCAGTACAGACAAAAAATATTTTATTTAACTTTTTTGGAAATTTGCTCAATAAATTTTCACTATATTCATTTATTACATCATATAAATACCTAGTATTTGTGTTAAGTTTTAAATTTTGATTTAACATAGATTTATGAACGTGGTTGTTGGAATGACCTACATGCGAAATATTATTTACACAATCTAAATATCTTCTACCGTATCTATCAAAAAAATATTGGTTTTTTGCTTCAAGTATATGGAGTGGTTTATCGTATGAAATAGATAAATTTTGAGATATATTTTGTTTTCTTTTATTAAGAACTGCAAAAAAATTATTATTATTATTAAAAAATGAATCAGGGATTTTTAAAATTAAATTTGGATCTGGTGATATTTTAGACCAAATATCAATTAATAATTCATCTCCAACACCTGGAAAATTATATTTATTATTTAATAAATCTAAAATTATCTGAAAATGTAAATGCGGTAACCAATTACCGTTTTCATTTGTCTTTCCAATTTTTCCGATCCACTCACCTTTTTTAATTTTTTTGCCAATTTTTAATTTTGCAAAAATTATTTTTGATAAATGTCCATAAAGTGTATAAAATTTAATGTTTTTATGTTTGTGTTCTAAAACTAGTGTAGGGCCATAATCATATTTAAAACTATTATGGTTAAGAATTATAACCCTACCATCAATTGGTGCATATAAATCTGTGCCATGATCTACAAATATATCTATTCCCAAATGAATATTTCTTTTTTTTGTATTGTCCAATTCAGAAATAAAGGCTTTGCCTTTATAAATTTTCCTTTTTTCTTTATATAATCCTATTCCCACTTTTGAATTGTCATTATTATATATTTTTTTTATTCTTTTATTTATTTCATGATTATTTGGATTTCCTTTTAATAAAGTAGATTGAGAATTTAATTTTAAAATCGATTTATTTATATCCAGTAAATCAAATTTAAAAATATTTGCAAAATTAGAATTTTTTATAAATTTTAATATTTCATTATAATTATCTATTATTGTGTAACCGCATATATTTCGAATTATGTAAATTAAAAATTGCGTAGGAATTTTTTCTAATTTTTCTAATAAAGTCCAAGCATCTTTTTCGCTAATACTTAAATATTTGTTTAAAGGATATTTAATTCTTTGTTTCTTTGCCATCACAACTGTAATCATCAATCTTGATTTACATAAAGAAATTAAAGAATTTATTTCATCTTCATTAATTGGGTACTGATTATGATATTCTAAAATTATATTTTTTAATGTTGAATAAATATTCTTCTTATTCATTAATGCATAAGAAAGACAAATAGCTAAATCATTGATTGTTGGTGCATAAATGGAATCTCCATAATCTAATAAACCGTTAATTTTATTATTTTTTACTACTAAATTATAATTATTTGGATCAGAATGGGTAATAGAATATCTTAAATTTTTTAAATTATATTTTACATATTGTTGGTATTCGGAAAAAACATTCAATAAAATTATTTTTTTATTACCTGTAAAAATATAAATCTCTTTATATATCCAATTTATATTAGAAGGATCCCAAATAAATTTTCTATGGCCATCAATATCAAAAAAAGATTTTAATTTTACTGATGTTTTACCAAGTAAGTTACCTAAAGATTTTTCAATTTTTATATTACTTTTAATATCCCCATACATATGTCCATCTATAAAAGAAAGTATTCTAACAAAACATTCTCTATTCTTTTTATCTAAATATTTTACAATTTTTGTATGGAGTAATTTGGGAATATATAGTTTTATATTATTATCTTTTCTTAAGTGATTAATTAATCTATCTTGATATTTTAAAATATTTAACTTCTCTGATGGATTTGAAATTTTTAATACATATTTTTTTTTATTTTTTACAGAAATTACAAAATTAATATCTCTTTCACTATTAAGTCTGCTAAGATTAAAGGATTTATTCTTTAAAAAAGAAAAATTTGTTTTTAACCATTTAATTAAATGTTTATTATCAATTAAAGGTGGCTGAACATCAAAAACTGACATAAAAGGTGTATAATTCATAATGGCAAAATCTGAAAACATTTTTGTTTGTATTGGGGCAATTCATTACGATTATTTATTAAATTTAAAAAAAAATATAATTAATTATAGAACAAATCCAATAATTCACAAAAAAAAGATTGGCGGGGGTGCGTATAATGTTGCCGAAATAATATCAATATTCGAAAAAATTAAATTTTACAGTTTAAAAATTAGTAAAGAAATAAAAAAAGAAATTTCAAACAGAATAATATTTAAACAAATTAATAAAAAATCATCCAATAGATATTATATAGCTTTATCTGATAAAAATAATAAATTTCTACTGGGACTTGCTAACACAGATGTTTATGAAAAAAGCAAGTATTTAAAGATACCTAAAATATATAATAAATTTATTATATTTGATTTAAACTTTTCAAAATATTATCTTGAAACAGCTATAATAAAATTATCAATGAAAAATAAGATTATTGTATGTGCTACTTCGGTTCACAAAATTAATAAAATTAAAAAAGTTATAAAATATATTGATATAATTTTTTTAAACAAAGCTGAATTAATTAAATTAACAAATGCAAAAGATATTTTAAATGGAGTGAAAAGAATTCTAAAAATTAATAATAACATTAAAATTATTGCCACAAATTCTAAAAATAATGTAATTTATGCATCTAATAAAAAAATTATAAAAATAAAACCGCCTAAAATTAAAATTAAAAATGAGAACGGTGCAGGTGACGCGCTAGCCGGCATAATGTTATTTTTGTTATCTAAAGGATATGCTGAAAATTATATTTTAAAATATTCTGTGGCATGTGGTTCTTATTATGCAAGTGGAAAAAAATTAAATACAAAAAAAGAATTCATAAAGATTAAAAATTTTTCTAAAAAAGTGGTAGTAAAATAATTAATGAATAGTTTATTTGAATTAAGCAAGGAAGTTCAGGAGGCAATAGACTTAAAAAAACCAATTGTTGCTCTAGAAAGTACTTTAATCAGCCATGGATTACCATATCCTGAAAATATTAATGTAGCTAAAGAATCAATAATAGCTGTGCAAGACAGTGGCTCTGTAGCTGCTACAATTGGAATAATTAACGGTAAAGTTAAAATTGGTCTATCTAAAGAAGATATCAAAATTCTTGCAAAAGATAGTAATGTACAAAAAGTTTCAAATCATAATTTTTCTTTATCAGTTTATAGAAAGGAAAATGCTGGTACCACAGTATCAAGTACGATAGCTGTAGCCTCTAAGTTTAATATTAAATTTTTTGCAACTGGAGGCATTGGAGGTGTTCACCTTAATGCAAAAGAAACTTATGATGTATCCTCTGATTTATATTCGTTATCTGAACATTCAAATTACGTTATTTGTAGTGGAGCTAAATCAATTTTAGACTTGGATAAAACTTATCAACTCCTTGAAACTCTATCAATTACAAGAATTGGCTTTAAAACAAATTATATGCCTGGGTTCTGGTATCCAGAAACAGATAACAAAGTAGACAATAATTTTGAGGAAATATCTGCAATATGTTCTTTTTTAAAAATACATGAAAATATAAAACAGAATAAATCAGTTCTTATATTTAATAAAATACCTAAAGATAAAGCATTATTAAAAGAAAATGTTGATAACTGGATAAAGGCTTCTGTTAAAAAAGCGAGCGAATATAATATTAGCGGAAAGGAAATTACACCTTTTTTAATTAATCAAGTTAATAAAGAATCAAATAATCTAACTCTTAAAGCTAATGTATCTTTAATTATTAATAATGCTCTTTTAGCAGGCAAGCTGGCAAAAGAATATTATTCAAATTAATTTAGCAAGTTCTTTTGCAAGAAGAGTAAAAAATTGTTTAGCATTTGCTTCTGTAATAACTTTGCAATTAGGTTTTCTTTTAGTTACTCCTAACCAATCTGTTACAGTTTTGCCTCTAGTAAGTTCGGAATTTTCTTCAACTTGTACATTTACTAACTTCCCATTAAAAATATCTTCATTAATTAAATAAGCTATTACACAAGGATCATGTAACGGTGATTCATCTGTTGCATATAATTCTCTATGAAATCTTGAATAATATTCCATCAATTCTGCAAAAAAAATAGAAGCTTTATTATTAATCTTTTTTATATTTTCAATTATTTCATTATTAACATTAACTTTATGAGTTACATCTAGGCCCATCATTGTTAATGGAATTCCTGAATTCAAAACAATATTTGCAGCGTGTGGATCGACATAAATATTAAATTCTGCTGATGGAGTTATATTACCTAAACAAAGAGCTGCGCCTCCCATAAAAACTATTTCTTTAATTTTTTCCTTAATACTAGAATCTTTTTGTAAAGATAAAGCTATATTAGTTAGTGGTCCTGTTGGACATAAATAAATAGGGTCAATATTTTTATGACATTCATTAATTATAAAATCAACAGCATTTTCTTTTTGAATGTTATATGAAGCGTCCACTACAATAGGATCACCGTCTTTATCTAATCCGCTTTTTCCATGAACATGGGCTGCTGTGATTAAATCATATTTTAATGGCTTAGAAGAACCAGCATAAATTTTAATATCAGTTCTTTCAATAAGACTGCAAATTTTTAAAGCATTTAATTTTGTATTTTCAAGTGTAGCATTTCCTCCTACACAAGTAATTCCTAAGATTTGTATATCATTTGAAGCAGCAGCAAGCATTATTGCAACTGCATCATCGTGTCCAGGATCACAATCTAATATAATTTTTTTAACCATTTAAAAAACCACTTAAAGGTAAATCAGGTCTCTGAAGCCAGTTATTTTTTGAATATTCTGCATTACCTTCAATAATATGTAGAGTGTATGCATGTCGAGATTTAGAACTTTTGTTTTCACATGAATAATGAGGTAATCTTCCATGCAATAAAACTAGAGTTCCTTTTTTTACTTCAACAAAAGTATCAGTTTCAGGAAAAGGTATATTGGATAATTCTTTCATTTCCATTTTATTATTATTTTTTGTAAATAATTTTCTTAATGGACCTTTATGACCTCCGCTTGCAACCTGCAAACATCCATTATTTATATTAGCATCTTCAAGTGCAAACCAAAAGCCTACTGTACTTTCAGGAGTTGTGTAAATAAATGTAGAATCTTGGTGACAAACAACTTCACCTCCTATTTTTGGTTGTTTAAATATATACATAGATTGTAGTAACAATGGATTTATAAAACCTATAGATTTCGATATTTGATCTAATTCGATTTTTTTAGAAAAATTTTTAAATACATCATCTAAATCATGCAGGGCATGTCCAATTTTATTTACAATAAATTGTTTATTATCATTTAAATCTATATCATTTAGATTTGCTTTTTCTTCAAAAAAAAATCTTATTTTATCTCCCGATTCTAAAAAATAATTATCATCATTATGTGTTTGACTAACTGTATCAAAAACTGATTTTTGATTAGTAAAATTATTTTCATCTATAAGACTCTTGGCTCTGTCGATCAAAATATTACATTCATCTTCAGTATTAAAGTTTTCGATAACTAAAAACCCATTACTATCCCAGAAATTCAACATTTCAGCATTCAGTGGTAAATCTTTTAAATCAAAGTATTTCATTAAATTCCAATAAATTTAGTTATAAATGGAAGTCCAACTTTAATAATTTTTAATAACTGTGGAATTAAAAATTTTCCAGAAGTAGCTATAAATAAAAGTACAGCTATTATAATAATTAGTAGTATAATCTTTTTATAAAAATTCTTAGAAAATTTTGTTTGGGAATTTGAACGTGATCTTAAAATAAAAAGTATGATTACTATGATGGCAAAAACAACTAATAATCTGATCATTGAGTTTATCTACATTTAGATAAATT
>PTKZ01000033.1 GCA_002938205.1 Alphaproteobacteria bacterium MarineAlpha5_Bin5
ATAGGAAGCAGTTCCTTATACTTTCAAGCATATTAATCATTATGTCAGTAGTATTTATGTTTTTTAAAGGATTAAATTTAGGTATTGATTTTAAAGGCGGTACTTTAATAGAAATCAATACTAAAAATACTTCAATTGGAGAATTAAGAAATATTTTGTCACCTAATTTTAATGAAGTTTCTTTACAAGAGTTCGGCAACGAAGAGACTATAATTATAAGATTACAAAATGAAAATAATCAAGAAAGTATTGAAACAGTTAACAAAGTTAAATCATTAATTAATGATAAAGTTAAAGAATTTAGAAGATCAGAATTTGTTGGCCCTACTGTTAGTTCTGAATTATTATTCAAAGGCTTTCAAGCAGTGTCTTTTGCTCTTTTAGCTATCTTAATCTATATTTGGTTTAGATTTGAATGGCAATTTGGCTTTGGTGCAGTTGTTGCTTTAACTCATGATGTATTTATTACTCTAGGTATATTATCTATATTAAATGTAGAATTTTCTTTAGCAACTATAGCAGCTATACTTACTATAGCTGGATATTCAATAAATGATACAGTAGTTATTTTTGATAGAGTAAGAGAAAATCTTAGAAAATATAAAAAATTGGAATTAGTTGATTTATTTAATTTATCTATAAATAATACTTTATCACGAACTATTATGACAAGTTTAACAACTTTATTAGCATTAATTTCTTTGTTTATTTTTGGTGGTGAGGTTATTAAACCTTTTGCTTTAACAATGATTATAGGTGTTATAATAGGAACATATTCTTCAGTTTACATTGCGGTCCCAACTCTTTTAATATTTAAGTTTAGACCGCAAGAAGATGATTGAATTTAGTATAAATTTTGAGCAGTAACCATGCTTAAAAGCATTGGTATTGATAACATGGTATTAGTTCTAGAAAATAACATAGCAGTTCTAGCAGACTTAGCTTTTTCATCTGCATTGACCTCAATTATTCCCAAGGCTTTTTTCTGATTTGGCCAAATAACCATCCATACATTATATGCCATAATCATACCTAACCACATACCTATTCCAATACATATGCTTTTAGAAGATGCTCCATTTGTTAATAAACCAAATGACAGAGCTTCTACAATATAATAATTTAGATATGAAACAATTAAACCAGTTAAAATTGTAGCAAGAGCTGCCCATCTAAACCAAAATAAGGCGGCAGGTGCAATAACTTTACCTATTGCTGGTTTATGCTCATCTGGTATGTTTGGCATGTTTGGAATTTGAACAAAATTAAAATACCAAAGTAAACCAATCCACATAACACCTGAAATAACATGTAAGTATCTGAAAATTGCACTCCAGAAACTCCTATCATAATCGAAACCATTATTAGTTATTATCATAATTATAAAAACTACAATTGCTAAAATTATACCTGCTATAATAGTTTTATTTAATGACTGTAAAATACTTCCCACGATAACCTCCATTAGGTCAAATGTTTCTTTAAATATTGACCTGTAAAATTATTTTTCTTAATTATAATCTTTTCTAGAGAACCTTCAAATATAATTTTACCACCTTTATTCCCACCAAGCGGTCCTAGGTCAATTATATGGTCCGCTGTTTTTATTATATCTAGATTATGTTCAATAACTATCACTGTATTTCCTTCATCCACTAACTTATGTAAAATAGATAATAGTTTCTTTACATCATCAAAATGCAATCCTGTAGTTGGTTCATCTAATATATAAAGGGTTTTTCCAGTAGATCTTTTTGATAGTTCTTTTGATAATTTAATTCGTTGCGCCTCACCGCCTGATAGTGTTGTTGCTGATTGTCCTATTTTTATGTAATGTAATCCAACTTCCATAAGTGTTTGAAGTTTTTGTTTAATATTTGGAATTTTTTCAAAAAATCTATAACCTTCCTCAACAGTCATATCTAGAATATCGGCTATAGATTTATTATTATATTTTACTTCTAAAGTTTCACGATTATATCTTTTTCCTTTACATACGTCACATTCAACATAAACATCAGCAAGAAAATGCATTTCAATTTTTTTTACACCATCACCTTCACAACTTTCACATCTTCCTCCTTTAACATTGAAAGAAAATCTACCTGGTTTGTACCCTCTTGCATTTGACTCATTTAGATTTGAAAACCAATCCCTGATAGGAGTGAAACATCCTGTATATGTAGCTGGGTTAGATCTAGGTGTTCTGCCTATAGGTGATTGATTAATATCTATAACTTTATCAATATTATTAATTCCTTTTATATTAAAATTATTTTCATTTTTATTTAATGATTTATTAAAAAATTCATCTAATCTTTTGTAAAGCGTATCAATTATCAATGAAGATTTTCCACTTCCTGAAACTCCAGTTACGCAAATAAAGTTTCCTAAAGGAAAAGTAACATTTAAATTTTTTAAATTATTAGTTTCTATTTTATTTAATGTTAATAATTTATTTTTATTATAAATTCTTCTTTTTTTAGGTATATTTATTTCTTTCAATTTTGATAGATATTGTCCAGTTAGACTTTTTTTGTTGTTAATGATATTTTGAATTTTTCCTTCCGCTACTATACTCCCCCCATTAACTCCTGCATGAATTCCAATATCAATTATGTGATCAGCTTTTCTAATTGCTTCTTCATCATGTTCTACAACTATAACTGTATTTCCAAGATCTCTTAAATTAAATAAAGTTTTAATAAGTTGATTGTTATCTTTTTGATGCAAACCAATGGAAGGTTCATCTAAAACATATAACACTCCAGTTAATCCTGAACCAATTTGACTTGCTAATCTAATTCTTTGACTTTCACCACCTGATAATGTTTTACTAGATCTTGAAAGAGTTAAATAGTCTAAGCCAACTCTGTTCAAAAATATCAATCTGTCTTTTATTTCTTTAATTATCCCCTCAGCTATTTTTTTTTGATTATAATCAAGTTTCTTAGTTAATACATCAAACCAGTTAAGAGCTTGATCAATAGTTTTTTTAGTTAATTCTCCAATATGTATATTATCAATTTTTATTGCTAATGCTTTTTCATTAAGACGAAAACCATTACAGATTTCACAATCTCTTTCTGACAAATATTTTTCTAATTCAAATTGAATCCACCATCTTTCAGTTTCTGAATATTTACGATCAATAAAATTTATTATTCCTTCAAAATCATTAATTAGATTTACCTCATTATTTTCATCACCATAAAGTAGCAATTCTTTGACTTTTTTAGGTATTTTATTCCAAGAAGTTTTTTTATTTATATTAAATAGCTTTAGGATATTATTAATTGTTTCTAAAAAATATTTTTTTTGATTACCAAATACTTTTGTTTCCCATGGTTTTATAGCTCCGTCTATAATTGATCTTGAATCATCTGGTATTATTTTTTTTTCATCAAAAAATTTTTCCACACCTAAACCATCACATTCATTGCAAGCACCTTGTGGAGCATTAAAACTAAATAACCTTGGTTCAATTTCTTCTATACTAAAACCAGATACAGGGCATGCAAATTTTGACGAATATATATTAATTGTATTATTGTCTAAATTTTCTATATAAATTAATCCATCAGATAAACTTAAAGCAATCTCAATGCTGTCTGTTAATCTTTTTTGAATATTTTTTTTTATTATCAATCTATCTATTAAAACATCTATATTGTGTTTAAAATTTTTTTTTAATTTTGGAGAATCATCAATATCGTAAATAATATTATCTATTTTTAACCTTTGAAATCCTTTCTTTTTTAATTCATCAATTTCTTTTTTATATTCTCCTTTTCTATCTCTAACAATAGGAGACAAAATATAAATTTTATTTCCTAAATTTTTTTTTATTATTGAGTCACAAATTTCACTTACTGTTTGTGATTTTATTGGCTTTCCAGTTTTTGGAGAATACGGGATTCCAACTCTTGCAAACAATACTCTTAAATAATCATATATTTCAGTGACAGTACCAACAGTGCTTCTTGGATTTTTTTGGGTTGTTTTTTGTTCAATTGAAATTGCAGGTGATAAGCCTTCTATAGTATCCACATCTGGTTTGTTCATCATTTGTAGAAATTGTCTTGCATAAGCAGATAAACTTTCTACGTATTTTCTTTGTCCTTCAGAATAAATAGTATCAAAAGCTAGTGTTGATTTACCTGAACCACTAACTCCTGTAATAACTATGAGTTTATTTTTTGGTATTTCTAAATTGATATTTTTTAAATTATGCTCTCTCGCACCTTTGATAACAATTTTATCTTGAATCATTAAATTACTGATAGTGAATTTCTATGTTTTGTTATAAGGGTATATATATAAATAATATGGTTGGTAGTGTTAATAAAGTAATTCTTCTGGGTAATTTAGGAAGAGATCCAGAAATAAGATCAATGCAGTCGGGTAGCAAAATGGCTTCATTTTCTATAGCTACTTCAAAGAGATGGAAAGACAAAAATACACAAGAACAAAAAGAAAAAACCTCATGGCACAATATAGTCGTATTTGGCGACGGATTAGTAGATATTGTAGAAAAATATGTAAAAAAGGGCTCTAAAATCTATGTAGAGGGAGAACTTCAAACTCGAAAATGGCAAGATAAAGAGGGTAATGATAGATATACGACGGAGATAATTTTACAGGGTTATAATTGTAATTTAACACTTTTGGATTCAAGAAACACCTCTTCTAATTCTCTTGAAAATCAAGACTCATCAACTGCAGATTCTGATGATAGCTTTAGTTCTGAAACAACAGATTCTTCAGATTTAGATGAAGATATTCCATTCTAAAATTATATATTAAAAAAATAAGTTAATTTATTGAAAAATATATATAAATTAATTAATATTTATCATTATAAGTTATTGTTTCTATTAAAATATTTTGTTATAAAAAACTATAATTTTTCTCAGAAAACTAGGATTTTTTAGTGACAAACGATACTCCAATGCAACAAGATAATTCAAATTATAATAAAATTTCTAAAGTTTCTTTAGTTGAGGAGATGAAGAAATCATATTTAGACTATGCAATGTCAGTCATTGTTAGTAGAGCTCTTCCAGATTGTAGAGATGGATTAAAACCAGTCCATCGTAGAATTCTTTACTCAATGAACGAGTCTAATTATAATTATAATAAGCCATATAAAAAATCTGCAAGAGTAGTTGGTGATGTTATGGGTAAGTATCATCCACATGGTGATTCAGCTATATATTTTTCAATGGTTAGAATGGCACAAAATTTTTCTATGAGACTTGAGTTAATTGATGGACAGGGAAATTTTGGTTCGCTTGATGGAGATCCTCCTGCAGCAATGCGTTATACAGAAGCAAGGCTATCTAAAGTATCAGAGAGGTTAGTTACAGATTTAGAAAAAGAAACAATTACTTTTCAGCCTAATTATGATGATACCACAAAGGAACCAAGTGTTCTTCCTGCACAATTTCCAAATTTATTAGTTAATGGAGCTTCAGGAATAGCAGTAGGAATGGCTACAAATATTGCTCCTCATAACTTAAATGAGGTTATTGATGCCACTTTACATTGTATTAATAATCCAGATACATCCATTGAAGATTTACAAAAATATATTTTGGGTCCTGATTTTCCAACTGGAGGACAAATTGTTGGCAAAAAGGGAATTAGAGATGCTTTTGAAACAGGAAGAGGAGCTTGTATTATTAGATCAAAAACATCATTTGAGCAATTTAAAAAAGATAGAGAGGCTATCGTTATTGAAGAGATACCTTATCAAGTAAATAAGTCTAAATTAATTGAAAAGATAGCTGAAACAGTAAAAAATAATATTATTGAAGGCATTTCAGATTTAAGAGATGAATCTGATCGTAAAGGAGTCAGAGTAGTAATTGAATTAAAAAAAGATATTGATCCAAATATTATTTTGAATCAACTTTATAAACATACACTTCTTCAAACAACTTTTAATTCAAATATGCTTGCTCTTAATAAAGGCAAACCACAACAAATGAATTTAAAAGATATTCTTAAAAATTTTATAGATTTTAGAGAAGAAGTAATAATAAAAAGAACTATATACGATTTAAATAAAGCAAGAGATAAAGCACACATATTACTAGGTTTGGTAGTTGCTAATTCTAGCATAGATGAAATAATTGATTTAATAAAATCTTCGAAAGATTCAAAAGATGCTAAACATAAATTAATTACAAAAAAATGGAAATTATCAAAAAACAATTTAAATTTTATTAAATTAGTTGAAGATCAATCCTCAAATATTCATGATAAAATTTTTAAATTTTCAGATACACAAGCAAAGGCTATATTAGAACTTAAATTGCATCGACTAACTTCTTTAGAAAGAGATGATATTAAGAAAGATTTAGAAAACATTATTTTAGAAATAAATAAATATTTAAAAATTCTTAATTCACGAGAGAAACTTTTAAATGTAATTAAAAAAAAATTAAACGAAATAAAAAAAGAATTTGGCACTCCAAGAAAAAGTGAAATAATAGATCAAGAATATGAGCAAGTAGATGATTTAAATTATATTCAAAAAGAAGATATTGTTATTACAATTTCTAACAACGGATACATTAAAAGATCACTATTAGAAAATTATAGAGCGCAAAATAGAGGAGGTAAAGGAAAAACCGGCATGTCAACTAGAGAAGAAGATTTTGTTAAAGAAATACATTTAGCAGATACACACACTAAGTTATTAGTATTTTCTTCTTTGGGTAAAGTTTATGCACTTAAATCTCATGATATTCCTGAAGCAAGTTTAAAAGCAAGAGGTAAACCAATTATTAATTTAATACCTTTTAAAAAAAATGAGAAAATTGCTACTTTTTTGCCACTACCAATAAATGAATCAGATTGGGAAAATAATGTAGTAGTTTTTATAACAAAAAAAGGAATGGTAAGAAAAAATAAACTCATTGATGTAGCTAAAAGTGGTAAAAGAGAATTAAGAGAAAATGGAAAATTATCTATTAAACTAGATTCATCAGATGAATTAATTGGTGTCAAACTAGCCTTGTCATCTGATGATTTAATTATAGCAACAGCTAATGGAAAATGTTTAAGATTTCCTTTAGAAAAACTTAGACTATTTTCAGGTCTTAATTCAGCTGGAGTTAGAGGTATTAAATTAGAACAAAATAATTATGTTATATCACAAGCGATATTAAAGCATTCTCAAATTGATATTAATATTAGACAAGAATATTTGAAATCAGCTGCTGAAAATAGAAAAAATATAAATAAACTAAAAAATGAATTTAAAGAATTAAATAATAATGAGGAATTTCTTTTAGCAATTACAACAAGAGGTTATGGTAAAAGATCTTCAGCATATGAATATCGTATATCAAATCGAGGAGGAAAAGGTATTACTGGTATATTAACATCTCAAAAAAATGGTAATGTTATTGATTGTTTTGTAGTGTCTGAGAAAGATCAAATAATTTTGGTTAGTGATAAAGGTCAAATTATTAGAATTAATATTAGCCAAATTCGTATTGCAGGTAGATCCACAAAAGGAGTGAGCATTTTTAAAATTCCTGATTCTGATAGAATAGTATCAGTATCGAGAATACAAGAAATATATAATAATGAATAACATAGGAATCTATCCAGGTACTTTTGATCCAATGACTAATGGACATATGAATATTGTTTTGAGGTCTCTGAAA
Organism: Alphaproteobacteria bacterium MarineAlpha5_Bin5; assembly: GCA_002938205.1. Lineage (GTDB taxonomy): Bacteria > Pseudomonadota > Alphaproteobacteria > HIMB59 > CACPNW01. Next base: position 7,683 of record PTKZ01000033.1, read on the forward strand.
ATTGTTGATAAACTAATTATTGGTGTAGCAGATAATCCAAATAAAAAACCTCTATTATCAATAGGGGATAGAATTGATATAATTAAAAATGATATTTTGATTAATAATATTTCAGAGAAAAAAATTCAAATACAACCAGTAAAAGGTTTGCTTACTGATTTTGCTACTTCGTTTAATGCAAAATGTATAATAAGGGGATTAAGAGTAGTATCTGATTTTGAGTATGAGTTTCAAATGACTGGAATGAATTTTAAATTAAATCCAGAATTAGAAACTATATTTTTAATGACATCAGATAATAATTCATTTATTTCTTCAAACTTGGTTAAAGAAGTTCACAATCTTGGTGGAGATGTTTCTAAATTTGTATCTAAAAATACAATAAAAATTTTAAATAATAAAAATTCTTAATATATATATACTTGCGTTCATAATATTTGAACTATATACACTAAAAAAATTGTGGGGCCCTTAGCTCAGTTGGTAGAGCAATTCCCTTTTAAGGAATGGGTCACAGGTTCGAATCCTGTAGGGCTCACCAT
>PTKZ01000034.1 GCA_002938205.1 Alphaproteobacteria bacterium MarineAlpha5_Bin5
TAATTATAGAGAAATATCAAGTTGTTCAAATTGTGGAGATTTTCAAGCAAGAAGAATGAATACTAGGTATAAAAATAAAAATAATAATATATTTGTTCACACTTTAAATGGATCAGGTTTAGCAGTAGGAAGAACTTTGATTGCTATTTTAGAAAATTTTCAAACAAAAGAAGGTAATGTTATTATTCCAGAAGTATTACGCAAATATTTTAATAATCAATCCACATTAATTTAGTGTTAGATGTTAGAAAAATTAGACTTATCTTAGAGTTAAGAGAGTCTGGAATAAGTGATTCTAATGTTTTGTCTGCTATTGAGAAAATTCCACGAGAAAAATTTATACCTGATAACTTTAGAAATCAAGCTTATGAGAATATAGCTTTGCCAATTAGCGACAATCAAACGATTAGCCAACCATTTATTGTTGCAAAAATGACACAACTTTTAGAAATTAATAGTGATCATAAAGTTTTAGAAATAGGTACCGGTAGCGGATATCAATCAGCAATTTTATCACTATTATGTAGACGAGTTTATACAATTGAGAGAATTAAAAATTTATATATAAATTCAGAAAAAATTTTTTCTAAATTAAATATTACTAATATTGTTTCAAAACATGCTGATGGAAATTTAGGATGGAAAGAACAAATACCCTTCGATAGAATAATATTTACAGCAGCAACTTCAAAAATTTCTAATTTAATATTTTCTCACATTACAGAGGGAGGAATTATTGTTTCTCCAATTATAAAAAATAATAAACAAACTTTAATTAAATATAAAAAAAATAATAATAAAATTAATGAAGAAGAATTTGATACTGTATTATTTGTTCCTAATCTCAAAGATACTCAATAATTAATACTTAATATTTTTTTAAATCTATATTGTGAAAATTTATAATAAAATATAGCAATTGACCAATGCATAAATACTAATCCATAAAACATGAAATTGTAATTTTGTTCTATTGTATAAATTATAAACGAAATTATAATTATTGGAAATATAACAAAACGTAAAATTGCCATGTACATAACAACGATTGCCTTTTCTAAGCCTTGAAAAGTAGCATTACCTATAAAAAAAAATGGAAAAGCTGGAAACATTAGTGCAGAAATTTTAAGATAACTTGATCCAAACAATTTAACTTCTTCATCTGTAGTAAATAAATTCATCGATATATTTGCAGTTAAGTATATTAAAAAACCAACTATACTTAAAATTGTAATACCTAAAATAAGTCCTTTTTTATAAGTCTCTAAAACTCTTTCATATTGTTTAGCACCATAATTTTGACCAACTATAGATATAACTGCTGTACTTAAGCCTAATAGCGGTAAAAAAAATAACTGTTCATAACGTCCTGCAGATGTATAACCTGCTACTGCATTACTACCAAAAGTAGAAACGAAGAATATTAATATATAAGATCCTATTGCAATCATCATCATTCCTATAGAAGCGGGAATACCTTGTTTTAAAATATTAGTAATAATATGTAAATTTGGGATAATTGAAAATTTTATGAACTTATATATTTCTGTTTTTTTTAACTTATAAAATAAATAAAAAATTCCAAAAAAATTTGATAAAATAGTTGCTACTGCAATACCTGAAATTCCTAAAGGATAAAACAATTGATATGAAAATATTTTACCAGATATCATAATTGGATTTAATAGAATATTTATAATAAAGCTAATAATTAAAACATTCCGATAACTTTTTGTATCACCCTGAGCACTTAAAGAAGAATTTAAAGACATTAAAATAAAAATAAATATTGATCCAATAAAAATAATTCTAATATATTTTAGTGATAAATTTAACAGTATTGGATCACTATTCATTGAATAAATTATAGATGAACTAAAAATAAATCCAAAAAAACTAACAATTATTGCAATAATTATAGAAAGTATTAAAGACTGAGAAAATATATTTCCTGCATTTAATTTATTATTCTTCCCTATATTATTTGCTATTAATGCTGTTGAGCCTATACTTAGTCCTACACCTAAAGCAATTATTATAAAATAAATTGGAAAAACTTGACCTATTGCAGCTAAAGCCTCTTTAGAAATCATTCTACCAGCAAAAATTGAATCAACAATAGCGTATAAATTTTGAAAAATTGTTCCAATTGAAGATGGTACTGCAATTTTTATAAATAATTTGTAAATACTTTCCTCTTTTAAATTTATTGAATTATTTTTCATAATTTTTTGTTACAATATATTTTTCACTTATTAAATTTTGAATATTCTATAGCTCATAATTTCTTTTTTTAAAATTTAGAAACATATAATTTATTGATTTATTTACTTTTTTTAGATTTTTGCTATTCTTTAGTTAGGATTTTATTATAATTATTATGTTAAATATTGGTATTGGAACAATATTCAAAAAAATCATATATTATAAAGATAAATTACTTGCAAATTTTAAGTTAATAGTTAATTAGTACAATGAATTAATCAATGAGAGATTTTATTATTTATTATATATTATTTTTGAAATAAAAATCTTAACTTCACATATAAATTAAAAAAGGAGAAAAATATGCCCACAGGTAAGATAAAATGGTTTAATCCAACCAAAGGATATGGATTTATTGAAAATGAAGCAGGAGGAAAAGATGTATTTTTGCATATTTCTGCTTTAGAAGAAGCAGGAATTGATACTTTACAAGAAGGAGAAACTGTTTCATTCGAAATAGGAGAAAACAGAGGAAAAGAAAACGCAATAAATATTAAAAAAATATAATTTTATTTCACTTATATAATTGAATAAGATTTTAGAATGGTCTGGTGTAATAACAGCAATTCTATATTCTATTTTAGTTGCTTTTAATATTGGATTAGAATTTATAGGTTTTTTTTTATTACTTATTTCTGCATTATTATTAGGCTTTTGGTCATATAAGTTAAAATATAAGGGAATTTTACTATTACAATTATTTTATGCTATTGCTGCTTTAATTGGTATGTATAGATGGTTTGGATAAGAATAATATTATTTGCCTTTTTTAGTTTTAATGTTTTTTCAGATGAATTAAGTTCAGAAGAATTGATTTATTTCAATTTTCTTGATTTAAATGATGATAAATATATTTCTATCGATGAAATAGATAAGTCTACTGCAATTATATTTCAATTGATTGATAAAAATAGTGATAAAAAATTATCTTATGATGAATTGAATGAACTAAAAAAAATAATAAAACTTTTAAGATGACTATTTGGGGAAAGTTACTTGGTGGTGCAGCCGGATTTGCATTAGGTGGGCCAATTGGTGCAATAATTGGTATTATGGCAGGAAATGCATTTGATAAAAGATCTAGTTATAATTTTAATTTTTCAAAAGTTAATAATACACAAAAACAACAAATTTTTACAATTAGTTTCATTATATTAGCTGCTAAATTAGCGAAATCAGATGGGTCAGTAACAGAAGATGAAATTCGAGCATTTAAAGAAAAATTTAATATTCCTAAATCTGAAATTAGTAAAGTTGGTCAAATTTTTAATGAAGCAAAAAAAGATGTTTATGGTTATAAGCAAATTGCAGATCAAGTTGGATTATTATTTGCTGATAATAAGGTATTGTTAGAAGAATTGCTTAATAATTTATTTTACATTGCTGCTTCAGATGGGAAAATTTCTATTAAAGAAATTGATTTGTTAAGATCCATATCAAATTCTTTTAAATTCACAGAAGAAGAGTTTCAGAGAATATTTCAAGTAAATTTAAAAAATAATCAAGCAAATCCATATAAAGTACTAGGTGTAAATAGAAATGATACAAATTCAATTATTAGAAAAAAATGGATAAATTTAAATAAAGAACATCATCCAGATAATTTAACTGCCAAAGGTATGCCAAAAGAATTTATTGCTCAATCTAATAAAGAACTTGCGTCAATTAATTTAGCCTATGATAAAATTAAAGAATTACGAGGCATCTCTTGATACCTGAGGGTCTTTTTTTAGATAGAATTAATTTAGTTTATAAAAAGATTTTACCATATGTAAATGTAACTCCTTTAGTCAAAGGATCAGATATTTTAAATGAATATTTAGGCACAAATATTTATTTAAAATACGAGTGTTTTCAAAGAGGGGGATCTTTCAAAATTAGAGGAGCAATAAATAATGCTCTTTCCATAAAAAAAGAAAAGTTAAAAAATGGCATCACAGCTGTTAGCGCTGGTAATCATGCTATTGCAGCATCATATGTTGCTAATATATTTAATTTAAAGAATAAAATTTTTTTATATGAATCTGCAAATCCATTTAGAGTTGAAATTTGTAAAAAATTAAAAGCTAATATATTATTTACTAATGCAGATAAAGCATTTGAAAATGTTAAAGAAGCAGAAAAAGAAGGTTATATCTTTATTCATCCATTTGATGGCTTAAACACTCTACAAGGCTCAGCTACTTTAGGATTAGAAATAATTAATCAGATTAATAAATTAAATAAACATATTGAAAATGTTATTATTGCAGTTGGAGGAGGAGGTTTAATTAGTGGTGTTGGTTCCTTAATAAAACAAATCTACCCTAATGCAAAAATAATAGGAGTAGAACCTTTAGGTGCAAAAGGAATGACTAAAAGTTTAAAAGTTAAAAAACCCTTAAAAAAAGTAAAAATAAACAGTATTGCAGATAGTTTATGTGCACCTTTACATATGCCATATTCTTTTTCCGTAGCTAAAGAAATTATAGATTTAATGATAAATGTTTCTGAAGAGGAAATGATTCACAGTATGATTGATGCTTATAATAATCTTAAAATGATATTAGAACCTGCTTGTGTAGCTAGTATTGCTGCTTTAAATTATCATCTTAAGAATGATCTAAAAAATCAAAATACAATACTTTTATTATGTGGCTCAAATATTGATTTTCAAACATGGAAAAAAGTTACTTCTTATTAGGTATAGTTAATTCTCCTCCTGAAATTGCTTTATAATTATTAGTAGTGTTAGGTGTACTAATTATTAGTTTCTTTAAAGATCTAACTGCAATATATCCAAACATTTGAGATTCAATTAAGTCACCATCATAATTATATTTATCTATTGTATTTACTTTTATATTATTAAGCAAATTTTTTAAATTTTTAAGTAAAAATTTATTTTTTCTTCCACCTCCAGTTAAAATTAATTCATTAATGTATTTGTTTGATTTTATTTTAAAAATATTTTCTATCGAAAAAATTGTAAAATATAAAGCTGTGTTAATTGCATCATTTTTTTTGATTTTTTTTAATAAATTTATATATAATTTGAAATAATTCCTATCTAAAGATTTGGGTAATTTTTTTCTAAAAAAAATATCTTTTTTGAATTTATTTAATATTTTTTTATTTATATTTCCTTTTTTTGCAAATAATCCATTTTTATCAAATTTCTTATTATAAAAATACATAGATAAATCATCTATGATTGCATTTCCTGGACCAATATCTGAAGAAAAAAGATTGCGATTTTTTATTTGAGTAAAATTTGAAACACCACCAATATTTACAATTACTGCTTTTCTATTGATTTTATTTATCAAATATCGATGATAATATGAACCTATAGGAGCTCCTTCTCCTCCATTATTTATATCTTTTAGTCTAAAATTACTTACAACTTTTATGTTAAAAAAATTGCTAATTTTTTCTGCTGATCCTAATTGAATGGTAATTCTTTTTTGTGGATTATGATAAACAGTCTGACCACTTAATCCTATTAATTCCACTTTATTTTTTTTAATATCAAATTCAATAAAAAATTTATTTATTTTATTAATAATTATTTGACTTACTTGTTTTTCAAATTTATTAAAATATTTTATTATTTTTTTTATTTCATTAGGCTTTTTCTCTACAATATTTTTTAATTTTTTTTGAATAATTAATGAGTATTGATAACTTTTTTCCGATATAATATTTATATAATTTTTACCATCTGTTTTAACTAAACTTAAATCAATACCATCCATAGAAGTACCTGTCATTATGCCTAAAACAGTATAAATTTTTGAGTTGCTCATATTTATTTTTAATTTATGAAATTTATATAATATATTTTTATAATGGAAAATTCTAATAATAATTTTAAAGCAATTATTTATGTTTTATTAGGAATGACAGTTTTTGCTATTCAAGATACTTTTATAAAATTAATTTTAGATAATACAAATCTGTATTTAATTTATTTTGTTAGATGTATAATCGGTTTAACAGTAATTATTATTTATTTAAAGTATAAAAAGCTTGATATTATATTTAGAACGAATTATCTCACGTTAACAGTAATTAGAACAATTGCATTCTTCTTTGGGTTTAGCTTATATTACTATTCTCTTTCAAAATTATCTTTACCTATAGCTGTAACATTATTTTTTGTAAGTCCTTTTTTTACTTCTATTTTTTCGATGATTATAATAGGAGAAAAAGTTGGTATAAGAAGATGGTTAGCAATAATTATAGGTTTCTTAGGTGTGTATTTAGTTATGAATCCAGATTTTAAAAATTTTAATATTTATTCTTTATTTCCTGTTATATGTGCAATTTGTTATTCTTTTACTATAATTGTTCATAAAAAAACATCTGATAAAGATAATGTTTTTTCTCAAATTATACATATTTATATATCTGCACTGATGTTTTCTTTCATTATTAAATTATTTATTCTGAACTTTAATTTTGATACTTCAACAATTAATGAATATCAATCATTATTAATTGAATGGAAAATTGAAAATATATTCTCTTTTTTTATGTTAATGGGTATAGGTTTCACAGGTGTTATTGGTTTTTTTTGCTTGTTTACAGCATATAATACTGGCTCACCTTCTGTAATTGCTCCATTTGAATATATATTAATTGTTTGGGCTCTGATTATTGGTTGGTTTTTATGGTCAGAAACACTAACAATTAAGGGATATTTAGGTTTAATATTAATAATTTTAGCAGGTATATATACATTTTTAAGAGAAGCTAAATTAAATAAAGAAATTTCACTAGATAAACCACTAAGATAGAATTTTACACAAGTTACTAACAATATACTAAGAATTATTTTAAAAAATATATAAATTTTATCAAATATAATTTGTTTATTAATTTTTTTCACATAAATTGAAATTACTTATTGCACGCAAAGGTAATAAGGAAATTAATTAAAGGAAACTTTGATTGATTTATATCGGGAGGAAATGCACGGTATAAAAAGGAGACCTAGCTTGCTGGGTCTTTTTTTTTTGCTAAATTGTTTAAATGATTAAAATCTTAGACAGAATTATAGATATTTTTTTAACCGATCTATTACCCAAAACAAAAATATCAGTTTCAAAAGGTAATAAAATCTTTGGTGGATTTATTTTAAATAAAGATGAATTAGATTGTTTATGTATAGGTACAAATAATGAAATAGAAAATCCAATTTATCACGGTGAAATCAGTACAATTATTAATTTTTTTAATATAAAAAATTTAAATCCCAAAAATTACTATTTTATTAGTTCTCATGAGCCTTGTTCTTTATG
>PTKZ01000035.1 GCA_002938205.1 Alphaproteobacteria bacterium MarineAlpha5_Bin5
TATATGTTTCTTTGTTTTTTTGAATATAAGTAGGCAGTAGTTTAAATTCGAATTTGATTAATTTACTACCGCTTCCTATTTTATTTACATTTTTATCCACTCTTAAGTCATATATCGCTTGTTTGTTTTTCATGATGCTATTAATTTCATCAATTGATAGAGAAACTAAATCAAATTCTCTATGATGCAGATAAGATCTTAATTTATGTTCAATTTCTTTAGCAGTTTTAATATTAGAAAAATGCCACCCGCCATCTTTAATTATTTTTATACTTCTATACTTTGTTTTAGAAAAAAAAGTATCAAATCTATAAAAAGCATATTTTCTATCTTTAACGTTTCTAAGCCACTGTGGACCTAAAAAATTTTTAAACTTACATGCTTTTGTTCCGGTCCATTTAAAATTAGGAATTACTAAATCGAATTTGTAATAAAACATATCTTGTTTAAACAATATTATCTTTTCATTTATTTTTGAAAAATCAATGTTGTTTAATTTAGGAATTTCATCAACATCAGAAATCAGTATTATGTCATTTTCTTTTGCAACATTTATACCTTTGTTTATATAGTTTCTTTGACCATTTTCTCTATAAAGTGCATTCATTATATATTTAAAGCTTTTGTTATCTTCACTATCATTTTTTGATATCATGTGAATATTTTGTGGTTCTTGTTCGTAAACTATATAAATTATCTTATCTTTAAATTTTTCAAATTTTTTATGATTAAATTCTAAGGTTCTTTTATCACCTTTATGAGTAAACTTAGATTCTACAATTACAAAATAATCAACGTATTTATCTAAAGTATTTAGTCTTATATCCAAAACTACTTCTTCATCAAAATACATGAAACAGTCAAAAATTTTCATAAATATATTTATTTCACCTTAATACTATATTAAAATCAAAAAATGGAAAAAAAATTAACTATTAATTTTCATAAATGTTTATTTATTTCTTTAATTTCAATGCTTATTTTTCAAAATGTAATATCGGACGAAATTCTTATAGAGGGAAAAAAAATATTTTTAGAAAAAGGTAATTGTGCCATGTGCCACACATTTAAAGATGCTGGATCTAACGGAAATATCGGTCCAAACTTAAATGAAATAAAACCAGATATAATGAGAGTAGTGAATGCAGTAACTAATGGTATAGGAGTTATGCCAGCATTTCAAGGAATATTAACTGATTCTGAAATTGAAGCCGTATCCAAATATGTTTATGAAAAATCAGAACAATAAGATTTTACAATTATTATTTTTTTATTTCATTTAATCTAAAAGTTGCAATTTTTTTTACTTGTTTTTTTGCTTCTTTAAATTCTGAATCTATATTATTTAATATTCTTTTTTTAAATTTATTTAAAATTTCATTTTTATTTTTACCTTTAACAGCAATAATAAATGGAAAACCAAATTTTTTTTTATACTCTTTGTTAAGTTTTTTGAATTCTCTCAATTCTTTATTTGAACATTCATTCAAACTTGCATTACTTTGCTCTTTTTCTGAGTCTTTTGTTAGTTTTTCTTTAACAGCTAGATCAGGATGTGCCCTAAGAATTTTTAGGTGATTTTCTTTATTAGAATTTTCAAAAATTTCAATCATTTTTGCAAATAATTCTTCAAAATTATTATAAGGTTTTGAATCGTATGCACATTTAGCAACCCACTTGGTTTTTTCAAAAACATTTCCAAAAATAGATATAAAATCAAATTTGCTTAAATTATTAACTTTATCTATTGTATCCATGTATGAATTTTCTTATCTTAGTTTTAATATTTTAATTATGCAATTATTGTATAATATATAGTTAACCATATGACAAAATTAACTACACATGTGTTAGATGTTTATTCTGGGAAGCCGGGGAAAGGTATCAAAGTTGATCTATATTATTTTAAAGATTATGAAAAAACTAAAATTAATAGTGTAATACTGAATAATGATGGAAGGGCCGACAAACCTTTAGTCGAGGGTCCAAATTTTGTAGAAGGGAAGTATGAGCTTGTATTTTTTGTTGGAGATTATTTCAACAAAATAATTGATTCAAACAAGTATCCATTTTTAGATGATGTAGTTATAAAGTTTGGGATATCTAATTCCAAAGAGCATTATCACGTTCCCCTACTTGTTTCTCCTTGGAGTTATTCAACATATCGAGGAAGTTAAATGACTTCCAGTATAGTTAAGTTTATTTATAAAAATAAAATTGTAGAAATTAACAATCCAGATCCGAATGAGACCATACTTAATTATGTAAGAACAAAATTAAAAAAAACAGGAACAAAAGAAGGCTGTGCCGAAGGTGGGTGTGGTGCTTGTACTGTAGTAATAGGTGAGCTAAAAAAAAATAGCATAAATTATAAAGCAATAAATTCTTGCATTGCATTTGTTCCAAGTTTGGAAGGTAAACAACTTATAATAGTTGAAGATTTAATTTCAAAAGGAGAACAACACCCGGTACAAAAAGCAATGGTCAATTATCATGGATCTCAATGCGGTTTTTGCACCCCAGGATTTGTTATGTCTTTGTTTGCTATGTATAAAAATTATTCATCTTATAAAGAGGAAATTATTAAAGATTCAATCCAAGGCAATCTTTGTCGTTGTACCGGATATAAACCTATAATTGATGCAGCCAAAAGTTTGAATAAAGAAAGTAAAGTTGATGATTTTAATAGAAATAAAAAAATTACTATAAATTTATTAAATAAAATAAAACATAGAAATATTAGTATAATTAGCGGTAACAAAAAATATTTTGCTCCTAAAACAGTTAGGGAATTACAAAATATTCTTAAGCAAAATCCAAATTCAAAATTAATTAGTGGAGGTACAGATGTTTCTTTAATTGTTACTAAAGAAAGAAAAGATCTTAATTCATTAATTTATATGAATTCGATTAGTGAATTAAATTATATAAAAAAAAAAAATAATTTTATTGAAGTGGGAGCATCAACGCCTTTGATAAATTTTGAGAATTTTATTACAAAATATTTTTCCGATTTTTCTAAAATAATAAAAAGATATGGATCAGTTCAGATTAGAAATATATGTACTATTGCAGGAAACATAGCAACTGCAAGTCCAATTGGAGACACATTGCCCTTGTTATTGGTACTTAACTCACAAATTGTAATTAAAGATAAAAATAAAACTGAAATATTACCATTAAATGGTTTTTTTATAAGTTATCGTAAAACAAAACTTAAAAAAGGACAATTTATACATTCAATAAGAATTCCTTTTTTAAAAAAAGATATTTTTAAAGCTTATAAAATATCTAAAAGAATTGATGATGATATTTCATCCGTTTGCGCTTCTTTTTGTATTGAGATTAATAATAATAAAATAAAAAAAATTAGAATTGCCTATGGAGGAATGTCTAGTATTCCAAAAAGGGCTTTTAAATGTGAAAAAATACTTTTAAACTCTTTTTTATCAAACCAGAATATAGATAAAGCAAAAAAATTATTAGAAAAAGACTTCAAACCTATTACAGATGCTAGAGCTAGCAATAAATATCGTATGGAGGTTGCAAAGAATTTATTGGAAAAATTTTTCTTAGAAATTAAACAAAATAAATTAATAAGATTAAATGCTTAAAATGAATTCAAATTCTTTTATAGAACAAATTAGGCCTCATGAAAGTGGAAAAAAACATGTTAGTGGACATGCTAATTATATAGATGATTTAGCAGAACCAGAGGGCACACTATATGGCGCAATTGGATATAGTAAAAAAGCGCATGCAATAATTAAAAAACTAGATTTAAAAGAAGTTTGGAAAAGTCAAGGAGTAATTTCAGTGGTTACCCACAAGGACATTCCAGGAAGAAATGACGTTGGAGCTGTATATGATGGTGATCCTATTTTTCCAAAAAAAGTAGAATATTTTGGTCAACCTTTGTTTGCTGTGGCAGCAACTTCTACTGAACTTGCAAGAAAAGCAGTTTTAAAAGCTAAAATAATTTACAAAACTCTAAAGCCAATTATAGATATGAAAGAAGCATTTAGAAAAAAACTTTTTGTTTTAAAAGGAAGAAAAATTAAAAGAGGAAATCCTTTAGAAAAAATTAGTAAAGCTGCCAATTATTTTAATGACTCGTTTACACTGGGTAGTCAGGAACATTTCTATCTTGAGGGGCAAATTGCATTTGTTATTCCACAAGAAGATAATGATTTTAAAATTTATTCAAGCACGCAGCATCCTAGCGAAACCCAGCAAATCATTGCCAAGATGCTTAACCAAAAAAATAATACAATAAATGTAGAGGTCAGAAGAGTCGGAGGGGGGTTTGGAGGGAAAGAAACTCAAAGCTTTATATTTGCTGCAATCTGTACTTTGCTTTCAAAAAAATCCAAACGTCCTGTCAAACTTAGAGTTGATCGTGATGACGATATAATAATAACAGGCAAAAGACATGATTTTCACGCTGATTATGAAGTGGGATTTAAAGATAACGGAATTATAGAAGGTGTAAAAATAAAATTATTATCAAGATGTGGAATTTCACCAGACCTATCCGGAGCTATCAACTCAAGAGCTTTATTACATATTGATAATGCTTATTATCTTTCAGATTTATTAGTTGAAAATTATCTTTGCAAAACAAACACTTCATCTTCGACAGCATTCAGAGGATTTGGAGGAAATCAAGGAATGATGATTATAGAAAATATTATTGATAATGTTGCTAGATATTTAAAAAAAGATTCTGCTGAAATCAGAAAAATTAATTTTTATCAAAAAAACAAAAAAAACATTACTCATTATGGAATGAAAATTGAAGATAATGTTATTAACAAAATTTATTCTAAATTAATTAAATCTAGCAATTATAAAAATAGAAGACTTAAAATAATTAAATTTAACTCAAATAATAAATATTTGAAAAAAGGAATAGCAATAACTCCAGTTAAATTTGGAATTTCGTTTACAACAACTCACCTTAATCAAGCAGGAGCTTTAGTGCATATTTATTATGCTGATGGAAGTGTTCATGTATCCACAGGTGCAATTGAGATGGGACAGGGAACTTATACAAAAATTGCCCAATTAGTGGCTAATGAGTTAGGTTTAAGTTATAATAAAGTTAAAGTTTCATCTACCAGAACTGACAAAGTTCCAAATACTTCCGCTTCTGCAGCAAGTTCTACAACAGATCTTAATGGTGCTGCTGCAATTAATGCAATAGATAAAATAAAACAAAATTTGGCTTTATTTGTAAAAAAAAAATATAAATTAAGAGATGATAAGGCTATTTATAAAAATGGCACTATTAAATTTAAAGGAAAAGTATTTTCATTCAATTCATTAATTAAAGAGGCTTATCTTAATAGAGTTTCACTGTCATCTTCAGGATTTTATTCAACTCCAAAAATACATTTTAATAATAAAATTTTTAAAGGACGACCATTTCTTTATTTTTGTTATGGTGCAGCGATTTCTGAAGTTTTAATTGATACTTTAACTGGTGAAAATAAAACATTACGTGTAGACATATTACATGACCATGGAAGGGCAATTAATCCAGCAATTGAAAAAGGACAAATAGAAGGAGGATTTGTACAAGGTGCAGGTTGGTTAACAATTGAAGAAATCATTTGGAAGACAAATGGAGAGCTTACTACTCATTCTCCATCGACTTATAAAATACCTGCTGTAAATGACATGCCAGAAAAATTTAATGTTAAAATTTTTAAAAATATCAACAAAGAAAATGTTGTTAACAAATCTAAAACTACCGGAGAGCCCCCATTAATGTTAGGAATGTCTGTATTTTTTGCAATTAAAGATGCAATTGCTTCAGTAGGAAATTATAAGGTGATACCCAAACTTAATGCTCCTGCTACGCCTGAAGCAATTTTATTCAGTATAAATCATATAAGGAAAAATTATGAAAAATAAATTTATGCAAAGAGCTATTGAGCTTTCAATTGAAAGTATTGATAGTGGAGGAGGTCCTTTTGGTTCTGTAATTACAAAAGATGATAAAATTATAGCTGAAGGAATGAATAGAGTTACACTTTTTAACGATCCAACTGCTCATGGAGAAATAACAGCTATAAGGCAGGCTTGTAAAAGTTTAAATACGTTTGATTTATCTGGTCATGAACTTTATTCGAATTGTGAACCTTGTCCTATGTGTTTGTCAGCTATTTATTGGTCCCACATTGATAAAGTATACTATGCTAACACGAGAGAAGATGCACATAATATCGATTTTTTAGATCCAATAATTTACTCTGAATTAAAAAAAAATAATGAAGAGAGAAAAATTCCTATGGTACAAATTATGAGGCAAGAAGGTTTGAAAGCCTTTGAAATTTGGGACAAAAAAACTGACAAAATAAAATATTAAAAATGGAATTATTACCTTACACTCTTAAGTGGTTAGAGCTAGTATTAAGATGGGGCCATGTATTGTTCGCAATTTTGTGGGTTGGTAATAGTTTTTTATTTAATTATTTAGACAATAAACTTAATAAAAATATTTCAAATACAGATATTGATGGTGAAGGTTATTTAATGCATTCAGGATATTATTACAAATTATCTAGACTAAAAAAATCTCCGCCCGTTCAATATCTAAGCAACCTGGTAATTTTTAAATGGCAAAGCTACTTAACTTTTATAACTGGAATTCTTTTATTGATAATAATTTATTATTACAATTCTGGAATATTGATGGTTGATAAAAGAGTTCTACAAATATCACCTTTGTATGCAATTTCGATATCTATATTTTCTCTTATAATTTCTTGGTTT
>PTKZ01000036.1 GCA_002938205.1 Alphaproteobacteria bacterium MarineAlpha5_Bin5
ACCAGCAATGCCAAATTTAAATGAAATATTAGAATTTATGAAATATAATAAATTAAGTAAAGGAGATTAAAATGCATATACCACCTTTTGATAACAAAAATAAACCAATTGTTGATATGGAAGATAAAAAAGTTCCACTTAATTATTTTAATATTGTTAAATTAAATAGGGATCAAACCTTTGAATATTTTACTCCTGGATATGAAACATGTATTGTTCCAGCAACAGGTTCGATCAATGTTAATATTGAAGGTTTTAATGTAAATAATTTAGGTACTAGAACTAAAGATGTATGGGATGGAGAGCCAGAAGGAGTTTACGTACCTTCAGGAGCAAAAGCATCTTTTGTAGCTGTGAACGATTCAGAGGTTTTTATTGCTGGTGCAAAATTTAACAAAACTTTCGAACCTTTTGCTGTTAGAGTTGATGAGATTGATATGGTTCAATATGGTTCTGATGATACAAAAACACACAGAAAAATAAAACATATTTTAGGCTCTAAACATCATGATAAAGTTGGTAGATTGCTTTGTAACGAATTATATACTGTAGGGCAGGGAGGTTGGTCTGGATTTCCTCCACATAAACATGATACTGATAGATTACCTGATGAAACTCGTCATGATGAGACTTACAACTATCGTTTTCGTCCAAATAACGGTTTTGGTTTTCAATTATTTCAGCAAGTTGATGAAAAAATTGGTAAAGCTGAACATATTATAGACGGCTCTACTATTGTTATAGACAAAGGTTATCACCCATGTGTTGTGGCACCGGGTTATGAAATGTATTACTTTACAATTTTAGGTGGATTGTCACAAAGATCTTTAGTCCAATTTTTTCAACCAGAACATGCTTATCAAGTTGAAACAATACCAGGCATTAAAGATATGATTGCAAAATATAAGTAATGACTGCAGTCAATTTAAAAACATTACTAAATAAAGCAAATAAATATAATTATGCAGTTGCTGGGCTTGTTGTAATTACATGGGAAGATGCTATTGCATTTACAGAGGCTGCTGATGAAATAGGAATACCAATTATTCTTCAAGCAGGACCTTCATGTAGATCGTTTACCCCTATACCCATTTTAGGTAAAATGTTTAGACACCTTGCTGAGCAAACAAAAACTCCTATTTGTTGCCATCTTGATCATGGTTTTTCTTATAGAGAATGCAAAGAAGGTATTGATAATGGTTTTACATCTGTAATGTTTGATGGTTCAAGAATGCCTTTAAAAAAAAATATTAGTATAAGTTCAAAAATTTCTACAATTGCTCATAAATTCAATATTTCTGTAGAAGGAGAAATTGGAGAAGTTGGCTATTTTAAGGGAAAAAATTCTAAGATCACAAACATTAGTGAAGCAGAAGAGTATGCTGTTAAAAGTAAAGTTGATGCAATGGCAATTTCGGTTGGAAATTCACATTTACAAACATCCAAAATTGCTAAAATTGATTATAATAAAATTTTAGAAATTCAAACTATAACTAATTTACCTTTAGTTCTTCATGGAAGTAGCGGTATCTCTAATAATATGCGTAGTAAAATAGCTAGAATGACTAACGTTGCAAAATTTAATATAGGAACAGAGCTAAGAATTGTTGCCTGCAAAGCATTAAGAAAAAGTTATAATAACAATATTAAAAATTTTGATAAAATAAGTATAATAAAACCATCAATAAAGGAATTAAAAAAAGAAACTATTAAAGTGATTAAGAACATTGGTCCTAAAAATGTCAAAAAATAAATTAGCTTTTATTGGCGGCAGTGGAATTTATAATTTAGATATTCTTAAAGAGGTTGTTGAACATGATCTTGTTTCTCCTTTTGGCAAACCTTCAAGTAAAATAATAGAAGGTAAAATAAATAGTAACACAATCTATTTTCTATCAAGACATGGGGTTGGTCATCGACTTGCTCCTTCAGAAATAAATTATAGAGCTAACATTGAATGCTTAAAACAGCTTGAGGTAACAGATATTATTTCATTATCAGCTGTTGGATCATTGAAAAATAATTTAGATCCTGGTACTTTCGTTATAGTTGATCAGTTTATTGATAGAACAATAAATAGAATAAAAACATTTTTTGAAAATGGTATAGTTGCTCACGTACCGATGGCTGAACCAACAAGTAAAGTTTTAATGAATCTCTCAAAAGATATTTTAGAAAATCTTAATATTAAGCACTCTTATAGAGGAACTTATATAGCTATGGAAGGTCCACAATTTTCAAGTAAGGCAGAGTCATTATTATACAAAAGTTGGAATTGTGATGTAATAGGAATGACAAATATGCCAGAAGTAAAATTAGCAAGGGAAGCAGAAATACGATACGCATCTATTTCCATGGTGACTGATTTTGACTCATGGAGTTCAGAACATGAAGAAGTGGACCTACAAATGCTTTTAGATACAATGCATAAAAATGTAGAAAAATCTAAAAATTTTATAGAAAATTTTTCAAATAAATATTTTTCAGGAATAGATTTTTCTTCAGATAGTACTTCAAAAATATTAGATACATCGATTGTTACTCAATATCAGAATTGGAATAGAGATACAGAAGCAAAATTATCAAATATTTTAGAAAGATTTAAAAGAGAAAATAATGTTGGTAGAAAATAAACACTTAACTACTATTTGGTATGAACAAGAAACAGATAAAGTTAAGATTATAGATCAGCGTTTAATTCCATTTGAATTGAAAATTCTAGAACTTAATACTGTTGATGAAGTTTGTTTTGCCATAAAAGAAATGCAAGTAAGAGGAGCTCCCTTAATAGGAGTTACAGCAGCTTATGGAATGTATGTTGCTTCAAAAGAAAATTCTGATTTAGATTACTTAAAAAAATCTGCAGAAAAAATTAATGCAACCAGACCAACAGCTGTGAATTTATCATGGGCTTTAAATAAAATAATGATTAATATTAGAGATACAAATAAAGATCATTTACCTAATAAGATTCTAGAGCTAGCTAATCAAATTAGAGAAGAAGATATTAATAATTGCAAAAGCATTGGCGACCATGGTTATGAATTAATTAAGAAAATTTACGAAAAAAACAATGAACCTGTAAGTATATTAACTCATTGTAATGCAGGATGGTTAGCAACTGTCGATTGGGGAACTGCTCTTGCTCCTGTTTTTGTAGCTCATAAAAATAATATACCGATTCATGTATGGGTCGATGAGACCAGACCAAGGAATCAAGGTTTTAGTTTGACATCTTGGGAATTATTAAATGAAAATATTCCTAATTCTCTTATCGTAGATAATGTAGGAGGACATTTAATGCAGCAAAAAAAAATAGACATTTGTATAACAGGTACTGATAGAACAGCTAGTAATGGAGATGTTTGTAATAAAATAGGAACATATCTTAAGGCACTAGCAGCTTTTGATAATGATATTCCTTTTTATGTTTCTGCACCAATTTCAAGCATTGATTTTAATATTGAAAATGGAATTCGAGATATACCTATTGAAGAAAGAGATGCTGAAGAAGTATCTTATATTCAAGGATTAGATGAAAATAATAAGTTACAAAAAGTAAAAATAATCCCAGAAGGAGCTACATGTGCAAATTATGCTTTTGATGTTACACCTGCTAAATATATTACTAAATTGATTACTGAAAAAGGAATTATTGATGCAAAATCATCATCAATAAGTAAATTAAATAATTAATATGCAAAATCATTGGAATAAAAAAATTGCTAATAAATATATTAGAGAATATGCAAAGAAAAACATATCCAAAGATTTTGCCTTAAGAATATATACAACGCATTTACTAGGATCAGATAAGAAATTAGTTCTACACGGTGGTGGAAACACATCTTTAAAAGAAACTCATAAAGATATTTTTAATAAAAATATTAATGTTATCCATGTAAAAGGTAGTGGTTGGGATATGTCAAATCTTACTGAAAAAGGTATGCCTACAGTTTTTTTAGATTCATTAATTAAAACTTTAAAATTTAATACAATGACAGATAAAAAAATGGTTAATTTTTTGAGAAATAATCTTTTAAATCCGTCATCTCCAAATCCTTCTGTTGAAACTTTACTCCATGCTTTTTTACCTCATAAATATATAGATCATACTCATTCAAATGCCATTTTAAGTTTGGTAAATTTAGATAATTCAAATAAAATTTTAAAAAATATATTTGGGACGAAACTAGCTATCGTACCATATGTTATGCCTGGTTTTGATTTAGCTAAAATATGCTACAAAATTTATAATAAAAATAAAAAAGTTGAAGGATTACTTTTACTTAATCACGGTATCTTTACTTTCGCAGAAACTGCAGAAGAAAGTTATAATAGAATGATTAAATATGTAACTTTAGCTGAAAATTATATTAAAAAAAATAAGTTTAAATCAAAAAGAATAAATACTTTTAATAAAAAAAACCATAATTTTAATATAGGCAAATTACAAAATTACTTACGAAAAACTTATTACAATATCGCTAAAACTAAATGGATCATTAAATATCACGGTACCAAAGAAGATATTTTATTTAGTAATTTAAAAAATTTAAAAAATCTATTTAACAAAGGTCCTGTGACACCAGATCATGTCATACGAATTAAAGCAAAACCCCTTATCATAGATTCTATTAAGAGCATTAATAATATATTTATTGAAAATAGTATTATGAAATATGTAACAGATTACAAAAAATATTTTCAAAAGTATAAACATACTGTTAAGAATTCAAAAATTTCAGATCCTTTGCCTAGAATAATCATAATTCCTAATTTAGGATATTTTTCTATAGGACTGACTCAGGCAGAAGAAAAAATCTCTAATGATATTTTTCTTTCAATGAAGGAATCAATTATTGATTCAAATTATGTATCTACATTTAAATCCATTAAAGAAAAAGAAATTTTTAAAATGGAATATTGGCCTCTTGAAAGAGCTAAACTTAATTCTAAAATTAGAAAAAAATTTGAAGGTAATATTGCTATTATTACTGGTGGTGCAGGAAAAATTGGCTCAGCAATTGCAAAAAAATTTTTAAATGAAAAAATTGAAGTAATTCTTTTTGATAAAAATTTTAAAAATATTGATAATGAAATTAATAATAAATGTATGTGTATTAAATGTGATTTAAGTAATAAGAATGAAGTTACTAAATCTATTAATAAAGTTGTTAGTCAATTTGGCGGTATTGACATTTTAATTTCAAATTCTGGATCAGCATTTCAGGGTCTAATGAAGGATCTTGATGAAAAAATCTTACAAACTAGTATGGCTAATAATTTTTATTCGCATCATTATATTATTCAAGAAACGGTTAAGATAATGATTAATCAATCTTTTGGAGGTTCAATATCAATCAATTTATCTAAACAATCAATTAACCCAGGAAAAAATTTTGGCCCTTATGGTATAGCTAAAGCTAGTGCATTATTTATGATGAAACAGTATGCTCTTGAATGTGGTAAACATAATATTAGAGTTAATGGTGTGAATGCTGATAGAATACAAAGTGGATTACTTACAAAAGATATGATCAATGAGAGAGCAAAAGCTAGAGGACTAAAGGGTAGTGATTATTTAAAGAGCAATTTACTTAATAAAGAAGTTACAGCTGAAGATGTTGCGGAATCATTTTATGTTCAACTTTTACTAGATAAAACAACAGCAAATATCATTACTGTTGACGGAGGAAACATAGAAGCAAGCCTTAGATAATAAATGTTATTAAAAATTTTAGAAAAACTTGGAAGAAAAAAAACTGTTTTAGATAGAGGGCCATCACATCCAGAGTTTGATAAGGCTAAACCATGGTTAGAAAGATATTATGTATTATTTAGACATAGACCCCGCTGGTTTCCCTTTAATATTCTAATCCATAGAATGTTAGATGATGATCACGGAGATGGTGTTCATAATCATATGTGTCCTTATATTACTATTATTTTAAAAGGGGGATATTGGGAGACTACATCTAAGGGAAAATTTTGGAGACACCCTGGATATATTGGCTTTAGATCAGCCGATCATCTACATCGAGTTGATTTAAAACCAAACACCAATA